>NZ_JBQQBZ010000044.1:0-56419 GCF_052245655.1 Streptomyces sp. 4N509B
CCCGCTCCGGCATCGCCGGCCCACTGGCCGCCGCCCACCCCTCGACCGTCGCGGGATCGATCACCCGCCGACGCCCCACCACGTCGTCAAGCCCCACCAGACCACCCCCACCCCCGAGGCGCAACGCCACCCTGTCACAGCGTGACACCAGCGTAGCCCACCGTTATGACACGGCCAACGGTTTCCGCCTTACATCCCCGGCCGCCATAGCCGCGCCCTCCCGGCGGTCGTCCGCGCGTTGGCCATCGGCGTCGCGGCAACCTTCTGGGACGCGGCTACGACAACACATCAGGCGGCCGGGACGCCGCCCGTACAGCCCGCTCAGTGACGAGAGCAGTGGAGGTAGTGATGGGCGAGTCGCGCAGGTGGAGGAAGACGCCGGTCGTGCTGGGGGTGGCCGTGGCGGTCGCCGTGCCCGCCGCACTGCTGCCGGTCGCGGCGGAGGGGTCTCCGGCACCACGTGCCGGCACGGTCGCGGACACGCTCCAGACCCCGGTGGCGTTCCCGGGAGCCGAGGGCTTCGGGGCACGGGCGACCGGGGGCCGTGGCGGCGAGGTCTACCACGTCACGAACCTCAACGACTCGGGCTCCGGTTCCTTCCGCGACGCGGTGAGTGAGGGGCCGCGCATCGTCGTGTTCGACGTCGGCGGCTACATCAACCTCGCCTCGCCGCTCCACGTCGCCAGCGACATCACCATCGCCGGCCAGACGGCCCCGGGCGACGGCGTGGCCACGCGCGGCTACCAGGTCTCGTTCTCCGACTCGTCCAACGTCATCGTCCGCCACATGCGGTTCCGCCACGGCCTGACGCCGGACCAGAACCGCGACGCGGTCACGATGGACGGCGCCAGCACCATCGTCTTCGACCACGTCTCCGCCTCGTGGGGTCGCGACGAGAACTTCTCGATCAACAACAGCACGGACATCACCGTGCAGCACTCGATCATCTCCGAGGGCCTGGACCCGCACTCCTGCGGCGGCCTGGTGCAGAGCAACGGCGTGACCCTCAGCCACAACCTCTACATCCACAACAAGACCAGGAACCCCAAGTCCAAGGGCCGGCTCCAGTACGTCAACAACCTCGTCTACAACTGGGGGTCCGACGGCTACATCCTCGGCGACTCGGCGGGCGTCTCCAACGCCAACGCGCTCGGGAACTACTTCCTCGCCGGCCCCTCCACGACCGGGGCCCCCTTCACCCGCGCCAACGCCAACTACCAGATCCACGCGGCGGACAACGTCGTCGACCTCGACGTCGACGGCCAACTCGACGGCCGCGCCGCCACCGACGCCGACCTCGGCCCGGCGACCATCATGGACGAGCCGTTCGACTTCCCCTCGGTCACGGTCCAGACTCCCGAGGAGGCGTACGAGACGGTACTCGCGGGCGCGGGCGCCTCGCTCTCGCGCGACGCCATCGACACGCGCCTGGTGAACGACGTGATCAACCAGAGGGGTTCGATCATCACCGACCCGGCCAGCGTCGGCGGCTTCGGCAACCTCCAGGGCGGCACCGCGCCGCAGGACGGCGACCGGGACGGCATGCCGGACACCTGGGAGACCGCCGAAGGCCTCGACCCCGCCGACCCCTCCGACGCGGCCGACACCGACGCCTCCGGCTACACCCACGTGGAGCGTTACATCAACGGGCTGGCCGACCGCTGACGCGAGTGGGTGAGCCCCGTCGAGGTCACGGGCTCAGTCCGCCAGGCCGAAGAAGTGCACCGGCGAGTTGGGCTCGAATCCGATGCGGGGGTACACCGGCGCTCTGGCGGCGGTCGCGTGCAGGGCCCCAGCTCGGCGCGGTCCGGGGCGGCACCGTTCCATGCCCCCTCGCCATCGCCCACGGCGGCATCCGGCACATCCTCCACCAGGAGATGGGGACGTCATCAGCACCGAACTTCCCATGGAGTGAGAGGCGGCGGCCGGGGCTCAGTGCTGGTCGCGTGCCAGGCCGCTGCCGTCGGCTTCCATCGAGTAGCGCCAACTCCCCTCGCCCACCAGGGCGAAATCGATCCGCACGGGCCCGGACCGCGAATCGTCGCCCCAGACGCGCCGGACATGGATCTCGCTGGCCCCGGCCGGCTCCTCCCCGTTCTCGGCGACGTACTCCGCCCTCGCCCGCTCGAACGCGGGCAGGATCTCGTCCCACGCCACCTCGTCCATCGAGAACTGCTCGTCTGCCGACAGCGGTTGGATGGCGTCGTTGCCCCGCCCCGCCTCGGTCACCTCGCCCTGCTGATAGCCCAAGAGGCGCACCCACCGCTCGCCCGGTTCGACCGGGACACGCGCCCACACCACCGTCGCGTTCATCGTCACCTTGGTGACCTGCCGATGCCCGGCGCGGTCGCTGAGCGCCGCCAACGCGGCCTCCAGCGCCTCGGGCTCGCGCAGGTCGACGGCGGGCTCGTCGTCCCCGACCGCCTGCACGCGATCGACGATCGCCTCCCGGGACGGACAGACAGCCAGCAGCAAACCCAGCGCCAGCACCAGGGCATGCCCGACGGCCCGCCCGGGCCCGCCCCCCTTCGGCACATCCAGCCCTCGGCCCACCACCACCCGAGCGACGAGCCAGACCCCCACCAGCACGACCCCCACCAACGCCGGTCGGTTGTCAACTCCCGTACCACCGACGATCCGCGCGACCATGCCGCCGACGACCAGTCCGACGCCGAGCAGCACGACGACCGTCCACAGCGGCCGAACGAAACGGTTCATGCCCCATATGCTGCCGCGACGTTTCCCCCTACCGGTCACAGGAACTCCCGCGCGGATGCCGTTGCGGGGGTGGTTGGGAAGGGACCGGTCGTTGGAGGTGGAGCGGGAGGTGGAGCCGGAGGGGGTCGGAGTGGAGCCGTGGGGGGCGGGGGATCCGGAGCGGATGGGTGGCTTTGTGCTGTGCGGGCGGGGCGGCCTCGGGCCGGGGGAACGGGCGCCGACGGGGACCCTCGTCCGCGGTCTGCTGCGTCACATCCCAGCGAGGCGTCGAACGTGTGGCCGGGCGCCGGAGTAGTGTCGCCCCCGGATCGGCTCGTGAGACGTGGGAGACGTGGGGACACGTGGGAGACGTGGAGGGGAACGCCATGGCGGCACAGGACGACGGGCGCGGGGAGGAGATGCTCGGGGTTCTCGACGCCGCGTTCGGGGAGCTGTTGGAGGCGGACCCGGCCGCGTTCCGGGTGAAGTTCCGGAAGATGGCGGCCTCGGCGTTCGCGTTCTACCGGGGCACCGCCTGCCTCTTCTACCACGACCTGCGCGGCGAGGCCGCCGGCGAGGGGCCGTTCCTCGACGAGCGGACGGCGCGCGTGTGGATCCACGGTGACCTGCACGCCGAGAACTTCGGCACGTACATGGACGCCACCGGCCGCCTGATCTTCAACGTCAACGACTTCGACGAGGCGTACGTCGGCCCCTTCACCTGGGACCTGAAGCGCTTCGCCGCCTCCGTCGCGCTCATCGGGTACACCAAGGCCCTCAGCGACGACGTCATCAGCGACCTCGTCCGTGCCTACGCCGCCGCCTACCGCGAGCGGATCGCCGCCCTGGCCGGCGGCGCGCGGGACGATGAGGTGCCGCCGTTCACCCTCGACACCGCGCGTGGCCCGCTGCTGGACGCGCTGCGGCACGCCCGCGCGCGGACGCGGTTCGGGCTGCTGGAGACGATGACGGAGATCCGGGACTTCGAGCGGCGCTTCACCCCGGGCGGCGGCGCCATCGAGCTCGACGAGGCGACGCGGGCGACGGTGCTGGCGGCGTTCGAGGGGTACGTGGCGACGCTGCCGGCCTCGGGGCGGACGCAGCCCGACGCGCGGCGCGTGAAGGACGTCGTGGGCCGGCGGGGCATCGGGATCGGCAGCGCCGGGCTGCGCTCGTTCAACATCCTGCTGGAGGGGAACAGCGACGCGCTGGAGAACGACGTCGTCATCTACGTGAAGCAGGCGCAGACCCCGGCCGTCTCCCGGCACATCACCGAGGAGCGGGTCCGCTCCTACTTCACGCACGAGGGCCACCGCACCGTGATCTCGCAGCGCGCGCTCCAGGCCCACGCCGACCCGTGGCTCGGCTGGACGGAGCTGGACGGCGCCGGGCAGCTGGTGGCCGAGGTCTCGCCGTACGCGATCGACCTCGACTGGTCGGACATCGACGACCCGGCCCAGATCGCGGCGGTGGTGGCGGACCTGGGCCGGGCGACGGCGACGATGCACGCGGCGGCGGACGACGAGAGCGGGCACTCGCTGGTGCCGTTCTCCACCGAGCGGGCGATCGACGCGGCCATCGGCGACGGCGCGGCGGGGCTGGCGGAGCTGCTGGTGGACTTCGCCCACGCCTACGGCTCGCGCGCCCGCGCCGACCACCAGGTCTTCGTGGACCTCTTCAGGAACGGTCGTATCCCCGGCCTCTCGTGACGCGCGGTCACATCCCGGCGCCCCCCATCCCGTTGACGGGGCCATGCCCCTTGACGCGACGGGATCACCGGGCGCACTATCTGTAAACGATTACAGCCGCTGGAAACGTTTACGGCGATCGGCTGTTAAGGGACAAAGGGTGACGATGATGTCGCGTGGTCGCGGGCCCGGAGACGGGCGCGGACAGGGGCGTGGGGACGCGCCCGGCCAGCCGACGGTCGTCTCGATCGCGGAGCGCGCCGGTGTCTCCGTCGCGTCCGTCTCCCGGGTGCTCAACGGCCAGGCGGCGCGGCGTGACACCGCCGAGCGGGTGCGGCGCGCGGCGGCCGAGCTCGGGTACGTGCCGAACGCGGTGGCCCGTTCGCTCAAGGACGGCAGGACCCGGCAGCTGACCTTCGCCGTCCCCGACATCGGCAACCCGGCGTACGTGGCGATGGTCCGCGCCATCCAGACCGTCACGAAGGCGGCCGGGTACCGGCTGCTGCTGCACTCCACGGACGCCGTCGCCGAGGACGAGCTCGCGGTGGTGCGCAGCCTCAGGGACCGGACGAGCGACGGGCTGATCATCTGCCCGATCCGGGTCACGGACGCGCACATCGAGGCGCTGACGAACGCCGCCCGCCCCGTCGTGGTGATCGGGTCGCCGCCCGAGGACGTGCCGGTGGACAGCGTGCGCGCGGACTCGGTGGCGGGGGCGGCGATCGCCGTGCGGCACCTGTACGCCACGGGCCGGCGCCGCGTCGCGTTCGTCAACGGCCCGCCCGACACCGTGCCGGGGCACAACCGCGAGCGCGGGTACCGGGCGGCCCTCGCCGAGTGCGGGCTGCCGTACGACGAGCGGCTGGTGGTGCACACGGACTTCGGCATCGACGCGGGGACGGTGGCGGCCGAGCGGCTGCTCGGGCTCGGGCCCGACGAGCGGCCGGACGCGATCTTCTGCGCCAACGACCAGCTGGCGCTGGGCGCGCTGCGGGCCCTGCACGTCGGCGGCCTGCGCATCCCCGACGACATCGCCGTCGCGGGGATGGACGACAGCAGTCTCGCGCAGGCGGCGTGGCCGCCGTTGACCAGCGTCGACCTGCGGTCCAGTGTGCGGGGCAGGCGCGCAGCCGAGCTGCTGCTCGATCGGCTCGAACGGCTCGAACAGCTGGGTAGGGACCCGGGGACCGACCGGCCCCGCCACCGGACGACGACGGCTCCGCCGCGTCTGGTGGTGCGCGCCTCCACCGACCCGGGCGCCTCGACGGAGCCCGGGGCCCGACCGCCGACGTGAGGTTCGTATGACTTCGACCGCGTACCGGGACAGCGTCGTCCCGGACAAGGGCGGACGCGGCACACCGCCGCCCCGCACGCCCGAGCAGCGCAGACGCGCGCTCGGGCTCGACCGGGGCGCGTGGTTCCTGCTGCTGCCCGCCCTGCTGCCCATCCTCGTGCTGAGCGTGGTGCCACTGCTGTACGGCATATCGCTCGCCTTCACGGACGCGCAGGCCGGCCGCACCGAGCCCACCGGGTTCGTGGGCCTGGCCAACCTCGCCGACCTGCGCCACGACGACCTGTTCTGGGACTCCTTCCGCGTCGGCCTGGTCTGGGCGTTCAGCGTGACCTCGCTCCAGTTCCTGCTGGCGCTCGGCCTCGCGCTGCTGCTGAACCAGAACCTCCGCTTCCGGTGGCTGGCGCGCACGCTGGCGCTGGTGCCGTGGGCGATGCCGGAGGTCGTCGTCGGCATCATGTGGCGGCTGGTGTACCACCAGGACGCGGGGATCCTCAACGAGACGCTCTCCCGCCTCGGGCTCCTCGGGGACGGCGAGACGGTCGACTGGCTGACGGACCTCTCCCTCGCGCTGCCCGCCGTGATCGTCGTCGGCGTCTGGGCCGGCATGCCGCAGACCACGGTGGTGCTGCTGGCGGGGCTTCAGAACGTGCCGCACGAGCTGCGGGAGGCGGCGCACCTGGACGGCGCCGGGGTGTGGCGCCGCTTCACCACGGTGACGTGGCCGGCGATCCGCCCCGTGGTCTTCGCGATCACGGCCCTGAACTTCATCTGGAACTTCAACTCCTTCGCCCTGGTCTACGTGCTGACGCAGGGCGGCCCCGGCGGCGAGACGCGGCTGCCGGCGCTGTTCGCGTACGAGGAGGCGTTCAGGTACGGGCAGTTCGGCTACGCGGCGGCGATGGGCCTGGTGATGGTCGCGGTCGTCGCGGTGCTGCTGACGGTCTTCCTGCGCAACCGGCTCCGTGAGGAGGACGCGGCATGAGCACCACCACTCCCCGGACCCGTTCCCCCCGTACCCGTTCCCCGAGGTCCCGCGACCTCGGCCGCCGAGCCGGCCGCGCCGGGCAGTACGTGGCGCTCGCCGCGTACCTGGTCTTCCTGGCCTTCCCGCTGCTGTGGCTGATCTCGACGTCGCTGAAGCCGGCGCAGGAGCTCGGCTCGATCGACCCGACGTGGCTGCCGCAGGACCCGACGCTGGAGAACTACCGCACGGCCTTCGACACCCAGCCGTTGCTGCGCTCCGCGCTCAACAGCCTGCTGGCGGCCGGCAGCGCCGCCGTCATCGCGGTCGCGATCGCGGTGCCCGCCGCGTACGTGATGGTCCGCCACCGCTCGCGGGTGAGCAGGGCGGGCACGGCGTGGATCCTGGTCAGCCAGATGTTCCCGCTGGTGCTGGTGATCATCCCGCTCTTCCTGGTGCTGCGGAACCTGCGGCTGATCGACTCCCTGGTCGGTCTCGTCGCGGTGTACGTGGTGTGGTGCCTGCCGTTCGCGCTGTGGATGCTCTCCAGCTACGTGCGGGCGGTGCCGCGCGTGCTGGAGGAGGCGGCGGCGGTGGACGGCGCCGGGCGGCTGCGCACGCTGACCAGCGTGGTGCTGCCGCTGCTGGCGCCCGGCGTGGTGGCGACGTTGATGTTCTCCTTCGTCACCGCGTGGAACGAGTTCTTCTTCGCCCTCGTGCTGCTCAAGACCCCGGAGAAGCAGACGATGTCCGTGATCCTGACCCACTTCATCGGCGCGGAGGGCGTCGCGGACCTCGGCCCGCTGGCCGCCGCCGCGTTCCTCGCCACCGTGCCCAGCCTGCTGTTCTTCGCGTTGCTCCAGCGACGGCTGGTCAACGGGATGCTCGCCGGGGCGGTGAAGGGCTGATGCGCGCACCTCACACCCCTGGCCGCCACACCCCTGGCCGCCACCCCCGTGGCCGAGCCCGCGCCCGCACGCGCGGGGCCGCGGCCCTGGCGCTCGCCACCGCCCTGCTGGCCGGCTGCGCCGGCGACGACGACGGGGACGACGGCACGGTCCGGCTCTCGTTCCTGAGCCTGGCCTGGCAGGAGGAGTCGATCGCGGCGACGACGGCCCTGGTGGACCGGTGGAACGCCGAGCACCCCGACGTCCAGGTCGAGTACGTCCAGGGCGACTGGGCCAACATCCACGACTACCTGCTGACGTCGTTCATGGGCGGCGAGGCGCCGGACATCATCCACAACGACGCCTCCGACCTCATCGACTTCGCCAACGGCGGGTACCTCGCGGACCTGACGGAGCGGCTGCCCGAGACGACGCGTTCCGACATCCCCGACAGCTCCTGGCGGACGACGACGTTCGAGCTCGACGACGGCCACACGGGCGTCTACGGCGTGCCGTTCCTCCACGAGCCGCGCGTCCTCATCGCCAACGCGGAGCTGCTGCGCGACTCCGGCGTGCGGATCCCGACCACGCAGGAGCCGTGGACCTGGGCGGAGTTCGAGGACGCCAGCCGGACCCTCACCCGGGACACCGACGGGGACGGGGACACCGACACCTACGGCGTGGCGTGGTCGATGAGCGAGCCGGTCAGCCAGTCGGTCAACCTCTCGGTCACCACCGGCGGCGGCCTGTTCTACGAGGACGCCGGCGGCGAGCCCGTCATCCGGTACGACGCGGCGGACTCGGCCGTCGCGGAGGTGGTGCGCCGGCAGGTCACCGAGGACCGCACCGCGCCCGACAGCAGCCTCGGCATGTCGGGCTCCGACACCCTCCCCGGCTTCTTCGACGGCCGCTACGCCATGCTCCCGCTGAACTTCTCCTACCGCCAGCAGGTGGTGCAGCAGGCACCCGACGGCTTCGACTGGACGGTGCTGCCGATGCCGACGGGCGGCGGGGAGTTCGGGCTGGCGCAGGGCGTCGCGCCGCAGACGCTGTCCGTGGCGGAGGACTCCGACCACCAGCAGGCCGCCGCCGACTTCATCGCGTACCTGACGCGCCCCGACCACGCCGTGGATCTCGCGCTCGGGGACTGGATGCTGCCGACGAGCGCGACCGCGCTGGCCGATCCGTCGTTCACCACGACGGAGCACGGCTGGCGCACCGGCGCCGAGGTCGCCGCCGAGCTGCTGCCCTCCCCCGTGCTCGGGGTCCGGGGCTATCCCGAGTGGAAGGACAAGATCGCCACGCCCGCGTTCCAGGACTTCTACGCCGGCTCGGGGGACCTCGACGACCTGCGGGAGGAGTTGGTCGACGACGGCAACCGCACCCTCGACCGATACCAGCGGTAACGCGCTGGCCCCACCACCTCAAGGAAGCAGCCGCACACGCCATGAGCCTCAGTCTCGACACTGACCCCGGCGCCGGTCTCCCCGCGGAGCTCGTCGCCGACGCCCCGACCTCCACCGCCACACGCGCCGCCGGCGCGGCCGGGATCCCCCGGCCCGCCGCGGTCGTACCCGTGCCGCGTGACCGCGGCCGGGGCGCGCTGCTCGGCCTGGCCGTCGGGGACGCCATGGGGTCACCCGCCGAGAACCTCAAGCCCTCGCAGATCCGGCGCCGCTGGGGCCGGATCGAGGGGTTCGTCGCCGACGATCCGGTCGGCACGGACGACACGGAGTACGCCATCTTCTCCGGCCTGCTGCTGGCGCGGCACGGCTCGGCGTTGACGGTGGCCGACGTGGAGGCGGCGTGGCACCGGTGGATCGCCGACCTGGACGAGGGGCCGTTCCGCGGCGCCGGCTTCAGCGAACGCGGCACGCTGGAGAACCTCCGGCGGGGCCTGGCCGCGCCGATCACGGCGCAGCACCGGCACGCGTGGAGTGACGGGCTGGCGATGCGGGCGGCGCCGTTCGGGGTCTTCGCCGCCGGGCGGCCGGCGGAGGCGGCGCGGCTGGTGTCGATCGACGGGACGGTGTCGCACGACGGGGAGGGGATCTACGGCGGGCGGGCCGTGGCCGCGGGGGTCGCCGCGGCCATGGTCGGCCACAACCCGGAGGTGGTCGTGCAGGCGGCGCTGTCCGTGGTGCCGGAGGACTCGTGGACGGCGCGGACGCTGCACCGGGCGGTGTCGGCGGCGCGGCTGGCGCGGCGGGACCCGGAGGCCACGCCGCTGTCGATCGAGCGGGCGGTGCGGTCGGCGACGGTCATCGGCGGGTATCCGTGGACGGACCTGGCGCCGGAGGCGGTGGGGCTGGCGTTCGGCGCGTTCGCGGCGGCGCGCGGCGACATCGCCCTGGCGGTGCCGACGGCCGTGAACATGGGGCGGGACGCGGACACGACGGCGGCGGTGGCGGGGGCGTTGTCCGGGGCCCTGCGGGGCGAGGGGTCGATCCCCCCGGAGTGGGCGGCGGCGATCGGCCCGGCGCGGGGCGACTGCCTGCCGTCGACGGCGGGATGGCACGTGCTGGAGGTCGCCGACCGGCTGACGCCCCCTCCCGCGCCCGACGAGGGACGGCCGCCGGAGGAGCGGGCCGGGGAGGGGAGGAACGGCACGGCGCCGGCCGGCACGGAGCGCAACGGGAAGCGGCCCGGGGCGGGGGCCGGGACCCGCGCTGGGCAGGAACGGGTCGGCGGGGAAAGGGCGGTGGCGTGACGATGGCGCGTGCGACCTCTCGCACGGCGAACGCCAGCCCCGTCACGCCGGTCGTGGCGGCCGGTGTCACCACGGCGGGCTCCGACGCCCCCGGGGCCGTGGGCGTGCCGGCCCCCGGCGCGGCGGCGCCGCCCGCCGGGGCGCCGGACGGCGCGCCGGCCGGAGTGGTGCGGCGGATCGAGGGTCTGCTCCTCGGCATCGCCGCCGGCGACGCCGCCGGCTGGCCCTCGGGACGGCACCGCGCCGCCCGGATGCCGGACTGGACCCGGCGGCTGACCCGGGAGCTCGACACCTTCGCCGAGCAGAACGCGACGACGACGCTGCCGGTCCCGATAGCCCTCAACCAGCCCCCCGAGCCGCTGCGCCTGGGCCCCTCCGACGACGCCGAGTGGGCCGCGTTCACCGCCCTGTCGGTGCTGTCGGCGACGGAGGCGGAGGCGGGCGCGGCCGGCAGCGACCTGACGCCCGACCAGCGGGTGCGCGCCACGCTCGCGTTGGCGTGGAACGGGCTGGCGGAGGAGGTCGCGGTGGCGGCGGCCCGCGCCGACGAGATCGAGTCGGCCCAGATCCCGCTGCGGGCCCGCATCTCGGTCCGCGCGGGCCTGGGCAACCTCGCCGCCGGCCTGCGGCCCCCCGCCACCGGCCACGACAACCCGCACTACTTCGACGACGCGGCCTGCGTGCGTGCCGCCGTCCTCGCCCTCGTCCACCCCGGCGACCCGGACGCCGCCGCGGCGCTGGCCGAGTTCGACGCCCGGTACACCCAGGACGGCGACGGAGTCCACGGCGCCCGCGCCGTGGCGGCGGCCGTGGCCGTGGCCCTCGACGGCGGCGGCATCGACGGCTGCGTCGACGCCGCCCTCGGCCAGCTGCCCGAGGGCACGGAGATCCGCCGCAACGCGGTCCGCGCCGTCGACCTCGCGCGCGCCGTCGACCCCAGGGGCGGGGCGTTCGCGCTGGTGCCGGTGCTGGAGCACGAGATCGTCGACCACGTCTACAGCTACGGCATCGCCGCCGCCGAGACCGTTCCCGTGGCGCTGGCCGTGGCCACCGCGGCGCGCGGCGACCTCACCAGGGCGGTGCCGAGCGCGGCCTGCCTCTCCCGGGTGGCGGACTCCGCCCCGGCGCTGGCCGGCGCGCTGACCGGCGTCGTCGGCGGCGCCGAGAGCCTGCCCGTGGAGTGGCGGGACCGCTGCCGTGTGCTGGCCGGCTGCGCGCTGCCGCAGCTGGTCGACGCCGACCTCGTCGACCTCGCGGAGCGTCTGGCCGCGATCCCCCCCCCCCCCCGCACGGAAGGACACACCCCATGACCCCGCCGACCGCCTCACCCCCCTCCACGACCCCCTCCTCCCCCACCTCCGCGTCCTCTCCGCCAGGGTCGCTGTCGCTGGAGGACCGCACCGCGGGAGCCCTGGTGGGGGCGGCCGTCGGCGACGCCCTCGGCGGGGCGGTCGAGGGCTGGTCGCCCGAGGCGATCGTCGAGCGGCACGGCGGCTGGGTGACGGGCATCGTCGAGCCGTTCCACCGGGACCAGTGGCGCACCGCCCGCCCGATCGCGCCGTACCACAAGGGCGACGGGCACGTCACCGACGACACCCTGATGACCCACGCCCTGGTCCGGGTCTACGAGAAGGTCCGCGACCACCTCGACGCGTACGCGATCGCCGAGCACCTGGTGCCCGAGCTGATCGGGACCCCCCGCTGGATCCCGGAGCTGGAGGCGGAGGCGCTGCCGCTGCAACGGATCTTCCTGGCCGAGAAGTGGCTGGTGGCGCGGCTGCACCACGGCCACGTCGACCCGCGCGAGGCCGGCGTGGGCAACATCGTCAACTGCGGCGCCGCGATGTACATGGCGCCGGTCGGCCTGGTCAACGCGGGGAACCCGGACGCCGCGTACGCCGAGGCGCTCGACGTCGCCGGCGCGCACCAGTCGAGCTACGGGCGGGAGGCCGCCGCCGTGCTCGCCGCGGCCGTGGCGGCGGCCTGCGCGCCCGGCGCCACACCGGACTCGGTGGTCGGCGAGGCGCTGCGGCTCGCGAAGGACGGCACCCGTCCGGCGATCGAGGCGGTCTGCGAGGAGGCCGCCCGGCACGACGCGTTCGCCGACGCGCTGGGGCCGCTGCGCGCGGCGGTGGAGCCGTTCGACACGGTCGGCCCCGACTACCGCAACCCCTCGCTCGCCGCCCGCCGCCCCTCCCGTCTCCACGCCATCGAGGAGCTGCCGATCGCGCTCGGGATGCTCGTCGTGGCGCGCGGCGACTTCCGCCAGGCGGTGCTCGGCTCGGTCAACTACGGCCGGGACTGCGACTCGATCGCCACGATGAGCGGCGCCATCGCCGGCGCGCTGGGCGGCGAGGCCGTGGTGCCGAAGGAGTGGAGCGGGGAGGTGGCGCGGGCCAGCCGGCTGGACCTGCGCGCCCCCGCCGAGGCGTTGGCCTCGGTGGCGCGCGAGGTGTTCGCCCGCGACGTCGAGCGCCGCCGCGCCCACGAGGACCGCTTCGCGGCGCTCACGGAGCCGGCCCCCGGCACGCCGCCCGGCCCGGCGGCGAACGAGCGGTCCGGCGGTGAGGCGTGATGCTGCGTCTGACGTGGGTGCAGCCGGAGGATCTCCTCGGGCACGAGCTGCGGCAGGCCGCGCAGGACGGCCGCGACGCCGCCGACGTCGAACGCCGCTGGCTGGCCGCCGGCGGCCGGCTCGCCCCCGACCGCGCCGGCGCCTCGCCCGGCCGCGCGGGGCCGACGCTCCGCGCGATGGCGCTGCGGCTGCTGGACGAGCTCGCGGCGCTGCCCTCGCCGATGGCCGACAGCGAGCCCACCGACCTCGCCGCGATCCGGGCCGCCTGCCCCGACTGGCCGAGCCCGGCGCGGCCGGGCGCGCGGGAGGGCGGGAGCTCTCTGCTGGACCGGCTGCACGCCGCGTGGCTCGGCCGTGCCGTCGGCTGCGTGCTGGGCAAGCCCGTGGAGAAGGTGACGCTGACGGGCATCCGCGCCCTCGGCCGCGCGGTGGGGAACTGGCCGCCCCGCGCGTACTTCACCGCCGTGGGCGTGCCGCCCGACGTGCTGGCGGCGCACCCGTGGAACCGCCGCGCCGCCGCCGTGGCGCTCGCCGAGACCCTCGGCGGCGCGCCCGAGGACGACGACCTCAACTACCCGCTCCTCGGCCTGCTGCTCCTGTCCCGTCACGGCGACGACTTCACCACCGACGACGTCGCCCGGCTGTGGCTGGACGAGCTGCCGGCCGGCCGCACCTTCACCGCCGAGCGGGTCGCGTACCGCAACCTGCTGGCCGGCGTCGAGCCGCCGCTGACGGCCAGCCACCACAACCCGTTCCGCGAGTGGATCGGCGCGCAGATCCGCGGCGACGTCTTCGGCTGGACCCACCCGGGGGACCCCGGCAGGGCCGCGGAGCTCGCCCACCGGGACGCGGTGCTCAGCCACACCGCCAACGGCGTCTACGGCGAGATGTTCGTGGCCGCGGCCGTCGCCGAGGCGGCGGGCGGCACCAGCGACGTCCACGCCTGCCTGCGCGCCGGGCTGTCCGTCGTGCCGCCGGACTCCCGGTACGCCCAGGCCGTCCGCTTCGGCGTGGCGGCGGCCCGCGACCCGGCCCTCGCGGGCGACTTCGACGCCGTCGTGGACCGCCTCCACGCCCGCTACGCCGACGAGCTGGGCTACCACTGGGTGCACGTCCTGCCGAACGCCGCGCTGCTGGCCGCCGCCCTGACCCACGCCGACGGCGACCTCACCGCCTCCGTCTCCCTCGTGGTCTCCGGCGGCTGGGACACCGACTCGAACGGGGCGACGGCCGGCTCGATCGCCGGGCTGCTGGCCGGCTCGCCCGAGGCGGTCGACCCCCGGCTGGCGGGCCCGCTGAAGAACCGGCTCGCCAGCTCGGTCACGGGCTTCGACGGGGTCGGCTTCGACGAACTCGCCGCCCGCACGCTGGAGGTCTCCGCATGACACGACACCCCGCGCAGGACGCGCCCCGCCCGGCGGTCGCCGTCCTCGGCTCGACCAACATGGACCTCGTGGCCTACGTGGCGCGGGCGCCGCGCCGCGGCGAGACCGTCGCCGGCCGCTCCTTCCGCACGGTCCCCGGCGGCAAGGGCACCAACCAGGCCGTCGCCGCCGCCCGCGCGGGCGGCCTCGTCACCCTGGTCGGCGCTGTCGGCGACGACGACTTCGGGCCCCGGCTGCGCGCGGCCCTGGCCGAGGCGGGCGTCGACACCCAGGGCCTGCGGACCGTTCCCGGCCCGAGCGGCACCGCGCACATCGTGGTCGACGACGAGGGCGGCAACGCGATCGTCGTCGTGCCCGGCGCCAACGGCACCGTCACCGGGCTCGCCCCGGGCGACGCCGAGCGCCTCGGCTCGGCCCGCGCGCTGCTGATGCAGCTGGAGCTGCCCCTGGCGGGCGTGGTGGCGGGCGCCCGCGCCGCCCGCGCCCGTGGGGTGCGCACGGTGCTGACGCCCGCGCCCGTGCCCGAGGAGCCGCTGCCGAGGGAGCTGTTGGCACTGACGGACCTGCTGGTCCCCAACGAGCACGAGGCGGCGGCGCTCACCGGCCACGACGACCCGCGCCGCGCGGCGCGTGCCCTGCTGGAGCACGTGCCGGAGGTGGTGGTGACGCTCGGCGAGGCCGGCAGCCTCCACGTCTCGCGCGAGGCGCCCGAGCCGGTGGCCGTGCCCGCGCACCGCGTCCACGCGGTGGACACCACGGCCGCGGGGGACGCGTTCGTCGGCGCGCTGGCGGTGGCGGCGTTCGGGGAGGGGCGGCCGATGCGGGAGGCCATGGCGTGGGCCTCCGCGGCGGCGGCGCTGTGCGTCCAGCGGCCCGGCGCCTCCTCGGCCATGCCCTCCCGCGAGGAGATCGACGCCCTCCACGACACCCAGCAGGACACGCACCAGCAGAAGCAGGAAGCATGACGAACCCCGCACCTGACGCGGCGTCCGCCGCACCCGCGCACGACACCCCCGACGCCCCCGACACCCCGGACGCCTCCGGGGCCCCCCACGCGGCCCCCGACGGCCCGGCCGCGTTGGCGGGGCTGCGCGTGCTCGACCTCGCCACGCTCTTCGCCGGCCCGCTCGCCGCCACGCTCCTCGGCGACTTCGGCGCCGAGGTGATCAAGGTCGAGCACCCGCGCCGGCCCGACCCCTCCCGTGGCCACGGCCCCAGCAAGGACGGCGTCGGCCTGTGGTGGAAGCTGCTGGGCCGCAACAAGCGGACGATGACGCTCGACCTGTCCACCCCCGGCGGCCGGGACGTCCTGCTGCGGCTCGCGGCCACCGCCGACGTCGTCGTCGAGAACTTCCGCCCCGGCACCCTGGAGCGCTGGGGCCTGGGCTGGGAGGAGCTGTCCGCCGCCAACCCCCGCCTGGTGCTGGCCCGCGTCACCGGCTTCGGCCAGACGGGCCCGGCCGCCCGCCGGCCCGGCTTCGGCACGCTCGCCGAGGCCATGAGCGGCTTCGCCGCGATCACCGGCGAGCCGGACGGGCCCCCGACGCTGCCGCCGTTCGGCCTGGCCGACTCCATCGCGGCGCTGACCACCGCCTACGCCGTGATGACCGCGCTCGCCGGCCGCGAGCGCACCGGGCGCGGCCAGGTGGTCGACATGGCGATCATCGAGCCGATCCTGACGGTCCTCGGGCCGCAGCCCGTCTGGTACGACCAGCTCGGCTACGTCCAGCCGCGCACCGGGAACCGCTCCACGAACAACGCTCCCCGCAACACCTACCGCACCGCCGACGGCCGGTGGGTCGCCGTCTCCACCTCCGCGCAGTCGATCGCGGAACGCGTGATGCGGCTGGTCGGGCGGCCGGAGGTCACCGAGGAGGAGTGGTTCGCCACCGGCACCGGGCGCGCCGCGCACGCCGACGAGCTGGACGCGGCCGTCGCCTCGTGGATCGCCCGCCGCGACAGGGACGAGGTCGTCGCCGCCTTCGAGAAGGCCGAGGCGGCCGTGGCGCCGATCTACGACGTGCGGGACGTGATGGCCGACGAGCAGTACCGGGCGTTGGGCTCCATCACCGAGGTGCCCGACGAGGAGCTCGGCACGGTGAGGATGCAGAACGTCCTCTTCCGCCTCTCCCAGACGCCCGGCGCGATCCGCTGGGCCGGCAGGCCCCACGGCGCCGACACCGAGGCCGTCCTCGGCGAACTCGGCCTGCGGGAGCAGGAGATCGCGGGGCTGCGGCGGGAGGGCGCGCTGTGAACGGCGCAGAACGGTCGGGCGAGGTCGTCCTGACCTGGCTGTACGTGCCCGGGGACCGGCCGGAGCGGGTGGCCGGCGCCCTGCGTTCCGGCGCGGACGTCGTGATCGTCGACCTGGAGGACGCGGTCGCCGCCGACCGCAAGGGCTACGCCCTCGACGCCACCGCCGAGCTGCTGACGCGGCGCCACGAGGTGCCGGTCCACGTCCGGATCAACGCCCTCGACTCACCGCTGGCCGCCGCCGAGGTCCGCCGGCTGGCGCCGCTGCCGGGCCTGGCCGCGCTGCGCGTGCCGAAGGTGACGTGCGCGGCCGAACTGGAGCGCCTCCTCGGCTGGCTCGGCCCCGACGCCCCGACGCCCGCGCTGTACCCGCTGCTGGAGAACGCGCTGGGCGTCGAGCACGCCCACGCCATCGCCACGGGGCATCCGGCGGTGGCCGGCATCGCGCTGGGCGAGGCGGACCTGCGGGCCGACCTCGGCGTGCCCCTCGGCGACGAGGCGTCGCTGGCCTGGCCGCGTGGCCGTGTCGTGCTGGCCGCCCGCGCGGCGGGGCTGCCGTCGCCGCCCCAGTCGGTCTATCCGGACGTCCGCGACGTCGAGGGCCTGGCCCGCTCCTGCGCGGCCGGCCGGAGCCTCGGCTTCCTCGGCCGGGCCGCGATCCACCCCCGCCAGCTCCCGGTCATCGAGCGGGCGTACCTGCCCAGCAGCCGCGAGGTGGCGGCGGCCGAGGAGATCGTCACCGCCGTCGCGTCCGCGCCGGGCGTCGGCGCCATGGCGCTGCCCGACGGCCGCTTCGTCGACCCGGCCGTGGTGGCGGGCGCGCACCGTACTCTCGCGCTCGCACGCCGTGTAGGGTGACGCGCATGCGCATGGCAGTGCTCTCGCCTCCGGCCCGCTGAGCGGGCCCACCGACATCCGCGCGTCCGCCCCTCGCGGTGGGCGCGCCGGCTGGTTGTGCCCGCGTCAGGGAGTCCACGACCACTCAGCTTCCGTCGGGAGAGTCATCCGTGTCGAACGCGTCCAACGCGAGCACGTCGCCTGCCAGCACCACCGCCTCCACCCCCACCACCAGTCCCGCCCCGGCGGCCCTTCCGTCCGGGGCGCCGCCCGCCGGCGCCCGGCGGCCGTCGCTGTCGGTCGGGCGGGGCCTGAGCTACCTCGCCGTCGCCGGCGTGACGTGGGGCACCACGGGCGCCGCCGTCGAGATCGTCTACCGCTCCAGCGACTTCGGCCCCATGGCCGTGTCGTTCTGGCGGTTCCTCAGCGGCATGGCGCTGCTGCTCCTGGCGGCCGGCGTGCTGCGGCGGCGCCGGCCACCCCGCACCACCCCGCGCCCGCCGCTGCGGCGGCGCGCGCTGCTGCTGGCCGGCACCGGCCTGGGGCTGGCCGTCTTCCAGACGGCGTACTTCGGCGCGGTGCGGGACACCGGGCTGGCCGTCGGCACCATCGTCACCCTCGGCGCCGCCCCGGTGTTCACCGCCGCCGGCGGGCGGCTCTTCCTCGGCGAGCGCGTCGGCCGGGTCGGGCTGCTGGCCGTCGGCGGCGCGCTCCTCGGCCTGGCCGTGCTGGTGCTCGGCAACGAGACCAGCGTCGTGCGTCCCCTCGGCGTGGCCTGGGCGCTGCTGTCCGCCGCCGGGTACGCCGTCGCCAACGTGCTGGGCCGGTGGACGGGGCGGCACGGCGCGGGCGAGGACCCGTACACCCTGACCGTCTGGTCCTTCGGCATCGGGGCGGCGCTGATGCTGCCGCTGGCGGCGGCCGAGGGGCTGTGGCCGCAGACCGACGAACCGGCGCGCGTGGTGGGGATGATGCTGTACGTGGCGGCGGTCACCACGGCGCTCGCCTACCCGCTGTACTTCGCGGGGACGGCGGCCGTGCGGGCGGCCACGGCGGCGGTGGTGATGCTGATCGAGCCGGTCAGCGCGGCGGCGCTCGCCGTGGTGCTGCTCGACGAGACCCTCACCGTGGCCACGGTGGTGGGCACGGTGCTGCTGCTGACGGCGATCGCCGGACTGGCGTTGGCCGAGTCGCGGCTGACCGCCGGAGTCGAGGCCGTGACGGTGGCCGGGTCCGGAGCCGGAGCCGGAGCCGGGGTCGAGACCACGACCGTGGCCGGGTCCGGTGCCGGGACGCCGAACGGGGCGTCGCGGGAGGGCTGAGGCGCCGGGAGGAGTGGGGCGCGGTGCGGCGCGTCGGCCGTCCAACGCACCGGCGTGGGTGTCGCCGTCCCCGCCCGCGCTAGGTCCACCAGAGCAGTTCGTTCCGGTCGTTCAGGGCGGTGAAGCAGGTCAGCAGCAGCCGCTTCTCCCGTGGCCCGCCCGGCGTTCCCGTTCCGCCGCCGCCGACGACGGCGTGGACGAGGTTGCCGTTGATGACGCACAGGTCGCGGGTGCGGACCGGGACGGTCAGGCTCGCGTGGTCGTCGAGGAGGTCGGGTGGGTAGGGGAAGCCGCTGTGGGTCAGGCCGAGCGCGGCCCGGCTCGCGTCGTCGGGCTCGACGTTCCACAGCCGCAGCGCGCCGACGCCCTCGGGCACCCTGGGGTAGACGTTGACCGCCATGACGCGCGTGAGGCGCTGGATCTCGAAGCCGGCCTGGAGCGGGTCACTGAGCTGCGCGAGGTCGTCGTGCGGCATCAGCTGGTAGGCGCCGGTCTGGTTCCAGCAGACCGCCTTGGAGTCCCCGGCGAGGCGCCCCTCGTGCGCGGCGGGCCTGGCTCGTGCGACCCGGCCGTGGGCCACCAGCGCGTGACGCACCGCCGCGACGGGGTTCTCCGCCCCCTCGTACAGGGCGTGGACGGCGTCGGCCGAGTCCTCCACCGCCGTCAGGTACTCCTCGGTCGTCTTCTCGATGTGGGAGGGACCGAGGAAGTACCCCTCGACGCCGTCCTCGCCGTCGCCGTAGCGGGGCGTGCGGCGCCCGGAGCCCCAGAAGTTGGCGACGATCCGCTCGGCGTCCCGCGCGGTCAGGAAGTCGACGACCCGGTAGGCGGCGAGTTCGCCGCGCAGGACCGCGTGGACCGCGTCGACGTCGAGGACGCCGGTCGTGACGTGGGCGCGGAAGCCGTCGGGCGGCAGGGCCCGGCCGGTGACCGCCCGGCCCTCGGCCTCGGTGGAGGCGGCCGGGGCGGTCACGGCGTCCCCCCGGTGCTGTCGGCGCCGGCCCCGGCGGAGGAGGCGCGGTGGAGCAGGGGGCGGCGGCGGTCGAGGAAGCCGAGCATGGCCGGGACCGGGCTGACGATGCGGGGCTGGGCCGCGAGCTTGTCGCGGTTGCGCTCGCGGACCGTCGGCATCCTCGACCAGTGGGCGCCGGGGCTCAGGTGGTGCTCCTGGTGGTAGCCGTCGTTGAAGGTCAGCAGGTTGTAGAGCCGGCCGTAGTGGCTGACGGAGTCGGCCGCGCGCTCCGCCGGGTTGGCGCCGTAGTGCCGGTAGTAGTTCTGGACGTTGACCATGGTGAGCGCGGCGAGGAAGGCCGGCAGGTAGCTCAGCAGCGTCCACTGCCAGGAGATCGCGCAGAAGACGGCCAGCGACAGGACGTGGGCGGCGCGGTCGGCCTGGATCTGCCGCAGCTCGCGCCGGCGGCGCGCCTCGCGGCGCGAGGCCAGCGCGTGGAGGGCGGTCTCGGCGGGGCCGACCCGCCACAGGCGGACCACCTGGCCCACCTCCCTGGCCCGGGTGAGCAGGGAGGAGAGGGCCCCGCCGACGGCGTAGGGCACCAGCGGGGCGTGCTCGCCGTCCTCGCCGTCGCGGTAGGTCGAGGTGGTGTCGCGGGTGGTGCCGTCGGCGGACTTGGCGTCGTTGTTGAAACGGTGGTGGTTGCGGACGTGGGTGAGCTGGTACGCCTGCACGGACTGGCCGATGTTGACCGAGTTCAGCAGCGACACGGCCGCGTTCAGCCGGTGGGAGACGAACCAGGGGACGTGGGTGAACAGGTGGGAGATGACGATGATGTTGTAGGCCGTCATCACCGCGAGCAGCGCGGTGCCCACGGCCCAGCCCGCCGGGGACGGGTCGTCGAAGCGGGCGGCGAGCCAGAGCGTCGTGACGAGCTGCGCGACGCTCAGGGCCAGCAGGATCGCGTCCTTCGGCGTGTTGCGCCATACGCGCGTCGTGCGCATTCCGCTGTCCTCCTCTCTTCTCTCTTCGTGTCCTCGTCGAGGGACGCTAGAAGTACGACGTGAGCGTGCCGCGCCGCCGCACGTCGAGGGTGGCGCAGTGAAAGGAGCCACCGAAGCTGTTGAAGTTGCGGAAGTCGCACGGGATCGGCGTGAATCCGAACTTCCTCATCGCGGCGATCATCGGCTCGTCCTGACGTTCCACGACGACCCGTTCCTCGTCCAGCATGAGGATGTTCATGTTGATCCACTTGCTGGTCATGTAGAGCGGGTGGTGGTCGGGAATGACGGGGGTCGGCGCCTCCATCACGTCCCATCCCTTGAAGAGCTTCGGGATTCTCCGCACGCGCTCGGGATTGACGAGGAGCTTTCCCGGGGCCATCGGGACGAGCGTGGCGTCGATGTGCATGGGGTGCGGGTCGTCGAACTCGAAGACGTGGACGCGGTAGTCGTCGCCGAGATGCCGTCGCAGCCACTCGATGCCGAACTCGTTGGTCACGTTGCTCTTCTGGGCGATGATGTCCCGGCCGCAGCGCGTGAAGTCCGCCGCGTCGAAGGTCGGCTCGAACTCGGTCACCACCAGGCGCGCGGGCCCGTCCTCGCCGGGGTCGACCCAGCCGTGGTCGTACTGGGCGTCCCGCAGCTCGGGCTTGGGCCCGGCGCTCCACCGGGCGCCGCCGTGGAAGTACTCCTTCAGCAGGGGGCGGTAGGCGAGGGTCTCGTAGTACCGGGAGCGCCAGGCCATGGGGCACTCGATGATCTCGTCGCCGACCACGAGCAGGACGTCCCTCGGCATGGCCGCGTACATGCCGGTGCTCGACCAGTCCAGGGTGCTGTACGTCTGGCGCTGGGCGATGGGCTCGGGGCGGCGGACCGTCACCCCCTCACCTTCGAGAACGCGGACGAATTCCTCCAGTTCCCGACGCGCGGCCTCGATCTGGTGCGGCGGAAACGGACGTCCCGCCTGGCTGCGAAAGGTCGCGTGTTGGTGGGAGGGAAGAACGGGAGGGAGCGACATGTGCCACGTCGGAAAGGAGGCGTCGTCGACGATTCCGACGATGACCTCCTCCAGCGGATCCCATTCGGTGTAGGAGCGGACGGGACTCGTCCGGCCGTCTGACGACTCGTTGAGAACACGGGAGTTTTCGCGGGTGTCGAGTGTCACGGCACCGATTGAACGCGACCCCTATCGCGGAGACAAGAAGATCCGAGGGACCGGAACAGAATGGCCGCTGGCACGGTCTTGACAGAAGGACCGGAGGGGGACGGGAACGCGCCGGGCACCGGCCTTTTCGGACACCCGTTTCACATGCTGTTCCGACGGGGAACCGACGGCCGGATCCGGAAGGGGCCACGGAGTGCCCCGCGAGCCGTGACCGCACGTCAGGGGCCGTGGCCGAGGGGGCGCCGCCGCCCGAATCTGACGCGTTCTCGGGCTTGCCAGCCCTCGCGGCGCCCGCCGCCGAGGGCGGTCACCGTTCGCGTTCGGTCGACATCGCGGCGTGGTGGCGGGCCACACGCGACCGGAAGCCCTCGGTGCGTAATCCCGTGGACACGTGGCGCGATCGCCGCTGGGTGGCGGAGGGGGCGTCACCTCGGCCACGGGCGCGGGGCGGGCGGTGGGCCGGCGTCGAACGGGGCGCGGCCGCCCGTCAGCGGGCGAGGTGAACGTTCACGCCCGTGTCGGTGAAGACCAGGCCACCGTAGGGGGTGACCAGGTCGGGCGCGACGCCGGCGTCGGTGGAGACCACGTCGCCCGTGCGGGCGTCCAGGACGACGGGCCCGTCGTTGCGGCTGACGTAGAGCAGGTCCCCGAAGGCGGCGGTGACCTCGCCGTGCCACGCGGTCCGTTCCCACAACACCTCGCCGGCCGCGACGTCGAGCGCGAGGGCGTCGTCACCGGCACAGACGGCGACGTCGCCGCCGCGCCAGCACTCCTCGACGCCCGCCAGGTCGACCTGGCCCTGGAGGACGAAGTGCCCCGTGGCGATCTCCAGCAGCGGCATCCCCGCGCCGAACGTGCTGGACTCGACGCCGGTCCACGGACCCCAGGTGGGCAGCGTCCGCCAGTCCCCGACCTCCACGCTCCACACGTCCTCACCCGTGGTGAGGCTGGCCCCCCGCATGTGCCACAGCTCCCGCTCGGCGTCGTACCCGAAGCCGAGGAGGTGCCCGCCGTAGCCGTCCACGACGCGGAAGTCCTGACGCTCCCACAGCACCGTGCCCTCCACCACGTCGACGGCAGCGGTGCCCTGGAGGTTGCCGTCGACGGTCCACTGCACCGGGGCCACGCCGTCGTGGGTGCCGTTCCACACCGAGGCGCCCAGCCGGCCCTCGGGCAGCCCACCCAGCGGCATCGTCACCCGCCCCAGCACCCGGGCGTCGGTGGCCCGTGCCGTGATGACCTCGATCCCGGCGCTGCCCTCGGGCAGCAGGACGGGGATGGTCGCGACCATCACGGGCTCGCCGTCGATCTCGGTCGGCTCCGGGGGGTTCAGCTCGTGCTCGGGCGCCCCGCCCGACGCCCGGTACAGCGGGGGGTTCTCCGGCTCGACCGTGGCGCGCGGCTCGCCGGTGACGAGGTCGCTGACCGTCACGCGCTCGTTCTCCGTGAGCCACACGGTGGTGCCGTGGACGGCGAGGGGCGGGTGGTCGGCGCTCTGGACGGGGATGGTGTGGGCGGCCTCGCGCTCGAACGCCCGGGGCGGGGCGGTGCGGACCCCGCCCTCGCCGCCGCCGGGCTGGCCCGGGTCGCCGGGCTGGGAGGTGGCCTCGCCCGGGCCGTCGTCGAAGAGGGGCGGGAGGTCCGTCGCGGCGGCGGCGAGGACCGACGCCACGGCCACGGCGACGCCGCCGAGCGTGAGGAGGACGCGCCGGCGGACGCGGCCGGGCGACGTCGCGGGCGGGACGGAGGGGGCCGACGCGGGCGGCGGGGTGGCGGGAGGAGGAGGCGGGGTCGAGGGCGGAGACGGCGGCGGCGGCGGTGGCGTCGAGGGGGCGGGCGCGGCGCCCGGCCGGGGCGCGCGGGCGGCCACCGAGGCCGACGCCGAGCGGGCGTCCGGGACCGCCGGGACCGGCGGGACCTCGGGTGGCCCGCCGGCCGGACCACCGGTCCGGGCGTCGGGCGGGGCATCGGGCCGGAACGCGGAGGCGGACGAGGGCTCAGGCCCCTGGCGGGGCCCGGCCCCGGGCCCCGGCTCCGACACGGACGCGGACGCGGACCCGAAGAGGTCCACGTCCAGGCCCGCGTCCGGAAAAGGGGTGAGCGAGACGTGCGTGGACGCGGCGGGCGGCCCCACGACCGCCTCCAACAGCCGCTTCGCCTCGGCCGCGTCCGGCCTGCGCTCGGGGTGGTAGTGCAGCATCGCGCTCAGGGCGGGCCCCAGTGGCCCGACGGCCTCCTGGTCCAGCTCGACGACCTCGTCCGCGCTCATCGGCGTGGGCGCGGGCCTGCCCGCGACGAGGGCGTGCAGCGTCATCGCGAGGCTGAAGACGTCCGAGGCCGGCATCGGGATGCGGTAGAGGGCGAGTTCGGGGGCGACGAAGCCGGGTGTGTAGCTGATCGGACCGTTGGGCGAGATCGTCTGGTGCCGCCTCAGCCGGTAGGCGGCGCCGAAGTCCAGCAGCTTCGCCTCGCCGCGCCGGCCGTAGCCGATGTTGGCCGGCTTGAGGTCGCAGTGCACGATGCCGTCCGCGTGCAGGTCGACCAGCGCGTCCGCGATCTGCGCGCCCAGCCGTGCGGCGCGGACGGGGGAGAACCGCTCGCCGGACAGGCCGCCGCCGGGCACGTACTCCATCACCAGCCAGAAGCCGTCGGACTCCTCGGTGGTGTACAGGGTCACGACGTGCGGGTGGTCCCGGAAGCGCGCCAGGGCGCGCGGCTCGGCCCGCAGCCGTTTGAGCGCCCGCTCGCGGTCTCCCCTGATCAACACCGGCTTCAGCGCCACGTCCTGGCCGACCATCACGTCGTGCGCGAGCCACACCGCGCCGCCGCGCCCCTCCCCGACGGGCCTGCGCAGCTCGTAGCGGCCCGCGATCCTCACCCCGGCACGCACCGTTCGTCTCCTCACCCCTGCCCGGCACCGCACGCGCCCGAGCGCGCCGCGTGAACCCGAAGCTACCGCCTCGGCGGGGTGTGGGGGGCGGGAGGTGGCGGGCCGGGCGCCCGGGCCGGGCGCGCGGGGTGAGGGAGCGCGCCGGCGGCCGTCAGTGCGCCACGGGACGGCTCACTCGCCGGCGCCGCGCAGCAACCCCAGATCGTCCTTGCCGATGGTCACGGTGGTGAGCAGGTCGATGATGAGGTTGTGGTTGAGCGCGTTGCCGACGGGCGGCGGCACCTCCGACTCCACCAGTCCGTACACGCCCTTCCGGCTCAGCTCCCGGCGCACCTTGGCGACGACGTGGGCCGCCCGCTTCTGGGTCCACGGCCGGTCCGTGTCCGCGCCGCGCCGCAGGCCGTTCAGCTCCTCGGCGACCTGAGCCCAGGTCAGCGGCTGCGGCTGCGGCTCGTTGCGCAGGTACCGCTGGGCGAGGCAGGCGATCACGAGCCGCTCGGTGTCGTCCAGTTCGCGCGGGTCCTCGGCGGTGCTCGCCTCGCACACGTCCTCGCCGTAGCCCGAGCCGTGCCCGGAACCGGGGCCGGGGGGCGAGGCCGAGGCGGAGACGCGGACCTCCAGGAGGTGCTCCTGCCGGGGGGCGAGGATGAACAGCGGCGTGTAGCCGAGGGGGAGTTCGGCCTGGTCCCCGCCGAGCACGAGCCGGGACCCGGCCAGGCGTATCGGCCGCCTGCCGGTGTTGGTCAGCAGCCAGCGGGAGTCCTGGCGCGTGATGAGGCCGTGCCGGCGGCTGACGTAGGTGTCGCCGAGGCCCACGCAGACGTGGACCTCCGGCTCGTCCCGACCGAACAGCAGCCGGAACCCCGCGTCGGGTTCCACGCTCATGCCGCCCTGCGCGCCGAGGACGAAGAGGGTGCCGGGCGGGTGGGGGCGGGCGCCGGGGGGCGGGCCGCCGCTGAGGCTGCCGACGTCCTTCGGCAGGAAGTGGACCTTGCTCGCCACGGATGTGCCCTTCCCTCGTCCCTCCGGTGACCTCCGGCTGTCGCTGGGGACGCTAGCCGAGCGTGCTCGGGAGGGCTCCCCGGACAGGGACGTAACCAGAACGTTACGCGTTTGATAACCGCAGAGATATCAGTACCAGTGCAATGTCACCCTGTACATTTCAGCGAGGCGAAAGGCTGAGCGTATGACCTCTGGGGAACGGCACACGGGCGGGGCGCCCGCCGTGCGCGGCGTGGGCGTGGTCGGGCGGTCACTGGGGAGCCGGGAGGCCCGGCTCACGGGCGCCGGCCTGCTCACCGCGTGGCAGGACCGCAACCGCTCGGCGACGCTGCCGCACGCCGCCCACGAGATTCGTCAGGCGGGCAACCTCGACAACTTCCGCCGCGTGACGGCCGGGTCGACCGGGGCAGCCGAGGCCGAGCCGTACCGGGGCCGGTACCCGTTCCTGGACACGGACGTCTACAAGACGCTCGAGGGCCTGGTGTACGAGCTGGCCCGCGACGCCGGCGAGGCCGGCGACGCCCGCGCGTGCGAGGACTTCTACGAGGAGAGCGTCGCGCTGATCGAGGCCGCCCAGGCTCCCGACGGCTACCTCGGCACCTACTTCCAGGGCCCCGACGCGCAGAAGGCCCCCTGGGAGGACCTCTCCTGGGGCCACGAGCTGTACAACCTCGGCCACCTCACCCAGGCCGCCGTCGCCGCCGCCCGCCAGCTCGGCGACGAGCGGCTGCTGCGCGTCGCCCGCCGCTTCGCCGACCTGGCCGTCGAGCGCTACGGCGAGGACGGCGAGCCGCTGTACTGCGGCCACCCCGAGGTCGAGATGGCGCTGGTGGAGCTGTACCGGGAGACCGGCGAGGAGCGGTACCTGCGCCAGGCCGAGCTGTTCGTGGAGCGGCGCGGCAGCGGCCGGCTGCGGCACACGATCTTCCCCGCCTCGTACTTCCAGGACGCCGAACCGCTGCGCGAGCTCACCTCGGTCACCGGCCACGCCGTGCGCATGGTCTACCTGGCCGCGGGCGCGACCGACGTCGCCCTGGAGCGCGGCGACACCGCGCTGCTGGACCACCTCGAGGCGCTGTGGGACGACATGGTGGCCACCAAGCTGTACCTCACCGGCGGCCTCGGCGCGCGCCACTCGGACGAGGCCGTCGGCGACCGCTACGAGCTGCCGTCGGAGCGGGCCTACGCCGAGACGTGCGCCGCGATCGGCACGATCCAGTGGGGCTGGCGGCTCTTCCTCGCGACGGGCAGGGCGGACGTGCTCGACGTCGTCGAGCGCGTGCTGTACAACGCCTTCGCCGTCGGCACCTCCCTGGACGGCCGCGCCTTCTTCTACGACAACCCGCTGCAACGCCGGCCCGACCACGAGCAGCGCAGCGGCGCGGAGCAGGGCGGCGAGCCGCTGCGCCGGGCGTGGTTCGGCTGCCCGTGCTGCCCGCCGAACATCGTCCGCTTCGTCTCCCAGCTCCAGGACCACCTCGCGACCGTCTCCGCCGACGCGGTGACGATCGGGCTGTACGCGCCGGCCCGGCTGCGCACGGGCCTGCTCGACCTCACGGTCGAGACGGCCTACCCGTGGGACGGGCGGGTCACGGTCACGGTGGACGCCGTGGCGTCGGCGCCGCGCGACGACGCACGGGCGCCGGAGTCGGCCCCGGCCCCGGCGCTGGTGCTGCGGGTGCCGGCGTGGGCGCGGGGCGCGAGCCTGCGGGTCAACGACGAGCCGGCGGCCCCGGCGACCCAGACCGGTCCGACCGGGGCGCCGGGGTCCGGGTGGCTGCGGCTGTCGCGGGCCTGGGCCCCCGGCGACCGGGTCGTGCTCGACCTGCCGACGCGGGTGCGCGCGGTGCGCTCCCACCCCTACCTCGACGCGACGCGCGGCAGCCTGGCCCTGCTGCGCGGCCCGCTCGTCTACTGCGTGGAGCAACAGGACGCGGGCGCGCCCGTGGACGACCTGGTCCTGACCCCGGCCGACCTCGGCGAGGTGCGGGTGGAGACGGAGGCCGAGACCTTCGGGACGCCGGTTTCCGTCCTGCGGGCGGCGCTGGCCGCCGTTCCCCCCGTCGACGGTCACGGCTACGGCGACGGGGAGGGCCGGGGCGAGCTGTACCCGGAGGTCCTGCCCGACCCCGAGCCGGCCGAGCCGGCCGCGCCTCCGGCACGCGTTCCCGTCCGGTTCGTCCCGTACTTCCTGTGGGGCAACCGCCAGCCGGGCGCCATGCGGGTCTGGCTCCGCCACCTGCGCTGACCCGCCCGACCCCCGAACCCCCACCCGTTCGACAGTTCCGACAGTAAGGACACCCCAGTGAAGCGATCCTTTCTCGCCAGAGCGGTGGCGTCCGCCGCCGTCGCGGCGACGCTCGCGCTGAGCGCCTGTGGCGGCGGCGGCACCTCCGGCGGCCCCGGCGGCGGGGCGGACGGCGGTGGCTCGTTCACCGACACGCCCGCCCGCGGCGGCACCATGCACGTGCTGCAGAACGCCGACTTCTCCTACCTCGACCCGGCGCGCGGCTTCGACGGCGGCGTCAACAACTTCTACCGCCTGATCTACCGCACCCTGACCACCGCCGCGCCCGGCAACGCCGAGGACCCCTCGACGGTCGTCCCCGACCTCGCCACCGACCTCGGCACCCCGTCCGAGGACGGCCTGACCTGGACGTTCACCCTCAAGGAAGGCATAGCCTTCGAGGACGGCACCCCGATCACCTCCGAGGAGGTCAAGTTCGGCGTCTCCCGCAACTGGGACCCGGAGATCGGCATCGGATCGCCCTACGCCCGGCAGGTCATCGACGCGCCCGAGGGCTACGAGGGCCCCTACCGCGACGGCCCGCTGCCGACCATCGAGACGCCCGACGAGCGGACGATCGTCTTCCACCTGAAGGAGCCCTTCCCCGAGTTCGGCTCCGTCGTCGCCCAGCCGAACTTCGTGCCCTTCCCCGTGGACAGCGGCGCGGGTGACGCGTTCATCAACAACCCCATCGCCTCGGGCCCGTACCGGGTCGAGTCCTACGAGCCGGGCAGCTCCATCAGCCTGGTCCGCAACGAGGAGTGGGACCCGGACACCGACGACGTCCGCGAGGCGTACCCGGACGCCTGGGAGTTCACCATCGGCCTGGACAAGGCCACCATCGACGAGCGGATGCTCGCCGGCCAGGGCGCGGACGTGAACATGCTCGGCGGCGCCGTCCAGCCCGCGACGCTGGCGCGCCTCCAGGACCCCCGGTACGAGGGCCGCACGATGGTCTTCCCCGGCGTCTGCACCACCTACATGGGCCTGAACACCACCAAGGAGCCGCTGGACGACGTGCGGGTGCGGCAGGCCATCAACCTGGCCGTGGACAAGGCGGCGGTGCAGGTCGCCAGCGGCGGCACGCAGCTGGCGGAGGTCTCCACCACGATCCTGCCGGCCACGGTCAACGGCCACGCCGACTACGACCTGTACCCGAGCGAGGGCCACACCGGTGACGTCGAGGCCGCGCAGGCGCTGATGGACGAGGCCGGCCACTCCGACGGCTTCTCCCTGACGCTCGACATCCGCTCCGACCCGAAGATGCAGGCGCAGGCGGAGGCCATCCAGCAGTCGCTCCAGCGCATCAACATCGACGTCGAGCTGAACGTCATCGACGTGGCGACGTACTACGAGACGATCGGCACCCCCTCGCAGCAGCACGACGCCGCCATCACCGGCTGGTGCCCCGACTGGGCCTCCTCCGCCTCCACCTTCCTGCCGCCGCTCTTCGACGGCCGCAACATCACGGAGAAGGGCAACGGCAACCTGGCCCAGATCGACGACCAGCACATCAACGAGCGGATCGACGAGATCCGGGCCATGACGGACCTGGAGGCCGCCAACGTCGAGTGGGGCGAGCTCGACCGGGAGATCATGGAGCTCGCGCCGATCGTGCCGCTCGCGGTCGAGGCCACCCTCACCGTCCCCGGTGAGAACGTGACCGGCCTGTACGCCAACCCGGGCGCCGCCTCGGGAGGCTACGACCTGGTCCTCGTCGGCCTGCGTGACCCCGAGCGCGGGTGACGGTGGGGATACGTCCATGACCTCCGCCGTTCCCCTCCACAAGGGGCCAGGGAACGCCGAGCAGGGCGCGCCGTCCGCCACCGGCGGCGGCGCGCCCGCGCCCCCCGGCGTCTCCCCGAACGCCGCCCCGACCGAGGCGCCGGTGCCGGCGCCCCGCGTGTGGCGCGTCCTCAGCCGTGACGTCGGCGCGGTGCTGTCGGCCGCGTACATCCTGCTGGTCATCCTGATGGCGGTGTTCGCGCCGCTCATCGTGAGGTTGAGCGGCTGGGGCCCGTACGAGTTCGACTCCTCCGCCATCGACCCGAACCTCGCCGGCGTCCCCCTCGGGGACCTCGGCGGCGCCGGCGGCGACCACTGGTTCGGCGTGGAGCCCGGCAACGGCCGGGACATCTTCGCCCGCATCGTCTACGGCGCCCGCGTCTCCATGCTGATCGCGCTCTCCGCGACCGCCCTGACGACGCTGCTGGGCGTCGTGTTCGGGCTGCTCGCCGGGTACTACGGCGGCAAGGTCGACTGGGTCATCTCGCGCGTCATGGACTTCCTCATGGCGTTCCCCGCCCTGATCTTCATGATCGCGATCCTGTCGGCGCTGCCGGCGGGCAACCGGGCGGTCCTGCTGGTCGTCGTCATCTCGTTCTTCGGCTGGCCCTATCTCGCCCGCGTGGTGCGCGGGCAGACGATGTCGCTGGCGCAGCGGGAGTTCGTGGAGTCGGCCCGTGCCTCGGGCGCCGGCAGCGTGTCGATCGTCTTCCGGGAGATCCTGCCGAACCTGCGCTCGACGATCGTCGTGATGACGACGCTCGCCATCCCGGGCTACATCGGCACCGAGGCGGGCCTGTCGTTCCTCGGCGTCGGCGTCGTTCCGCCGACGCCGTCCTGGGGCCAGATGATCGCCAGTTCGGTCAGCTGGTACTCGGTGGTGCCGACGTACTTCGCGATCCCCGGCGCCTTCCTCTTCCTCCTCGTGCTGTCGTTCACCGTCCTCGGTGACCGGCTGCGCACCGTCCTCGGCCCCGAAGGGGGGACCCGCTGATGGCACGCTTCCTCGCCGTCCGGCTCTCCGGCGTGGTGCTGATCCTGCTGCTGGTCTGCCTGTTCACCTTCGGCGTCTTCTTCGTGCTCTCGCCCGACCCGGCGGTGCAGATCTGCGGCAAGAACTGCACCCCCGAGCTGATCGACCAGATCCACGCCAACCTCGGGCTCGACCGGCCGCTGCACGAGCAGTTCCTCACCTTCCTCGGCGGCCTGGTCGCCGGCCGCACCTACGGCAGCGGGCCCGGCGCCACCGAGTGCGCCGCGCCGTGCCTCGGCTACTCCTTCCAGTCGAGCCAGCCGGTGTGGGACATGATCACCGACCGTATGCCGGCGACCCTCTCGCTCGCCGTCGGCGCGGCCGTGCTGTGGCTGCTGGCGGGCATCGCGGGCGGCCTGGTCTCGGCGCTGCGGCAGGGCAGCTGGTGGGACCGGGGCGCCATGACGGTCGCCCTGGCCGGCCTGTCGATCCCGAACTACGTGTTCGCGCTGGTGCTCCAGTACGTGCTGGTGGTGGAGCTCCAGTGGCTGCCGTTCCCGCAGGACGTGGCGCTGACCGAGGACCCGACGCGGTGGTTCCAGACGTACCTGATGCCGTGGATCGTGCTCGCCTTCGCGTACGCCTCGCTGTACGCGCGGCTGACCCGCGCCAACGTCATCGACACGCTGTCGGAGAACTACGTGCGCACCGCCCGCGCCAAGGGCCTGCCGCGGCAGCTGGTGGTGCGCCGCCACGCGCTGCGGCCGGCGTTGACGCCCGTCGTGACCATCTTCGGGATGGACTTCGCCGGGCTGCTGGGCGGCGCGCTCATCACGGAGACGGTCTTCGGCATCAACGGCGTCGGCAAGATGACGGCGGACGCCATCACCAAGAACGACCAGCCGGTCATCATGGGCGTCACGCTGCTGGCGGCGTTCTTCGTCGTCGTCGGCAACGTCGTGGTCGACCTCGTGTACACGGCCCTCGACCCGAGAGTGCGGGTGACGTCCTCATGAGTCCGACGAGTGCGGTGAGCGCCGCGAGGCCGGCGGGCGCGGACGGGGCGCTGCTGGAGGTCTCGGACCTCACGGTGGCCTTCCCGACGGCGGCCGGTCCCGTCGACGTCGTGTCGGAGCTGTCGTTCTCCCTGCCGCCCGGCGGGTCCCTCGGCATCGTCGGCGAGTCGGGATCCGGCAAGTCCATGACGAGCCTGGCCGTCATGGGCCTGCTGCCGCCGCAGGCCCGCAGGAGCGGGCGGGTGACGCTGGCGGGCCGGGAGCTGACCGGGCTGCCGGAGCGGCAGCTGCGGCGGGTGCGGGGCGAGAGGATCGCGATGATCTTCCAGGACCCGCTCTCCTCCCTCAACCCGTACTACACCGTGGGCCTCCAGATCGCCGAGGCGTACCGGGCGCACCGGCCACGCGCCACGCGCCGCGAGGCGCGGCGGGTGGCGGTCGAGGCGATGGAGCGGGTCCACATCGCCGACGCCGCGCGGCGCGTGGACCACTACCCGCACCAGTTCTCCGGCGGCATGCGGCAGCGCGTCATGATCGCGATGGCGCTCAGCTGCGAGCCGGACCTGCTGATCGCCGACGAGCCGACCACCGCGCTCGACGTCACGGTGCAGGCGCAGATCCTGCGGCTGCTTCAGGAGGTCCGCGAGGACACCGGCGCGGGCCTGATCCTGATCACCCACGACCTGGCCGTCGTCAGCGAGGTCGCCGACGAGGTGGTGGTGATGCGCGAGGGCCGCTGCGTGGAACGCGCGGACACCGAGCGGCTCTTCTCCGACCCACGGCACCCGTACACGCGGGCGCTGCTGGACGCCGTGCCGCGGCTGGACGACGAGGTCGGGGACCTCCGCACGCTCGACGCGTCCCCGGACGCACCTTTGGGAGGCTGACCGATGACCGAGCAGATCCTCAGCGCGCGCGGTCTGGTGAAGGAGTTCACCCTGCGGGGCGGCGGCAGGCGCCGGGTGTTCCGCGCCGTGGACGACGTCGACCTGTCGCTGCGGGCCGGCGAGACCCTCGCACTGGTGGGCGAGTCGGGGTCGGGGAAGTCCACGACGGCCCGGCTGGTGGCGCGGCTGCTGGACGTCACGGCGGGCAGCGTGGAGTTCCAGGGCGAGGACGTCACGCGGCTGTCGGGGAAGGCGCTGCACCGCTTCCGCTCGGAGGTGCAGGTCGTCTTCCAGGACCCGTACTCCTCCCTCAACCCCCGCCACACGGTCGAGCGGATCGTCACCGCGCCGCTGCTGTACCAGGGCCGCGAGGTGCCGGGCGGCGCGCGGGCGTTCACCCGGACGCTGATGGAACGCGTCGGGCTCAACCCGGACCACAGCCGCCGCTACCCGGCGCAGTTCTCCGGCGGGCAGGCGCAGCGCATCGGCATCGCGCGGGCGCTGGCCGTCGGCCCGAGGATCGTCGTGTGCGACGAGGCGGTCTCGGCGCTCGACGTCTCGGTGCAGGCGCAGGTCGTGAACCTGCTGCGGCGGCTGCAACGCGAGGAGAACCTGAGCTACCTGTTCATCGCCCACGACCTGGCCGTGGTCCGGCAGATCGCCGACCGGGTCGCGGTGATGAACGGCGGCCGGATCGTCGAGCAGGGCGACCGCGAGACGGTCTTCCGCGATCCGCGCCACGACTACACCCGCACGCTGCTCGCGGCCGTGCCCCGGATCCGCCCCGAGTGGGAGGCAGCCCGCCGGGCCGCGGCCCGCCGCCGGGCGGCGGAGGCGGCGCCGGCGGCGGACGGCCCGGCAGGCGCCGCGAGCCCCGCGACGGACCCGAAGGACGCGCAGGCCACGAAGGACGCGCAGGCCACGAAGGCAGCGAAGGAGACCAAGGATGACTGAGCCCGCCCTCCCCCGCCCCCCGTACGCCGACACCCGGCCGCCACGGCTCGGCGAGGTGCCGGCGTTCACCAAGGCCATCGCCGGCGGCTGGCGCTCCGTCGAGGTCCCCGCCCGGGTCGTCCCCGGCGCGGCCGAGGCCGCGGCCGACCACCGGCGTCGCCTGGCCGAACGCACCGGCCCCGCCACCGTCGTCGCGGGCGCCGGCCACGCCCCCGTCCGCGCGAACGACATGTACTACGACTACCGCGGCGACAGCGACTTCCTCTGGCTGACCGGCTGCGCCGTCGAGGACGCCGTCCTCGTCCTGCGCGCCGGCACCGGCGGCGACACCACCGCCGAGCTCTACGTGCCGCCCCCGGCACGCCCCGGCGACACCGGCTTCTTCGCGGACGCCGTCCACGGCGAGCTGTGGGTCGGCCCCTCCCCCGGCCTCGTCGAGTGGTCCCGCGCCCTCGGCCTGACGGTCCGCCCCCTCGACGAGCTCGACGACGCCCTGAGCCGCCTGGCCGCCGGCGCCCTGGCGACCCCCGGCACCGACCCCGAACTGGTGCGCCGACACGGCCTGAACCGGGACGCCGAGGCGGCCACCGGGCTCGGCGTCGCCCTCTCCGAGCTGCGGATGGTCAAGGACCCGTGGGAGGTCGAGCAGCTGCGGCAGGCCGTCGACCACACCGTGACCGGCTTCGCCGCCACCGTCGCCGCGATCCCGGCCGCCGTCGCGGCCCCCGGCGGGCGCGGCGAGCGCTGGCTCCAGGGCACCTTCGACCGCCACGCCCGCACCGTAGCCAACGGCCCCGGGTACCTCACGATCGTCGGCTCGGGCCCCCACGCCCCCACCCTCCACTGGGTCCGCTGCGACGGGCCCGTGCTGGCGGACCAGCCGCTCCTGCTCGACATGGGCGTGGAGACCGAGACGTACTACACCGCCGACGTCACGCGCACCGTGCCGCCCAGCGGGCGGTTCAGCGAGGCGCAGCGCGCCGTCCACGACCTGGTCGAGGCGGCGCACCGGGCCGGCATGGCCCACGTCGGACCGGGGCGCACGTACACCGACTTCCACTTCGCGGCGATGGAGGTGCTCGCGCGCGGCCTGCACGACTGGGGTCTGCTGCCGGTCTCCGTCGACGAGGCGCTCTCCCCGGAGGGACAGCAGCACCGCCGCTACATCGTCTGCGGCATCGGGCACCACCTGGGCCTGGACGTGCACGACTGCGGGCGCGCCGGGTACGACGCGTACCAGGGCGCGGCGATGGCGCCCGGCATGGTCCTGACCGTCGAGCCGGGCCTGTACTTCCACGCCCACGACGAGACGCTGCCGCCGGAGCTGCGCGGGATCGGCGTCCGGCTGGAGGACGACCTGCTGGTGACCGGGACGGGCGCGGAGGTGCTGTCGGGCGCCTTGCCGATCTCGGCCGGAGAAATCGAGGACTGGGTCCGGAAACTGATCACGTCGGACGGCGCGTCGGATGTCGTGTATGAAGGCTCTGGCACCACAACACCCGCGGAGGGGTAGATGGATACGGCGCAGACGGGAGCCATGACCCCGACGATCACGGGGCTACGCCCGCTGAGCAAGCGTGAACGGCTGCGCGAGATGGTGGCCGACGCGGTCCGCGCGGCCGTGATCTCGGGGGAGATGAAGCCGGGTTCGGTGTACTCGGCGCCGACGCTCGGCGCGATGTTCGGGATCTCGGCCACACCGGTGCGGGAGGCCATGCTCGACCTGGTGCGGGAGGGCATGGTCGAGGCCCTGCCGAACAAGGGGTACCGGGTGCGGGCCGTGCCCGAGGAGGAGCTGGACGAGATCACCCACGTGCGGCTGCTGTTGGAGCCGCCGACGATCCGGGCCGTCGTGCCACTTGTCCCGGAGGGCGACTTCCCCGCGCTGCGGGAGCTGGCCGACGCCATCGTGCAGGCCGTGCGCGACCGCGACCTGGTGGCGTACATCGACGCCGACCGGGTCTTCCACCTCAAGCTGCTGGGGTACGCGGGCAACCGGCAGCTGTCCACCATCGTGTCCGACCTGCGGTCGCGCACGCGGCTCTTCGGTCTGACGCCGCTGCTGGAGTCGGGGCGGCTGGAGGAGTCGGCCACCGAGCACCACGAGCTGCTCGACCTCGTCGAGGCCCGGGACGCGGCCGGGGCGCAGGCGCTGATGGAGCGCCACATCGGCCACATCCGCGGCAAGTGGGCCCACGGGGCGGAGCGGGCCCTCCGCGGCTGAGACGGCGGACGGCCGACGCCGGCCGCTGCCGGCGTTCGGCCGGGGCCGCGGGCGGATCTTCGGCCGGGGCCGCGGGGCAGCCGCTCCTCAGCCGCGGCCGGACGCCAGCCGGCGCACGGCCCGCCAGGGACGCGGCCGGCCGCGCGGTGGCGGGTCCGCCGCCGCCGTGGCGGCGAGCGTCGGCTGGAGGTCGTCCTCGAAGTGGGCCCGCCGATACACGGTCAGGGAGCCCTGCCGCTTGTCCAACAGCAGCACGCGCGGGGCGGGCGCGGTCTCCCCGTCGAAGGACAGGGAGCTGTCGTCGGCCAGGCCCGCGAGGTGGAGGCGGGGCTCCCGGGCGGCGAGGTACACGTCCGACCGTGGCAGCGTCCCCGTCAACGCCGAGACCAGCAGCCGCGTGCGGGCCAGCCGCCGGTCGGCCCGCACCGCCCGCACGTCCAGGAGCCCGTCGTCGAGGTGGGTCCGGTGCGCCGGCGCGAAGCCCTCGGGCGAGTACAGGCCGTTGCCGACGAACAGCAGCCACAGGCGCTGGGGGCGCCCGTTCAGCTCCACGTCGAAGGGCCGGGCGCCGCGCAGCACGCGCGCCAGGGACACGGCCGCGGCCGGCCACTTCCCGACGCGTCCCTCCAGCGCCTCGCGGCGGCGGACGAGTTCGGGGTAGAGGCCCAGGCTGAAGGTGTTCACGAAGTGCCGCGTCGGCTCCCCGCCGTCGTCGGCCGGGCGCACGCGGGCGAGGTCCACCGCTATGGCGTCGCCCTCGCCGACGGCGGCCACCGTGTCCTCGAAGCTCCCGATCCCCAGGTCGAGGGCGAAGTGGTTGAGCGTGCCGCCGGGGAAGACGGCCAGCGGCAGACCCCGGTCCGCCGCCCGTTCGGCCGCCGCGTTGACGCTGCCGTCGCCGCCGCAGACGCCGAGCGCCCCGCCGAGGGTGGCGGCGCGGTCGGCCGCCTCGTCGAACACGGCCCCCAGGTCCTCGCCCGCCCCGCACGAGACGACCTCGGCCTCGGGCAGCGCCTTCCGCAGCCGCCCGGCGTCGGACTCGGTGGCGGCGGCTCCCCCCATGTCGGCCGTCTCGTTCACCACGACGACCAGCCCGGCGCCCCCCGCCAACGCGGGCGCGGGCGCCTGGTGGTGCACGAGACGCCGCGGCGGGGGGCGGCGGGGCCACCAGCGACCGGTCGCGAGCGCCGCGCCCACGCCCAGCGCGCAGCCGGCGACCACGTCCGAGGGGTAGTGCACGCCGACGTACACCCGCGACGCCGCGACGGCCCCGGCCACCGGGGCGACGAGGGCGCCCAGCCGGCCGGACTCCAGCGCCACGCCGGTGGCGAACGCCGCCGCCGAGGCCGAGTGACCGGAGGGGAAGGAACTCGTCAGCGGCTGCCGCACCAGCCTGCGCGCCACCGGCACGGCGTCGAGGAGGGGACGCTGGCGGCCCGCCACGTACTTGATGACCGAGTTCGTGGCGGCGGAGGCGATCGTCAGCGCGACGACGCCCCGCAGCGCCGCGCGCCGGCCCGACCTGCCGCCGAAGGCGGCCAGGCCCGCCGCCGTCGCGTGCCAGAGCAGGCCGTGGTTGGCCGCGCGGCTCAGCCTCGGCAGCACCTGCTCGGCACCGCGCGGCTGCGCGTCGGCCACCCACTGGAACACCCGCCGGTCCAGCCGCCCGATCCGTGTCATGGTGCCTCCGCATCCCCGCTGGCCGCTCGCCGCTGGCCGCTGGTCGCTCACCGCTCGTCCGTGGGAGAGGTCGTCGTCGCTTCCCTGATGTCGCCCCCTACGCCTTCCCGGCCCGGCCCGGCGAACACGTCCACCTTCATCCCCTCCGCGGTGAATGCTCCCCGTTCGAGTGAACGCGGTCGAGCGTCGTGGCGCTGAAGACCTCGAATGCAGTAGACAAAAGCGGTCATCATGATGCTGTCGAGCTGGGCCCGCACGAGGAGCAGACCGACGAGCATGCACAAACCCACTCCCCGCCCGGAGCCTCACACGTACACGGCACCCGACCCCGAGACCGCCCTGAAGTACGCGATCCAGCACATCAAGGGCGACCGGACGGAGATCATCGAAGGAGTCATCGAGCCCGTGTCGCCGAGTTGGGGCCGCGTGAAGGCAGCACGAGTCATTCGCCGACAGCTCGACGAGGCGGTGGAGAGACTGGGGTGCATCGAAGGGGCGGGGAACCTCGACCTTCCCGGGAGCAGTAACTGGTACGTACCAGACCTCGCGGTGGTCCCCGAGAAGCTGGCCGACGAATCCGCGCTCGTACCCAGCCAGACGCTGCTCGTCGTCGAGGTCACCTCCGACTCGAACGCCGAGACGGACCGCGTCGTCAAGCGCCGCCGCTACGCCGAGTACGGCGCACCGCTCTACCTCCTCGTGGACCGCCAGGAGCGTTCCTGCACGCTCTTCAGCCTGCCCGGCGAGCTCGGCTACACCCGCGTGGACGGGCCGCACCCCTTCGGCGTTCCGGTGCGGCTGCCCGCGCCGTTCGACCTGGAGCTGGACACGGCGAAGCTGGCGTAGCCGAGCGGGTGGAGCGGATCGCGGGCGGGGATACCTCCAGTGATGGTCATGTCAGGGCCATGCCACACCCCGCATCCCTCGCAGGAGGACCCGTGTCAGACCGGCACCCCCGCTCCCGCCTCGCCTCCAGACCTCGCGCCGCCCGCCTCGCCGTCGTCGCGCTGCTGACCGCCCTGGTCACCGCCCTCGCCGCGCCCGGCATCAGCGCCCAGGCCGCCCCCGCCCCCACCCCCACCCCTGCCGGCTTCTCCGCCGCCCAGCTCGCGACCGCCGGCGACCGCCTGCTCGCCGCCGACGTCGCCGGCACCGCCTGGGGCGTCGACCACGAGGCCCGCACCGTCCGCGTCTGGGCCGACGAGACCGTGACCGCGAGCGACCTCGCCCGCCTGACCCGCCACGTCGGCCCCCTCGCCGACGCCCTCACCGTCGAACGCGTCCCCGGCGTGCTGCGGCCCCACAGCGCCGTGCGGCCCGGCGACCCGATCGTCTCCGGCTCCGGCGCGCGATGCAGCGCCGCGCTCAACGTCCGCGCCGGCAGCACGTACTACATCCTCACCGCCGGCCACTGCACCGACGGCAACCCCGTCTGGTACGGCGACATCGGGCGGACCGAGCTGATCGGCGACACGGCGGGCAGCAGCTTCCCCAGCAACGACTACGGCCTCATCCGCTACGCGGACCCGGACCTGCCGCTGCCCAACAGCCCCTGCAACGACAACTTCGCCCGCATCACCAGCGTCGGCAGCCCCACGGTCGGCCAGACCGTGAGGTTCGCCGGCGCCACGTCCGGCTGCGTCCTCGTCGGCTCCGTGCTCGGCCTCAACACCACCGTCAACTACGGCGGCGGCCAGATCGTCTCCGGCCTGATCCGGACCAACCTCTGCGCCCAGCCCGGCGACAGCGGCGGCCTGCTGTTCTCCGGCTCCGTCGGCATCGGCATCCTGTCCGGCGGCTCGGGCACCTGCGCGACGGGCGGCACGACGTTCTTCCAGCCCATCGTCGAGCCGATGTCCGCCTACGGCCTGACGGTGGCGTAACGCTGGTCACGTTCAGAGAGCGTGCAAGGTTATTGCAAGAGTTCTGTCCGAAGCCATGGGCATGTCCCCGAAAGCGGCCAGCAGGCGGCGGCCACCACCCGGTGGCCGCCCGGTCGCCGCCCCGGATCAGGGGGGTCCGGGAGAGATTCACCCAAGGATGGATCATGTCCACAGTCGTCGGCCTCACCGGGCCGACTCATCTTGAACGCGAGCAGTGGCTGACGGTTCGCGGCTGCAAGAAGGTACTCGCCGTCGTTCCGACGCTGACGTACGCGCAGCGTCTGCTCGACGACATCGTGCCACTGCTGGAGTCCGACTCCCGCATCGAGGTGTCCTTCGCCGTCCTGCCTCACCCGTTCGGCGAGGGCACCACCCACTTTCTGCACCGTCTCGGCTGTCCCGTGCTGCCCTGGGAGGTGGCGGTCGGGAGCGAGTTCGACCTGGCGCTCGCGGTCGGCAGGGAACGCATCGGGGAGTTACGCGCCCCGGTGGTCCTGCTCTCGCACGGCGCCGGACACAACAAGCGCAGGCGCCTCCCGCGCGGCGAGCGGGCCGAACTGCCCGGCGCGCTGGACCGCCACGGCGGTCTTCTCGACGCCGACGGCCGGGTGGTTCCCGCCGTGCTGGGACTCGCCCACGCCGACGAACTCGCCGTGCTGGCGCACGGCTGCCCGGAGGCGCTGGCGGTCGCCCACGTGGTGGGCGACCCCTCCTACGACCGGCTCGCGGTCAGCCTGCCGAATCGCGAGGCGTACCGCGCGGCGCTCGGCGTGGAACCGGACCAGACGTTCGTGGTGGCGACGACCACCTGGGGTCAGTCGGGCGCGTTCGGCCGCCTGCGGGCGCTGCTGCCGCGCATGCTCGGCGAGCTGCCCCGCCCCGCCTACCGCGCGGCCATGCTCGCCCACCCCAACGTGGCGGGCGCGCACGGGTGGTGGCAGGTGCGCGGCTGGCTGTCGGTGTGTCGCCAGGGCGACGTCCTGCTGGTGCCGCAGCCCGAGGTCGACTTCCGGGCGATCCTCTGCGCGGCCGACGTCGTCGTCGGAGATCACGGTTCGGTAACGTCCTACGCGACGCTCACCGATGCGCCGATCCTCCTCGCGGCCTATCCGTGGGAGGAGGTGCACGAGGGCTCGCCGGCGGCGGCGCTGGCGGTCACGGCCCTCGGCCTGACGCCGGAGAAGACGCTGGTGGAGCAGGTGGAGTACGCGCGGGAGTGCTACCGACGGGAGGAGTACGCGGCCGTGGCGGCCCGCATCTCCTCCGAGCCGGGCCGCTTCAACGCGCACCTCCGCCGGCTGATCTACCGGCGGCTCGGGATCAGCGAGCCCGCGTACCCGCCGGTGACCCGGCCGGTGCCGCTGCCGAGAGCGCTCGGCACCCTGGGGGTGACGGCATGACGGCGCGCGCGGACACCGGAGAGGGCACCGGCGTGGGCACGACGCCGCGCGTGGCGTGGGTGAGCGTCGCGGTGTGGCGGACCGGCGTCGGCCTCCACCGGCTGCCCCGCCCCGAGCGCCAGTACGTCGTGGTCCCGGCGGACCGCCCGGGCGGCCTGTGGCGGGTGTGGCTGGCCGGCCACGGCCACGTCGGCTCCCTGGACGGCCACACCAGCGCTCCGGTGACGGACGCCGGCGGGGCACCAGGCGCAGGAGAGCCGAGCGGGCAGGCGGAACGGGCCGACGTGCTGCGGTGGAGCGGCGACCCCGCCCTCCCCGCCGTGGAGGCCGTCGATCGGCTGCTCGACCGGTACCCCGGCTGCCTGCTCGCCCTCGCCCCGACCACGGACGGCGGCTGCGTGGCCGCCGCGCGGAACGGCACCCGCGTGGCGGCCGTCCCCACGGCGGCACGCCCGCCGGGCGTCAGGCCACGCATGACGGACGTGGAACGGTCGGCGTTCGCCTCGTTCCTCCACTCCCAACTGACGCTCGGGCTGCCCTGGGCACCGCCGGACGCGTTCCACAGCCTCCAGGAGGAGGGTGGCTCACCCCTGTGGCTGCACGTCAGGCCGCTGCTCTGATCAGCCTGTCGGAGGGTCAGTCCTCCCCGCCCCGGCCGGACGGAGCTCCTCGCGGATCCTCCGCGCGCTCCAGCCGGCGCAGGCTCTCGGTCACTCGCTGGGCCTCGGCCCGGCTGAGTCGGCCATAGATCGCCCCGGCGCGCCCGAGACAGTCTCGGGCGGCCGGGGCGTCACCACAGTCCTCGGCCAGCTCTCCCATGAGCTCCCAGGTGCGGCCCTGCCAGAACTCCGACCCCGCCGCCTCGAACTCCGTGAGGGCACCCCGCAGCTCGCTCTCGCCGGCCCGGCGCGCCGCGTCGTTGCCGCCGTGGCCGAGCGCGAAGCCCAGCAGCGCGCGGGCTCGCGGCGCGTCGTAGCGGTCCCGTTCGGCCAGGAGGTCGGTGCGGGCGCGGCGCAGGTACTCGACGGCGTCCCCGTACCGGCCCTCCTCTGAGGCGACCTCGCCCAGCCGCAGTCGCGCCAGCGCGGTCTGCCGCCGGTTGCCGGCGGCCTCGCGCAGCGCGAGAGCCTGCTCGTACAGCTCGGACGCGGCGGCCAGGCGGCCCACGACGCGGTGGCAGCTGCCGAGCGCGCTCAGCGCCTGTGCCTCGTTCAACGGGTCGTTGTCCTCGCGGGCCAGCTGAAGCGCGCGCGTCAGCCAGGGCACGGCCTCCTCGGGGCGCCCGGCCATGCGCAGGCCCTTGCCACCCGAGGTGAGCATGCGTGACTCGGCGGCTCGGTGTCCGTCGCGGCGTGCCGCCTCCGCCGCGAGGCCGTGCCCCTCGATCCACGAGTCGTACGCGCGCTGCCGCAGGAAGCTGGGCCACATCGCGTCCACCATCTGCCACACCGCACGGTCCCAGCCCGCCGCGTCCGCCGCGCGCAGCACCGCCATCAGGCTCTCGTGGCGGTGCTTCATCCAGGTCAGGGCCTCGCGTTCCTCGGTGAACGGGGCCGGTGTGGCGGGCTCGAAGAGGTACTCGCGCGGCATCGTGCGGTGTTGGGGCGCGAGCAGCGCCTCCGCCGCGGTCGCCCTGGCCAGGCACCAGTCAACGAGCCGGCGCAACCACTCCTCCCGGACCGGCGCGGCCTCCTCGGCCCGGCCGCGCTGCTCGGCGTGCAAACGCACCAGGTCGTGGAAGCGGTACCGGTCCGGGCCGACCGCCTCCAGCAGGTTCACCTCCACCAGGACGTCCAGCAGCACGTCGGCGTCGGCCTCGTCGAGACCGCTGGCGGCGGCGGTGAGCGCCGCGTCGAACTCCGTGACCGGCAGGACGCCCAGGCAGCGGTAGAGCCGCGCCACCTCCGGCCGCAGGGCGGCGTACGACTCGTCGAGGACCGACTGCATGGTGGGGGTGTCCTCCTCGGCCAGCAGCGCCGCGCCACTCAGCGCGGCCAGCCGCCCCAGTCCCCGGCTGAGGGAGGCGACCAGGCTGGTGAGGGGCTGCTCGGGTCTGGCGGCCAGGCGCGCGCCGGCCAGGCAGACCGCCAACGGCAGGAACGCGCACAGCCGCACCACCTCGTGCGCCTCGGTCTGTTCCCGCTCCACCCGCTCCCGACCGACGCTGCGCGAGAGCAGCTCGACGGCGGCGCCGTCGTCGAGCAGTCCCAGCGGGTGGAACGTCGCCCCGTCCGCGACCAGGCCCGTGAGCCGCAGCCGGCTGGTGACGACCACGAGGCTGCCCGGTGCGCTGGGTAACAGCGTGCGCACCTGGGCGGCGGTCGCCGCGTTGTCCAGCATCAGGGCGAACCGAAGGCCGGAGGTGACCGAACGCCACCGTGCCGTCAGCTCTGGCACCGAGGCGGGCACCTCGGTCTCCCCGAACGCCCGCAGCAGCATGCCGAGCACCTCGGCGGCGCTCGGCGGTGTGCCGGGCGCGAAGCCCCGGAGGTCCGCGTAGAGCTGACCGTCGGGAAACTCGCCCGAGCGGTCGCCCAACCAACGCGACACGAGGGCGGTCTTCCCCACACCACCGGGTCCGGTCACCACGATCACCAGGGGCGACGCCGGGTTCCGCCGGTTCCAGACGTCATCGAGCGCGTCGAGATCCGTTTCCCTGCCGGTGAAGTGCGCCGGGACGGGGAGCAGCTGACGTGGCACGGGGCGCCGGTTCGTCGGGGAGCGGTGATGCTGATGGATGTGGACCCCACCGGAGACGTCCCGAGCCTGGACGCTGGGGCCCCAGAGTTGCACTCCGTCCCCGACGACGTTCATGTGTTCCGAACCGCCGCCTGACACGGAGACCACGCCGGAATGCGCATCCGCCATCTGCCCTACCCCCTACGTTCCGACCATCCCCATGAGATGGGTTGCCCCTACAACCAGTCTCGTACCCGCCTCAATCGGTAACAAGAACGCCAACCCCACGTCTTCGAGCCCTCGAACGGAGAACCGACCCGCCGCGGCATTACTTTTTCTCTCTGATGACCGATGCGGATCACGATGACGGGACTCCTTTCGCCGTACGGGAACTCGCATCACGAAGGTGCCCGAGGAGCTTCCGTGCCTCCTCCGCCTCGGTGGCGGCCTGGACCCGCTCCGCGATGGCCAGCGCGTCTTCGAGGTGCTGGACGGCCGTCGACGCCGGGTCGTCATCGAGTCCGAGCCGCGTCAGTGCGATCTGGATGAGAACCTGGGTCTCCTCCAGGGCCGCGCCGATCTCGCGGGCCATGGCGAGGGCTGCGAGATGGTGGGGCAGTGCCTCGTCGGGCCGCCCGGTCAATCGAAGGGCCTTGCCGATGCCGTTGAGCACCAGCAGTTCACGGCGCCTCTCACCCATGTGGCGGAAGATTTTCAGGGATTCTCCGTAGAGCTCCAGCGCCCTTTCGGACTCCTCGAAGTCGAGGAGCAGCCCGGCGAGGTTCATCTGGATGGTCGCGCGGTACACGGGGCGGGCGTGGCGGGGCATGAGGTCCAGCGCCTTCTCGTAGGACGCGCGGGCGAGAGCGAACTCCCCCGTCTTCATGTACAGGTCCCCGAGGTTGTTGATGAGTATCGCCTGACCGCTCACCTCGCCGGTCTCACGGAGGAGGTCGAGCGCGTTCCGGAACGCCACGCGCGCCGCGTCGTGTTCTCCGAGATCCAGCAGCGTCACCGCCAGGTTGTTCTCGGCGCGGGCGCGGGCGAGAAGGTCGCCCGCGTCTCTGCGAAGGTCGAGGGCTCTCTGCTGGAGTTCACGCGCCCTGTGGAGGTCGCCCATGTGCTTGCAGGGGGTGGCCAGCTTGAGGAGGGTTTCGGACACCACCGCGCCGCTGTCGTGGCCGTCGGCGAGGAGCAGCGCGCGCTCGGCGGCCGCGACGGCATCCGGGTAGTTCCCCGCGTGGGTGTGGGTCTCCGTCAGGTCCAGCAGGGCACGGACCTCGGCCTTCGCGTTTCCCGTGGAACGCCAGTAGGCGACCGCGCGGGTGTGGAGCGACTCGGCGAGGGCTCCGTGGTGCTCGCCGTTGAGGAATCCTCCCATCGCGTTCGCGAAGAGCGCCGCGCGCTCGGGCGGGCCGATCTCCCAGGCACGTTCGGCGGCGAGGACCAACGTGTCCAGCTCGCGGGTGAACCATCGGTGGGCGGCACTCGGGTCCTCCCACGACGGGAGCGCGGCCGGCACCCGCGCGACGGCGACCGGTATGCGCGGACGGTCCGGGTACAGCAGGCGGTCGGCCTGGTCCGCGGCGACGAGGAAGTAGTCCAGCAGCCGCTCCGTGGCCTCGGCGGCCTGGTCTCCGGACTCCTCCGTCGCCACGAGGGTGCGGGCGTACTCGCGGAGAAGGTCGTGCGTGGTGTACCGGAAGGGGACGGGTTCCAGGATGAGGTGACCGTCGAGCAGGGCGTCGAGCACGGCCTCCGTCTCGCCCAGGCCCACACCGGCGAGCGCCGCCACCCCGTACGCGTCGAACTCCGCGCCGACATGCAGAGCCAGGCGGCGGAAGACGAGCCGCTGCGTGTCGGAGAGACGTTCACAGGAGAGGGCGAACGCCTGCGCGACGGCCTTGCTGCCGTGGCGCATCTCCGACAGCGGTCGCTCCGTGGCCTGCAGACGATCGAGGAGGTTGGAGACCTCCCACGTGGGGTGGGAGATCATCCGACGGGCGAGCAGCTCGATGGCGAGCGGCAGACGATCGGAGCGCCGGATGACCTCGGTCAGCTCGCCGCTGTCGGCGCCCCTGCCATCCCCCACCGTGCGCCGGAACAACGCGGCGGCGTCCGCCTCGGTCAACACCTCCAATGAAACGGACAGTTCGCCGGGCAGTCCGGTGAGACGTTGACGGCTCGTCACGATGACGGCGGACGCCGACCCGCTCCCCGGCAGGAGAGGCATCAGCTGTTCGAGGCCGGCGGCGTCGTCGAGGAGCACGATGGCCCTGCGCCGCGCCAGCAGGTTGCGCCAGAGCGAGGCGGCGGCGTCGAGGGAGGTGGGTATCTCCGCGGAGGAGACGTGGAAGGTGCGCAGCAGGCTGCCCAGCGCGGCCTCGGGGGCCATGGGCGTCTGGTTGCCCGTGTGGGCGTGGAGTTTCAGGTAGATCTGGCCGTCGGGGTAGTGCTCCCTCAGCTCGTGGGCGGCGTGGAGCGCGAGCGCCGTCTTGCCGACACCGGGCATTCCCGTGACGGAGACCACGGCGATGTCGTCACCCGCCTGCTCGGGCGTGGAGGTCAGTGCCTGCTGGATACGGTGAAGCTCGGCCAGTCGGCCGACCAGAGGACCCCGTCTCAGCAGGGTGTTCGGCCTGGGCAGCTCCGAGGGTCGAGCGGACGAAGTCCTCGGGGGCTTCGGCACCAGGTCGTGAATCGGCGTGCCGCGCAGGATCTCGTCCTGGAGACGACGCAGGCGCTCGCCGGGCTCACTGGCGCTGTCATCACGGAGGCGGCGCCGGATCGTTGAGAACGCGGAGAGCGCCTGCTGAGTCAGGCCACGGCCGTGGAGAGCGAGCATCAGACGCTCGGCCAGGGCCTCGTCGGCGGGGTGCTGGACGGTGAGCGGAGACAGGAGCGTGACGGCGGAGGAGAAGTCACCGCGTCGGAGGGCGATGTCGGCACGGAGCAGCGCCATGGCGAGGTACTGGTGCGTGAGCGCGAGGCGTAAGTTCTCTACCCACAGGCCCGTTAACCCGGCTAAGGGTTCCCTCCACAGCCGGTCGGCCTCGTCCAGCAGGCGAAGCGCCCGGTCGTCCTCGCCGAGGTCCGCGAGCCTGCGGGCCTCCGCGCCGAGCCCGGCGTGGCGGTGGGCGTCCACCGAGCGGGGGTCGACGTCCAGCAGGTAGGTGCCGTTCCTGGACCGGATGTGCGGCCCGCCGACGGGTGCGAGGGACTGGATCGCGACGCGGAGCCGGCTGATGTAGGGGTGGAGGTTGCCGCGCGCGTTCCTTGGCGGCGTGTCCTCCCATACCCGGTCGATGAGCAGGTCGGCCGGAACCGGGCGGCCGGCCTCGTAGGCGAGGCAGGCACACACGAGGCGTTCCTTGGTCGACCCCAGGGTGTGCGTGCGCCCGTGGGCTCGCAGTTCGACGTTGCCGAGGATGCAGAACTCCATGGGCCCCTCATTCCCTGCCACGATGTGCCGGGTCGTCTCTGTCATGAGAATGACAGGAGCGGCCAGCCCACACCATGACGACCGTTAGAACCGCGATCCGTGTGACCCTGGCGCCGCAAAGTGACCTGCGTTATGGCGACGCTCATGGTCGGACGTGTGAAATGGGGATGGCCACTCGGCGCTGACAGAGCCAGAGCCCCACAGTACGACAAATGGCCACCTATCACACTTTAAGATCCCCTCAGTTGATCTCGCATGATCGAGATTTGACACAGACAGTCATTCCATGCTCACATTAGGTCCCGCCCTGGAACAAGCGCACCAGTGGCCACACCAGCACCACAAGAACAGTTGGGTGAGCAATGCGTTTTCTGCGAGCCGTCGGAATCGTTTGCGCGATGGCAGCGACGTTCGTCTTCATCAGTGCCGGCGTCGCGAGTGCGGACTGCATACTTTTCAAGGAATCGAGTGGGCAGCACGTCACGGATTCTGCTCAGTGAACGACGGTTTCTTTCATTTGTTTCGACGCGCCCGATGAGCTTGGACGAAGCTCCTGACGGAAACTCCCCGATCTCGCAGATAACGCTCGACCGTCGCCGGATTGAGCCCGAAGGGTCGTGCCGTTCTGACAAACGACGCGCCACTCAGGTAGAGCCGGACGATGTCATCGCCGTGCTCCTCCAAAATGCGGGCCACCTCTCGCCGCCGATGACTCCCCAGCCGCTGGTTCCCCGGGGCCTGGCGAACGGGGATACCAGCGGCAACGAGCACCTTCCGGATGAGGTATCGACTGCCGAAGTCCTTTCCGATGCTGTGCATGGACTCACCGGCCTGGTAGCGCCGGATGACCTCGGCGCGTTCCCACTCCTTCATCGCCATCGGACGCCTTCCTCCTGCTTGTCCTGGTGCTGTCGGTCGATCAGTTGAATCACCTGCCGCAGGCAGGGCGCGCAGGCGTACATGTGCACGCGGGCCCGGCCGTGCGTCGAGCTCGCGTAGACCACCGCCCCGGCCCACCGAACCGGGGCTTCTGCGGTCGCGCACAGCCAGCACAGCCCTCGGCCCCAGCCGTCGCGGTCACGAAGCTGCACGGGTGTGGGGGCCGCGAGCGTGAACTCCACCTCCGGAACGTCGGCGACGGCCGAAGGCGGGGCTGCCGCACGCGCGTGCCGCCCCGTCACGGCCGCTTCCAGGTCAGGCCGACCAGGCTCTCCTGATTGGCCCCTTCACGCGCCTCCGCAACTCCTCGACGGAGGTCGCGGCGGAGTCACCGCTCGTCGCCGTGGTCTCCGTCGAAGCGGGCTGCGGGGAAGCGGGCTGCGGTGCGGGGGATTGGGTGGAGCGTGCGTGCGCAGGCACCGAGGATCACCGTCCTCCGGTTCGTACTGTGACTGACTGACTACGATGCTGCGCCGAAAGGAGTACGCTGACTAGGGCAAACGGGGTGACAAGTCCCGGCAGTCAAAGGGTGGTTGTTCGATTGACTGAGTACGACGAGGACGGACGCGGCAATCTGCGACGGATGTTGGGAGAGGAGGTGAAGAGCCAGCGCGAGCGCCGTGGGTGGACGCAGAAGGACCTGGAAGCCAAGACGAGGTACAACCATGCGTATTTCAGCCGCGTGGAAAGCGGCGACCAGCTTCCTTCCGAAGCTCTGGCAACCGGACTTGACGTGCTTTTCGAGAATGGCGGCGTGATCAGCCGAATGCTCGAAGCTATCAAGCGAGGTTCGATCCATGACTACAGCCGGGGTGCAGCGAAGAAGGAACGAAAAGCCACTCGCATCCAGGTCTTCAACAGCAGCCTCGTCCCAGGGCTACTTCAAAGCGAAGACTACATGCGCGCGCTGTTCACGTCCTCCACACCTGGCATCTCCGAAGAAGAGGTCAATGCATCTGTTGTCGGACGCATGAACCGACAGAAGGTCTTCGAGCGCGAGGATCCTCCTCTCTACTGGGCCATCATGGATGAGGCTGCCCTGAAACGGCCAATAGGCGGAAGAGAATGCATGGCGAGGCAGTGCGAGAATCTAGTTCGGGCCACACAGTCACCGAACGTAACCGTTCAGGTTTATCCGTTTGACCAGGGCGGATACCCGATGCTAGGAGGGAGCTTGACGCTGCTGGCCATGCCTGACGGTGAGCACCTCGCCCACGTCGAGAATTTCAAGTCTGGCGAACTAGTGGAGTCGCCGAAGCGGGTCGCCGAGCTCACTCAGCTCTTCGATTGGGTTCGCATGTACGCGCTGTGCCCAGTTGAGTCCTTGAAGCTCATTGAGAAGTATATGGAGGATTACACGATATGACCGCACCTGACCTGAAATCCGCCATATGGCGCAAGTCCAGCTACAGTCCGGGCGGTATGGAGAACGGAGACTGCGTTGAGATTGCTGACGCCGCCCCCGGCGTCGTCCCCGTCCGCGACAGCAAGCGCGCCGACAGCCCCGTCCTCATCGTGCCGGCACATGCCTGGAGCACCTTCGTGCAAACACTCAAGTAGGCCCACGCACCCATCCGCCGGCCCTCGGGCATAGGCCCGAGGGCCTTTGCACGCACCGGGACTGTTGATCTCGCGAATGGGAAGCATCCTCCCATCGAAGCCCTCCCGCGTGGTGGGAGACGGCCGAAGGGGGATGCACGGTGGCATTGGAGTGTCGCTTACTCGGCGCGATCGAGTTATGGGGGAACGGGGCGCCCCAGCCCCTGGGAAGGCGGCAGGAGGCGAAGGTGTTCGCCTGTCTCGCGCTGCGAGTCGGTGACGAGGTCCCGGTCGACACCCTGATCGAGCAGGTCTGGGACGACGGCCCTCCGCAGGCCACCCGAGCGAACTTACAGGTCGCCGTCTCGCGGCTGAAGCGGAAGCTCGGGCCTCTCAAGGTGGAGCACCGTGGGGACACCTACGTGTTACGGGCGGATCGGGAGGCCGTCGACGCTCACCAGTTCGTCGCGCTCGTTGACGAGGCGCAGCAGCTCCACGACAGGGGCGACGAGGACAAGGCCCTGTTCGTCGCCGACCAGGCGCACCCGTTGTGGCGGGGAGAACCGCTGGCCGGGCTGTCGGGCGTGTGGCCCGAGGAGAAGCGCATCTGGCTGCGGTGCGTGAGACGCCGCATCATCGTGATCGAGTCCGACATCGGTTTACGACGTGGGGCGTTCAACGAGGTCGCCGGTGAGCTGACCCGCCTCACCTCGGACTACCCGGACGACGAAGCCCTGGCCGAACGCCGCGTGCTGGCTCTCTACGGCGACGGGCAGACAGGTGTGGCTTTAGAGGCGTGCGAGAGAATCCTGAGGCGGCTTCGTGCCCGGCACCACCGCAGCTCCGCCCGATTTCAAGGGATTGTCGCGGCCATCCGAAACGATGTTCCGGTAGAGAACCTGCTTCCCCACCAGGGCCGGCCGTCTCCTGCCGTAACCATCGGGCGGAATCCTCGGTTGACAGGGAAAGTTGACGGAAAGGACGAAAAGGTGCAGCGCAGGCGATTCGTTGCTCATGCCCTCGGCGTCACCGCCTCCGTCGCAGCCGGAACCACCGAGGCAGCGGCCCAGTCCCCTCGGCCGACCGCCCCCGTCGAGGCCATGCTCTTCACGCCGTCAGCCGAGGTGGCCGAACCCACTCCGCTCAACCAACTCGTCGGTGAACTCCGCGCCGCACGCGGTCACCTGCGCGCCGCCCGTTACGAGGAACTCGGCAGGGTTCTTCCTCGCCTCATCGCGTCCGCCGAGGCCCGGCGGGACCAGCTCGCGGGCAGGGCCCGGGAAACGGCCCACGCCATGGTGGCGCGCGCGTACGTGCTGGCGTCCGAACTCGCCACCAAGACACGCTCGGACATGTCGTGGCAGACGGCCGGACGAGCCCTGACCGCCGCCGAGGCCAGCGGGCGGCCGACCGTCATCGGCGAGGCCGCCCGCGTCCTGGCGATCAGGATGCGGCAGTCCGGCAGCCACCGGGAGGCCATCGACCTCCTGGAGAGCAAGGCGCGCTCGCTCGCGGAACACGACGATCCCCGCTCCCCGGAACGCGCCGCCTATGCCTCCCTGATGCTGACCGCCGCGTACACGGCCGCACAGACCCAGGACCGTTCCCGGGCGCTCGACCTGGCGGGTGAGGCGACCGAGTGGGCCCGGCGCTTCGCGGCCGAGGCTCCCGAAGGCGAGTCGACGGTGGACGTCACCCCCGCCCAGTGCGCGCTCTACCTGATCTCGATCCACACCAGGCTCGGGACACCGGACGAGGGCGTTCCGCACGCCCGGCAGATCGCTCCCGCCCGCCTCCCGAGCGCGGAGCGCCGCGCCCGCTACTACACCGACTGTGCCCGGATGTGGCACCGGATGGATGACCACCGCCGCATGTTCGCCGCGCTGCGTGCCATCGACGAACACGCTCCCGAGGAGGCCCGCCGGCCCTCGGTGCGGGACCTGACCAGCGCGCTGCTCGCCGTGCGGCCGGGGCTTCCCGGTCTGTGGCAGTTCGCCGCGCGCACCGGAGCGACGCCCGCCTGAGTGCGGGCCTCCCGGGTTCGTCGGGTTCGTCAGGTTCATCGGACTCATCGGACTCGTCGGGCCCCGGTGAGGCGGGGCGGTGGATCCTGATCGCTCGCCTCACGGGACCGTTCGGGTGGTCGAGTCGGGCCTGGGCGAGCGTGAACGGCATGCCGTGCGGCGTCGTGCCCCGACATCGCGAGGATGAGCGCCATGGAACGGATGCTCGGTGCGCTGGGCACGATCGCCACCATCCTGGGAATCGTCACCCAGTACCTCGACTACCGCATGCGGCGCGACGCGAGCCGCCGCGCTGCCCAGCAGCCGTCCCGCGTGAGCGGCGAGCCACCGCGGCCGGTCCGTGAGGAGGCTCGTGAACGGCCGCCGAGCCCGCGCGAGGAAGCCGAAACGGAAACGGAAACGGCGGCGGGAGCGGGTCGTCGGCTGTGGAGACGCAAGACTGCCCCGGCTCCGGTGCCGGAGGGACGGGAGACCATGCCGCGAGCCGTACAGGCGCTGTCCGTTCTGCTGCTGACCGCCTGCGTCCTGAGCCTCGTCGTCGCGTATCTGTTCGCCTCCACCCTGCTGCGCAACGTGGACAACTTCGGGTACGAGGTGGACTCCCTTCCTCGCGGGCTGGTCGTCCTGATCTCCGGTGTCTTCACCCTGCTGGTCGCGGCGATCGTGGTGCCGGGAGCCGTGCGCCGCTGGTACCAGCTCCGCCACGGCGACGAGATGTTCCGCGTCAAGCTGATCAGTGCCGCCGTGGCCACCCTCTTCCTCGGCGTGGCGCTGGTGGTGGCGACCCTCGTGGTGGACGACGTCACCGACGTGAGGATTCCCGACGACGTCTCCCGGGTGGTCGCCCTGTTCCTCATCTACGTGATCATCGTCGACCTCGGGTATCTCCTCCTGCTGGCCCTCCCCAGCGTCCGTCGCTGGTTCGAGGAGCACCACCCGCGTCCTCAGTAGGCCGGTCCCGAGGTCCCGGGGGTGTCGAGGGTGCTGAGCCAGGTGGTCAGGAGCCGGTTGACGGTCTCGGGGCGCTCCTGCTGGATCCAGTGCCCGGTGTCGTCGAGGACGTGGGAGGCGGACAGGCCGGGGAGCGTGGTCGGGAAGGCCGCGATCGCCTCGGCGAGCCACGTCGTCGAGGCGTCGGCCGCGCCGCCGACGAAGAGCGACGGCTGGAGGACGGGGGCACCGGCGTGGGCGGCCAGGTCCTCCCAGTCCCGGTCCATGTTCCGGTAGCGGTTCAGCGCCCCGGTCAGTCCGGTGCGCTCGAACTCCCCGGCGTACACGTCGAGATCGTCCTCGCCGAGCCAGGCGGGCGAGGGCCCCGTGGGAAAACGGTCGCGCAGCAGCCCGCCCGGGCTGACGAAGTGCGGGTCGGGCGCGTCGGGCGCGGGCATCGTGTCGGCGGACAGGGCGGCGTAGATGCCGGCGAGCCAGCCGCGCACGTCGGGCTCGATCTCCGCCTCGGCACGGCCGGCCCGCTGGAAGTAGGAGACGTAGAACTCGTCGGCTCCGCCCATCCCGGCGAAGACCTCGCTCGGCCTCGGGCCGCCGGGCGGGGTGTAGGGCACGCTGAGCAGCCCGACCGCGCGGAAGACGTCGGGTCGCAGGAGCGCGGAGGTGGCGGCGACGGACGCGCCCCAGTCGTGCCCGACGATCACCGCGGTGCGCTCGCCCAGGGCCTCCACCACGGCGACGGCGTCGGCGACCAGCTCCAGCATCCGGTACGCCTCGACCGGCTCGGGCTTCGAGGAACGCCCGTAGCCGCGGACGTCGACGGCCACCGCGCGGAAGCCGGCGGCGGCGATCGCCGGCAGCTGGTGACGCCAGGAGTACCAGGACTCGGGGAAGCCGTGCACGAGCAGCACGAGCGGGCCGTCGCCCTGCTCGACGAGGTGGGTGCGCCCGGCGGGCGAGGGCACGAGCCGGTGGCGGGCGTGGGGGGCGTCGCCGCTGGGGTGCGCGGCGGAGGGCTGCGGCATGGGTCCTCCCGGGGTGGCCGAGACCGACTGGCTGGTCCAGCATGCGGGGGAACCCGTCCGAGACGCGCGTTCTGTTGCCGTGTCGGCAAGATCGGCCCGGCCCGCCGGGTGAGGACGGTGGAGGCGGGGCGGGGAGGGAGCCGGGCCCGGGAAAATCACCGGCCGCCGCTCCCCCACCGCACGTACGCTGACGGCGGCCTCCGCCACCGGGGGCCGCCGACGTCGATCTTCGGTCAGGAGGCCGCAGGCGTGGACCTCGCAGAGTTCCGTGGTCAGTTCCCCGTTCTCGACCGTCTCACGTGGCTGTTCACCCCCAGCTGCGGACCCGCCGCGCGGCCGGTGACGCGGGCCGTGCGGGAGGAGCTCGACCGCTGGGAGGAGGGGGAGTTCTCCTGGGAGGAACGGGACCGGGCCGCGCAGCGCAGCCGGGAACAGCTCGCGGCGCTGCTCGGCGTCGCGGCCGAGGACGTGGCGTTGACGCAGTCGCTCTCGGAGGCCGCGGCGACGGTGGCCGCGTCGTTGCCGGCCGGGAGCCGGGTGGTGGTGGGCGCGCGGGAGTACCGCAGCAACGTCTTCCCGTGGCTCGCGGCGGGACGGCGCGGCGGCGTGCGCGTGCACGAGGTGCCGATGCCCGAGGGATGTCTGCGCGGCGAGGAGGTGGTCGCGGCGATCACCGGGGACACGACGCTCGTGGCGGTCAGCGACGTGCAGTCGGCCTCGGGCTGGCGAACGGACCTGACGGCCGTCGCGGCGCGCTGCCGTGAGGTCGGGGCACGGCTGTTCGTGGACGCCACGCAGAGCGCGGGCGTGCTGCGGCGGCCCGAGGGCGTGGATCCGGACTTCGTCGCCGTCCACGGCTACAAGTGGCTGCTCGCTCCCCGGGGAGCGGCCTGGCTGTACGTGCGCCGCGACCGGATCGACGAGCTGGAGCCGCTGGCGCCCAACCACATGGGCACCTCCCACCCGTGGCGTGACTTCTACGGCGGGCCGCTGTCGCACGCGCCCGGCGCCCGCAAGCTCGACCTGTCGCTGTGCTGGCCCTCGTGGGCGGGGGCCGCGGCGGCGCTCGACCTGGTCGGCCGGCTCGACGCCGTGGCCGTCGAACGGCACGCGCTCCGGCTCGCCGAGCGGCTGCGGGAGGGAGCCACTGCGCTGGGCCTGACCTGCACCCCGACCGAGCTGCCCAGCCACATCGTCACGGTCCGCGTCCCCGACGCGGACGCGGCGGTGCGGAGCCTTGAGGAGCGGAAGGTACGGGCCACGGCGCGGGCCGGGGTGCTGCGGCTCGGCTTCCACGGCTTCAACACCGACGAGGACGTCGACCGGGTGCTGGCGGCGCTGTCCGGACTCGCGTGAGCGGTGTCGGGTCACCGGGGCGGCGGTGCCGCCATGCTTCGCAGGAGGTCGGCCGTCGCCGGGTCGGCCGGGAAGAAGGTCTCGATGGCGATCTCGTCGAGGGTCACGTCGCGGGGTGAGCCGAAGAGCGTCGTCGTGTAGAGCAGGCTGAGGTCGCCGTGGTCGGAGGCCAGGAGGAGGGGGACGGCGAGGTCGTTGGTCGGGTGCTGGTCGGCGTGGCCCTCGGGGAGTGGGTAGGACTCGATCTCGGCGAGCAGTTCGGGCAGTCCCTCGGCGGCGGTGCGGGCGAGCTGGCGGCGGACGCGGCGCAGCACGTGGTCGCGCCACTGGGCGAGGTTGCGGATCCGTCGGGAGAGGCCGTCGGGGTGGAGGGTGGCGCGCAGCACGTTGAGCGGGGGTCCGCTCAACGCGGGCGGGAGGCCGGACAGGAAGGCCGTCGCGGCGCCGTTTGCGGCCAGCAGCTCCCAGCGGACGTTGACCGCGAGGGCGGGGTTGGGCTCGTGGCCCGTCAGGACGGTCTCGACGACGGCGCGGGCGGCGCCGAGGTCGGCGAGCGGGCGTTCGGGGTGGGCCGGCGCGAACCCCGCCGCCAGGTGGAAGGCGTTGCGTTCCCGCAGGGGCACGTCGAGTTCCTCGCACAGCCGCTCGATCATGGCGCGGCTGGGGGTGGCCCGCCCGGTCTCGATGAAGCTCAGGTGACGTGCGGAGAGCTGAGCGGCGAGCGCGACGTCCAGCTGGGAGCGGTGGCGGCGTTCCCGCCACCGCCGCACCAGCGACCCGACCGGCTCCGTGGTGAGCGTGACCATGTTCCGAAGGCTCGCCGACCGGCCGGGCCGGGGCAACTACCTCGCACGTAATCGACACCGTGCCGCCGACACCGCAGGGTCGAGACAGGTGCCGACACGGGCACCCCGACGCGGCGACGCGGAGACGCGGCGCCACGTCGAGCGGTGAGTCCCGCGTGACGAGAGGGAGAGTCTGCCAGCCATGAACGAGAACGAGAACGAGCACGAGCACACGGACGAGGGCACGGTCGCGGCCAGGAACGTCGACGGCTACCTGCGGTTCTGGAACGCCGAGGCGCCCGAGGAGCAGCGGCGCCTGGCGTCGGCCACGTTCACCGACGACGTCGAGTACCGGGCGCCGGTCGGCGTCCTCAGCGGACCGTCCGCGCTGATGGGCTTCCGCGAGCAGTTCGCGGGGCACATGGGCGCGGTGGTCTTCCGGGCGCGGCGCGATCCGGAGATCCACCACGGGCGGGCCCGGTTGCTGTGGGCGATCGACGCCGACGGGAAGGAGCCGTTCGCCACGGGCACCGACGTGCTGGTCCTCGACGCCGACGGCAGGATCAGCGCGATCACCACCTTCCTCGACCAGGCGCCCGAGGGCTTCGACCCGGACGCCCACGGCGACGACCACGCCCACCACGGGCACGGCGGCGACGACGGGTAGCGGCCGGGGTGGCCGGCGTCACCGTTCGGTCGCGTGGGCCGGTGGGCCGGTGGGCCGGGCTGCCCAGGTACCGGGCAGCCCGGGGCCGGTTGTTCAGTGGGAGTGGCGGGGGACGTGGTGGCCGCTGGTGCCGGTGAGGAAGTCGAGGTCGGCGCCTTCGTTGGCTTGGAGGACGTGTTCGGTGTAGAGGCGGGTCCAGCCGCGTTGGGTGGCGTGGGCGGCGGCTGGGTGGGGTGGGGGTGGGGTGTGCGTGGCGGCGCGGGTGGCGCGTTCGGTGTCGGGGATGTCGAGGTCGAGGCGGCGGTTG
>NZ_JBQQBZ010000045.1:0-55964 GCF_052245655.1 Streptomyces sp. 4N509B
TTGTGTTTCGGTGGTCATGGCGGGAGGGAAACGCCCGGTTATCTTTCCGAACCCGGAAGCTAAGCCTCCCTGCGCCGATGGTACTGCATGGGGGACCGTGTGGGAGAGTAGGACACCGCCGAACAAATATTGAACGAGTGCCTGGAAGCTGATTCAGCTTCCAGGCACTCGTGTTTTTTGTTGTCGTACGCGTCGCGCCCGCTGACGGTTTGTCGCCCGTGCGGTTCCCTGGTCGGGAGCTGACATTCCGTGCTCCGAGCGAGGGCTTTGTCAGAGCTTTCCGGCGGCCTTCAGGGAGAGGTAGGCATCGGCCACGACCGGGGGAAGGGAGGAGGGCGGTGCCTCGACGACCGTGGCGCCGAGGGCGCGGAGCCGTGAGACGGTGAGGCGACGTTCCGCCTCGTGCTGCGCGGCGGCAGCGGCCTCGTAGACGCCGGTGATGGTGCCCCGCGAGCGGGCCATCTCCTCGATACGGGGATCGGCGACCGCGGCCACCACAACCGTGTGGCGACGCGTCAACTGCGGAAGGACCGGCAACAGTCCAGCCTCGACGGGCGCCGCGTCCAGCCCGGTGAAGAGAACGACGAGCGAGCGTCGTGGTGCCTCGGCCAGGGCGGCGGCCGCCATGGCACGGGTGTCCGTCTCGACGAGCGCGGACTCCAGCGGGGTGAGTGCCTGGACCACGGACGGCAACAGCTGCGCTCCCGTCCGGCCACGCACGGAGGCGCGCACCCGGCGGTCGAACGCGAGCAGGTCCACCCGGTCCCCCGCCTGCGACGCGAGAGCCGTGAGAAGCAGGGCCGCGTCCATGGCGACGTCGAGCCGTGGCACATCGCCGACCCGGCCCGCCGAGGTGCGGCCGGTGTCCAGAACGAGCAGCAGGTGGCGGTCGCGTTCGGGCCGCCAGGTGCGGACGGCGACGGTGGACTGTCGGGCCGTGGCGCGCCAGTCGATGGACCGGACGTCGTCGCCGGGAACGTAGTCCCGCAGGCTGTCGAACTCGGTGCCCTCGCCCCGGGTCAGGACCGTGGTGCGGCCGTCGAGTTCCCGGAGGCGCGACAGCTTCGACGGGAGGTGCTTGCGACTGGTGAACGGCGGCAGGACCCGCACGGTCCAGGGCACGGCGTGGCTGCCCTGACGTGCGGCCAGGCCCAGCGGGCCGTGGGAGCGCACCGTGACGCGGACGGCCTCGCGGCCGCCTCGCCGCGTCGGCGAGAGATCCGTCGTCACCCTGCGCCGTTCTCCGCCGGGGACCGTGAGGCGGTGCCGGGACGCCGTGAACGCGGCTCCCGCCGGCCAGCTGCTGGGCGGCCAGGCGTCGCGCAGGTCGGCGCGGAGGGTCCGGGACGACGGGTTGGTGACGGTGAGGTGCACCCTCGCCGTCTCGCCGAGACGGACACGGGTGTCGCCGCCGCGCGTGAGGACCAGGGCACGCACGGGCGCCGCCCTCGCCAGGTCGTAGAGCACGGCCGCGAGGAGGGGAAGCGCGACGGCGAGGACACCGTGCCAGCCTGGCATCAGGCCGACGACGAGGGCGCCGACGGCGGCCAGCAGTGCGGTGCGTCCGGTGAGTGCCATGGGGAGCGGCTCCAGCCGGTCAGCGTGGGACCGGAACGTGGGACAGCAGGCCGGTGATCACGCTGTCGGGGGTGACGCCTTCCATCTCCGCCTCGGGGCGCAGCCGGACCCGGTGTCGCAGCGTGGGAAGGGCGAGGGCCTTCACGTCGTCGGGGATCACGAACTCGCGGCCCGAGAGCCAGGCCCACGCCCTGGCGGTGGCCAGCAGGGCCGTCGCGCCGCGCGGTGAGGCGCCGAGCGCCAGTGACGGGGACTCCCGGGTGGCGCGGCACAGGTCGACGACGTACCCGGTGACCTCCGGCGAGACGGTGAGCTCGGCGATGGCCGCGCGCGCCGCCGCCAGATCGGCGGGGCCGGCGACGGGGCCGACGCCGGCGGCGGCGAGGTCGCGCGGGTCGAAGCCGGTGGCGTGACGCGTCAGCACGTCGATCTCCTGCTGGCGGTTGGGCAGCGGGAGGTTCAGCTTCAGCAGGAAGCGGTCCAGCTGGGCTTCCGGCAGGGGGTAGGTGCCCTCGTACTCGACGGGGTTCTGGGTGGCGGCCACCATGAACGGCTCGGGGAGGGGGCGGGGGACGCCGTCGACCGACACCTGGCGCTCCTCCATGGCCTCCAGCAGCGACGCCTGGGTCTTGGGGGGCGTGCGGTTGATCTCGTCGGCGAGGAGGAGGTTGGTGAAGACCGGGCCGGCCTGGAAGGAGAACTCGGCGGTGCGGGCGTCGTAGACCAGGGAGCCGGTGACGTCGCTCGGCATGAGGTCGGGGGTGAACTGGACACGCTTCGTGTCGAGCGTCAGCGCGGCGGCGAGCGTGCGGACCAGCAGGGTCTTGGCGACCCCGGGGACGCCTTCCAGGAGGACGTGTCCCCGGCAGAGGAGGGCGACGACCAGGCCGGTCACGGCGGCGTCCTGGCCGACGACGGCCTTGCCGATCTCGTCGCGCAGGGCTTCGAGCGAGGCGTGCGGGCTTTGAGCGGCGGGGGCGGTCACGGGCGTGCGTCCTTGTCGTTCTCGTCCCCGGCTGAGGGCGCGGGGGGCGGGCTGGTGGTGGTCGGAGGGCGGGCGGCCGGCCCGGGGCGGGGGGCGACGCGGCCTTCGAGGGCGTCGAGCTCGTCCGCGAGACGGATGAGGGCGGAGTCGTCGGCCGGGGGAGGCCCGAAGAGGAGGGCGTCCACGACGCTGGGGCTGTCCGCGACGCGCGCGGCGATCGCCGACGGGAGCACGTCGCGTGCGTCCATGGCGGTGGTGGGGAGTCCGAGCAGCGACGTGAGGCGGCCCCGGCTGGCGGCGCGCAGCGCGTCGGCCGCGCGGCCTCGGGCGCGTGTGGCGTGGTAGAGGCGGGCGCGGCCCTCGGTGGTCTCCGCGGCGGGGACGGTGACGGGCAGGGACTCCGTGACCACGGGGCCCAGGCGCCTGGCGCGCCACAGGGCGGTGAGGACCGCGGCGATGCCCAGCTGCAACGTTGCCCAACGCCAGCCCGGGTCGAGGAGGGAGGTCAGGCTCCGCTCCTCGCCGGGGGCGGGGGCGTCGGCCGCGGACGGCATGTACCACACGAGGTGGGGGCGGGTGCCGAGGAGCTGGAGGGCGAGGGACGCGTTGCCCGCCTCGCCGAGGTGCTGGTTGTAGAGGATGTGAGGGGAGCCGAGCAGCACGGTGTCTCCGCCGTCGCCCGCCGCGAGGGCGAGCAGGGTGGGCAGCGGGATCGGGGCCTCGGGGACGGGGTAGCACGCGAAGACGACGGAGGGCGGCAGCGGCCCCTCGGCGTGGAAGCCGCCGCCCAGCAGGGCGCTGCCGGCTCGCCTCCCGGGGGCCGCGTCTGCGGCGCCGTCGGGGGTGACGCAGTCCGGGGCCAACTCGGTGGCCTCGATGGGCCCGGGGGCGCTGATCCCGGGAGTGAGGACGTCGAGGGTGTCCTGGTCGGGGGCGACGAGCACGGTGCGTCCGCCGCTGTCGGCCGCCGCTCGGTCGAGGGTGGCGCGCTGCCGGTCGGTGAGCGTGTCGGGGCGGACCACCACCACGGTGGTGTCGGGGCCCGCCGCGTCGGCCGCCTCGGCCGCGGTGGTGACCAGGGTGGTGTCGACGCCGTGGTCGGCGAGCAACTCGGCGACGGCCCGGCTGCCGTGCTGGGTGGCGGAGCGGGGATGGAGGGTGCCGTCGTCGCCCGCGTTGAGCAGGCCGAGCACCAGACCCGTGGCCAGCAGCACCGCGGCGGCGACCAGGAGGCCGCGTCCGCTGCGCCAGAGCTGGCGGGCGTCGGGGGAGACGGCTGTCGTTGCGGGGCCCTCGGACGCGCCGGAGGATCTGGGCGGACCGGGTGGTGCGGACGGTTGTGGAGGGGCGGAGGGTCCGGTCGGTTCGACGCCGTCGGCGGGGCTGGTGCGGCCGGCGGTGGTGGGGGTCATCGCGCCGTCCCTGTGACGGCGGTCAGGTCGGGCCTGGCCTGGCGCAGGCGGTCGTCGAGCTCGCGCAGCCGCGCGTGGTCGGCCGGGGTGGCGGGGCGGTCGCCGTAGGTGACCCCGTCGAAGGTGGTGGCGGCGGCGTGCAGCTCGCGGGCGTGTGCCGGGAGGGGCAGGCCGGCCTCGGCCGCGGCCTCGTCGGCCGTGCGGCCGGGGCGGGGCTCCAGCAGGGCGCGCTCCTCGAGGGAGCGGACGATCGCGCGCAGCTGCTCCTGTACGGCCTGGTCCCAACGGCCGGCGTGGGCGTGCTCCGCGGCGGCGGCGCGGTGCTCGGCGGCGGTGCGCGGCCGGTCGGTGAAGAGCGCTCCCCGTCGGCCGGGGCCCGCCGCGTTGCGCAGGGCCCCCAGGCGCAGGCGCAGGGCCACGAGGAAGCCGACCACGAGGGCCACGATGACGAGCAGGCCGACCCAGCCGCCGGGAACGGCGAACGCCGCCGACTCCAGCACGCCGAAGAGGCGCTCCCACAGCCAGCCCAGGACGCGTCGGAACAGGCCGGGCTCGTGCTCCGCGTAGATCTGCCGGGACAGCTCGCGCTCGGCGGCCTCACGGGCCGCGTCACGGCCCACGACGACCGGCGGGCCGGGCTCGTCCACGGGGAACGCCACCGCGACCGGCATGGCGTCAGCTCCCCGGCATGCCCGGAGCGCCCGGCGCGCCCTTGCCCGGATGGTCGACGCCCGCCGCGCGGGCCAGCTCCAGGTCCAGCGCCTCGCGGCGTATCCGCTGGTCGATGTAGAGGAGGGCGGTGACCCCGGCGGAGATGGGCAGCGTGATGGCGGAGGCGATGACCGCGCCGATGCCGGTGATGGTGAGGTACGTCCAGCTCAGCTCGCCCATGGAGCCGCCGAAGAGGCTGTCGGCACCCTGCCCGTCGATGACGCCGGCGAGGATGGCCACGGGGAACTCGATGATGCCGACGACGATCGTGACCAGCACCTGGATCAGCAGGGTGATGCCGAAGATGCGCCACCACGACCCGCGCACCAGCTTCCAGGAGCGGCGCATGGCCGGCATGACGCCCTGCCGCTCCAGCATCAGCGCCGGCGGGGCCAGGGAGAACTGGACCCAGAGCCAGACGGCCAGCACGATGCCGGCGATCGCGGCGATGACGACGGCCGCGACGTTGCCCGAGAGGGCGGCGAGCACGAGCGGGACGGCGACCGCGCCCACGGCCACGAGCATCACCATCAGGGTGAGGCCGAGGAGACGCAGCAACAGGGGGCGTGAGTCCAGCCACGCCTCGTTCGTGGTGACGCCGCGGCCGAGGACGGCGCGGCTGACGACGATCGTGAGCATGGCCGTGGCCAGGACGCTGCCGAGCAGCGCGACCACGCCCGACACCGAGAAGAACGCGAAGAGGTCGGTGAAGGCGTCGCGGAGCTCTTCCGAGCTGGGGTTGGGGTTGTCCTCCAGGGCTTGGAGGCCGGAGCTGTCGCTGAGCCAGACGCGGGTGGCGATGGTGGAGATGAGCTGGATGACGATGGCCACCCCGAGTGCGATGGCCAGCACCGTGCGCCAGTGGGCGCGGGCGGTGGAGACCGCGCCGTCGAGGATCTCGCCGACGCCGAGGGGGCGCAGCGGGATGACGCCGGGCTTGGCGGCCCACGCCTGTGGGTTCCAGCCGCTCCAGGCGCCGTGCTGGCCGCCCCAGCCCTGCTGCTGACCTCCCCAGCCCTGCTGCTGGCCGGCCCAGCCCTGGTGGGGTGCGCCGCCCCAGCCGGGCTGGAGCGGGGGCTGGGCCTGGTGCGGCGCGGGAGCGTGCTGCGGGGCGGGGGTGGGAGTGGGGGTGGGGGTGGGCTCGGGACGTGGTGCGTCCTCATCGGGCCCGTCGGCCTCGCGGCCGGGCGTGGCCGGGGCCTCGTGGCCGGCGCCGGGCGCGGCGTCACGACCGCCGGGGTGCGGAGCGTCGCCCCAGCCCTGCGGCGCCGCGGGCGCGCCGCTCGGCGGCGCGTCGTTCCGGTCGTCGTCCGGGGACGGCGATCCGGGCGAGGCCCAACCCGGCCTGTCGTTCACGATCTCTCCCTCCCGCGTGCCGTCGCTCGTTCAACGGCCTTCTGGCGCCCATCGTGCCACGGCGCTACGACGCTGGCGCCCGCGCTACCGGGCCTCCCGGTTTCCGGGTCGGGGGGTCGGACGGGCACACTGTGCGAATGGCCGAATCCGTGCTCTCCCCCGGAGAGGTCTTCCACGGCCCGGGGTCCTCGGTCGACCAGACGCGCCCCATGGTCGCGTGTTCCATGTGTTCCAGGTCACGTTTCACAAGTCACGATCAGGTAAATGGGATGATGATGGCATGAAGGGACGCGTACTCGTCGTCGATGACGACACCGCGCTGGCGGAAATGCTCGGCATCGTGCTGCGCGGCGAGGGGTTCGAGCCGTCGTTCGTGGCCGATGGGGACAAGGCGCTGGCCGCCTTCCGGGAGATCAAGCCGGATCTCGTGCTGCTGGACCTGATGCTGCCCGGTCGGGACGGCATCGAGGTCTGCCGGCTGATCCGGGGCGAGTCCGGGGTGCCGATCGTCATGCTCACCGCGAAGAGCGACACGGTGGACGTGGTCGTGGGCCTGGAGTCCGGCGCCGACGACTACATCGTCAAGCCGTTCAAGCCCAAGGAGCTGATCGCCCGCATCCGGGCGCGGCTGCGCCGCTCCGAGGAGCCGACCCCCGAGCAGCTCGCCATCGGGGACCTCGTGATCGACGTGGCGGGACACTCGGTCAAGCGCGGCAGCCAGGCGATCTCGCTGACGCCCCTGGAGTTCGACCTGCTGGTCGCGCTGGCGCGTAAGCCCTGGCAGGTCTTCACCCGCGAGGTCCTGCTGGAGCAGGTCTGGGGGTACCGCCACGCCGCCGACACCCGGCTGGTCAACGTCCACGTCCAGCGGCTGCGGTCGAAGGTGGAGAAGGACCCGGAGCGTCCGGAGATCGTCGTGACCGTGCGTGGCGTCGGCTACAAGGCCGGATCCAGCTGAGGTGACCGACCGGCTGTGGCGGCACGGCTCCCGGCTGCTGTCCGAGGGCGCGACGGCGACCGGCGGCCGGGCCCAGCCCGCGATACGGATCATCGGCCGATGGGCGCGTGGCCCGGTGCTGTCGCTGATGCGGCTGTGGCGGCGGAACATCCAGCTGCGGGTCGTGGCCAGCACGCTGCTGATGTCGGCGGCGGTGGTGCTGGTGCTGGGCGTCGTGGTCATCGGCCAGGTGCGCAACGGCCTGCTGGAGGCGAAGCGGCAGACCGCCCAGAGCCAGGCCGAGGGCGGCTTCGCGGTGGCGGTGAACATGGCCACCGATCCCGAGCAGTCCACCGAGGCCGGCACCGGGCAGGCCACGCTGCCCGGCAACTGGATGACCAGCATCGTGCAGCAGCTCGCCAGCGGCGGGCAGGGCGTGTACCACGTGGTGGCGCTCAGCTCCGACCTGGGCACGCCGTCGCCGGGGGACGACGGGGCGGCGCCGCGCGCGCCGCGGGCCTCCGCCGATCTGGAGGTGGACGAGACCATATCGACCGAGCTGCGGGACGCGGTCGACCACAGCACCGCCATCCACCGTCAGTACGGCACGATCCACTACAAGAACGGCTCGAGTGAGGCCGGGCTGTTCATCGGCAGGCTCCTCACCGACAACCAGGGAAACCAGTACCAGCTCTACTACCTCTTCCCGTTCACCCAGGAGGAGAAGTCCCTGAGCCTCGTCGCGGGCACCATCGCCACCGCCGGTCTCTTCGTGGTGGTGCTGCTGTGCGCGACCGCGTGGCTCGTGGTGCGGCAGGTGGTGACGCCGGTGCGGATGGCGGCCAGGATCGCCGAGCGGCTGGCCGCGGGCCAGCTGCGGGAGCGGATGAAGGTGAGCGGCGAGGACGACATCGCCCGGTTGGGGGAGTCGTTCAACAAGATGGCGCGCAACCTCCAGGTGAAGATCCAGCAGCTGCAGGAGCTGTCGCGGATGCAGCGCCGCTTCGTCTCGGACGTCTCCCACGAGCTGCGCACGCCGTTGACGACGGTGCGGATGGCGGCCGACGTCATACACGAGTCGCGCACCGAGTTCGATCCGGCGACGGCGCGCTCGGCGGAGCTGCTGATCAGCCAGCTCGACCGTTTCGAGTCGCTGCTCGCCGACCTGCTGGAGATCAGCCGGTTCGACGCGGGCGCAGCCCACCTGGAGGCGGAGCACACCGACCTGCGGGACGTGGTGCACCGGGTCGTGGAGGGCGCCGAGCCGTTGGCGGAGCGCCGGGGCAGCCGGCTGCTGGTGCGGGGCGACGCCCTGCCGGTCGTCGCCGAGGTCGACCCGCGGCGCGTCGAGCGGGTGGTGCGCAACCTCGTGGTCAACGCCATCGAGCACGGTGAGGGCAACGACGTGGTGGTGCGGGTGGCGGCCAGCGGCGACGGTGGCCCGGTCGCCATCGCGGTGCGGGACTACGGCATAGGGCTCAAGCCGGGAGAGGCCGAGCGGGTCTTCAACCGCTTCTGGCGCGCCGACCCGGCGCGGGCGCGTACCACCGGCGGCACCGGCCTCGGGCTGTCGATCGCCGTGGAGGACGCGCACCTGCACGGGGGGCAGCTTGAGGCGTGGGGTGAACAGGGTGGCGGGGCGCAGTTCCGGCTGACGCTGCCGCGTTCGGTGGGCGGCTCGTTGCGTGGTTCTCCGTTGCCGCTGGAGCCGCACGACTCGCGGGCCAGGCGTGGTGCCGCGGCGGCCGTGGCGGCGGGGGTGGCCGGCGTGCCGCGGGCCGACGGTACGGACCCGGTGGGGAGCGAGGGCATCCCCGGAGGGGCGGGCGTTCCCGCCCCGGCGCGGGCGTGGGACGAGGAGTACGAGGGTGGCGTCGGGACCATGGCGGCGGCGTCCGGTGCCGACGGGGTGGCCGGCATGGCCGGTGGAGCGGGCGCGGTCGACGGAACGGGCGGAGTCGGTGTCGTCGGCGGCGCCGACGGGGAGGGCGGAGGCCGTGAGGTCTGAACGACACGGCGGCGTGGTCCGCTGGCGGCGCGGGGCCGTCCTCGCCGTGGTCGCGCTGGTGCTGGCGGGCTGCGCGTCGATGCCCAGCAGCGGGCCGGTGCAGCCGGTGGACTCCTCGCAGCGTGCCGAGGGCGAGTCCCAGGTCCGCGTCTTCGGCGTCAGCCCAGAGGAGGGAGCGCTGCCGCACGAGATCGTGCGCGGGTTCCTGGAGGCGATCACGAGCGACGAGGCGGAGTTCGACACGGCCACGGAGTACCTGACGCCCGAGCAGCGCCGCACGTGGGACCCGTTCCAGGGCACCACCGTGCTCGCCTCGGGGCCCCATCTGTCGTCGCCGTTCACCGAGACCGCTCCGGACGGCAGCGGCGAGGTCATGATCGTCGAGGTCAACGGCACGCAGCTGGCCACGGTGGACGCGGCGCACGTCTACACGCCGGTGGAGGCGACGTTCTCGGCCATCTTCACGCTGCGGCAGGTGGACGAGGAGTGGCGTATCGACGACCTGCCGCCCGGCCTGATCATGGGCGAGGCGGACTTCCGGCGGAACTACCGCTCCGTGGACGCGTACTACTACGCCGACCTGGGCTCCGAGGCGGGTCGGGTGGGCAACGGCGAGAACGTGCTGGTCGCCGACCCGGTCTACGTGCGCCGGCGGATAGATCCGCTGACGGAGGTCGTGGCCTCGCTGCTGGCCGGGCCCAGCGCGTGGCTCGAACCCGTGGTGACGACGGCGTTCCCGGAGGGCGTCGCCCTCGCCGAGGGGGAGCGCCCGGCCATCGACGACTCGGGCATGCTCACGGTGCGGCTGACCGGTGTGCCGCGTGACTGGTCACGGGCCAGCTGCGAGCGGATGGGCGCCCAGCTGCTGCACTCGGTCCGGGAGGTGTGGACGACGGCGGAGGTGGGCCAGGTCAGGATCGCCAACCGCGCCGGAACGCAGCTGTGCGCGCTGGAGCGGGGGGACGCGGGCATGTACGACCCGGGCCTGCTGGAGGGCGACCTCGGCCAGCCGTACTTCATCGACGACCAGGGGCGCCTGGTGGCGGTGTCGGCCGGGGACACGACGATCGTGACGCCGGTCTCCGGACCGTTGGGGCGGGGGGACGCGCCGCTGCGGGACGCGGCGGTCAGCCGCACGGAGGAGTGGGCGGCCGGCGTGAGCGAGGACGGCACGGCGCTCTTCGTGGCCGCTCTCTCCAGCAGCGACACGCTGCCGGAGCCGGTGTACACCCGGCCCTCGACGGGGGAGGACGACGCGGGGCTGACGGCGCCGAGCTGGGACGGTCTGGGGGACCTGTGGGTCGTCGACCGGGACCCGGCGGGGCAGCGGCTGCTGCGGCTGCCCAGCGGCCAGGGGCCGCCGCAGGAGGTTCCGGTGGTGGGCCTGCGGGAGGGGCAGCGGGTCGAGGCGTTGCGGGTCGCGTCGGACGGGGTCAGGGTCGCGATGCTGGTGCGCGAGGACGAGCACACCGAGCTTCTGCTGGGGCGCGTGGAGCGCACGGGGCGGGGCGAGGCCGCGGAGGTGGCCGTGGACGGGCTGCGGCCCGTGGCGCCCCGTCTGGAGAACGTCGCGGCGGCGTCGTGGGCGGGCGACAGCAGGCTGATGGTGGTGGGGCGGCCGGTGGACGGCGTCGAGCAGTGGCAGTACGTGAGCACGGACGGCTTCGCCGACACCACCCCGACCATGCCGGGGCTCAACGACGTGATCGGTGTCGCGGCGGCGGAGGAGGACGGCAGGTCGTTGCTGGCGGAGACGGAGGACGGCATCGCCATCCTGGAGGACGACGCCCAGTGGCGACTGGTGCCCTCGGGGCACACCTCGGGGCCGTTCTATCCGGGCTGAGCCGGCGCACCGACCTGTCTGTATCAGGGCTGAGCTGCGCACCGAGCCTGCGCACTGACCTGCTCGACCGACGTCCTCGGGGGCGGCGGGGCGCTCCGGTCCGCGCCGCCTTCGAGGCCGGTTCGTCGCGGAGACTCCGAGTGTCTGCTTGGGTGCGCACAGTGTTGGCTGGGTGATCGCTCGTGCGGGTGAACCGTGGCGGGACGAGTGGCGCGTTGGCCGCCGGTCCGTCACTCTGGGTGACATGAGGGGTTGGTGGGAGGAAGTCTGCGGCCTGGTGCTCCCCACGGCGTGCGCCGGCTGCGGCGCGGGGCGCGTCGTGCTGTGCGAGCCGTGTCGGCGGGAGCTGTGCGAGGGGCCGGCGCGGCGGTTCCGTCCGGTGCCGGAGCCGCGCGGGTTGCCGCCCGTCTTCGCCGCGACGGACTACGCGGACCGGGCGCGCGCGGTGCTGCTGGCGCACAAGGAGCGCGGCGTGCTGGCGTTGGCCGTGCCGCTCGGGCGGGCGCTCGCGACGAGCGTCCGGGCGGTCTGCGCGGCCGTGGCGGCGCGCCGCCGGTGCGCGGTGCCGCCCGGTGGAGGAGGAGTGCTGAGCCTGGTGCCCGTGCCGTCGGCGCGGCAGGCGACGGCGCGGCGCGGACACGATCCGGTGCGCCGCATCGCGCTCGTCGCCGCGGGTGTGCTGCGGCGGGAGGGGGCGGCGGTGCGGGTGCGCTCGGTGCTGCGGCAGCGGCGCGGCGTCGTCGACCAGTCGGGACTCGGGGCGGGGGAGCGGCGGGGGAACCTCGCGGGAGCCCTGGTCGTCGCGCCCGGCGCGCTGGGGGCGGACGAGCCGGTGCTGCTGGTGGACGACCTGGTCACCACGGGAGCCTCGCTCACCGAGGCGGCACGGGTGGTCACGGCGGCAGGAGCGGGGCTGGTGGGCGCGGCGGTCGTCGCCGCCCGTCCCTGGCATACGGGGCGGTAGGGGTGCCGGGCCGCGCCTCGTGGAGGTACGTTCGGAACAAGGCAGAGATGCGCTATCCAACGTCCATCTCGACATAAGAGCATATGGTCCCCGGGCCGCCTCGGGACGTGCCGCTGACTGCCACCGGTCGTCGTCACTCGCGGCCGGCCTCGTTGATCGTCCCGCTGTCCGGGGGATGTCGATCTTCCCGCTGGGCAGGAGGAGGTGAAAGTCCCAACCCCGAGGTAGTGCCGGAGGGGCTCCCGGGCACGGATCCCTCCCGGCTGATGTGTACCAAGGGCGTGCTCCGCCCAGCGGAGCCGTCCGGGAACGGAGTTCTGCGTGGACATCGTCGTCAAGAGCCGTAAGACAGAGGTGTCGGACCGATTCCGGCGGCACGTCGCCGAGAAGCTGAAGCTGGACAAGCTGTTGAGGATCGACGGCAAGGTGACCCGCTTGGACGTGGAGGTCTCCAAGGAACCGAACCCACGCCAGGCCGACCGTTCCGACCGTGTCGAGATCACGCTCAGGCACCGTGGCCCGGTCGTCCGGGCGGAGGCGTCCGCGGCGGACCCGTACGGCGCGCTCGACCTCGCGGTGGAGAAGCTGGAGGCACGGCTGCGCAGGCAGAACGACCGGCGCAGCTGCCGCAGGGGACGGGGCCGTGTCCCGGCCAGCGCGGTCGGCACCGTCATGCGCGACGCGGCCCCGCTCAACGGCGAGGGCGAGTTCGCCGCCGAGCGCCTCATGGGCGAGGCGCCCGCCGTGCGGCAGATCGGCGGGCTCGAGGTCCAGGGGGACGGACCGCTGGTGGTCCGCGAGAAGACGCACACCGCGGCCCCGATGTCGCTCGACCAGGCCCTGTACGAGATGGAGCTGGTCGGACACGACTTCTTCCTCTTCGTCGACGCGGAGACCAAGCTGCCGAGCGTCGTCTACCGGAGGCACGGCTACGACTACGGCGTCCTCCACCTGGAGACGGACCCGCTGGCGGAGAGCGAGCCGCGAGACGCGGGAGGCTCCGTCGGCGGCTGATTCCGCGTGGCTCCACGCGTCAACCCCTGGCCGGAGACCGATCCGGCCAGGGGTTCTCATGGAATCATGAGCGTGCCAACCGATGTCTCGCGCCGCCCGGTTGGCTGGGTTGGTGAGTTCTCGGCGTGGAGGGGGCGAACGATGGTGGATGGCTTCGGGCCCGCGATGTCCCGGGGGCTGGGTGAGCGGGGGAGGGGCGCCGCGGCGGAGCCCGCGGACACCGGCGGCGGCACGACGCGGGAGCCGATTCGCGTGCTCGTGGTCGACGACCACGAGCTCTTCCGTCGTGGGCTGGAGATCGTGCTCGCCCAGGAGGAGGACATCGAGGTCGTGGGGGAGGCGGGGGACGGCGCCGAGGCGGTGGAGAAGGCGGCCGACCTGCTGCCCGACATCGTGCTGATGGACGTTCGGATGCCGCGACGAGGCGGCATCGAGGCGTGCACCTCCATCAAGGAGGTGGCCCCCAGCGCGCGGATCATCATGCTGACCATCAGCGACGAGGAGGCCGACCTCTACGACGCGATCAAGGCGGGCGCCACGGGATACCTGCTGAAGGAGATCTCCACCGACGAGGTCACCGCGGCGATCCGCGCCGTCGCGGACGGGCAGTCCCAGATCAGCCCGTCCATGGCGGCGAAGCTGCTGACGGAGTTCAAGTCGATGATCCAGCGCACCGACGACCGTCGCCTGGTGCCGGCTCCCCGGCTCACCGACCGCGAGATGGAGGTGCTCAAGCTCGTGGCCACCGGGCGGAACAACCGCGACATCGCCAAGGAGCTCTTCATCAGCGAGAACACCGTGAAGAACCACGTCCGCAACATCCTGGAGAAGCTCCAGCTCCACTCCCGCATGGAGGCCGTGGTTTACGCGATGCGGGAGAAGATCCTCGACCTCGAGACGGGGTAGACGCGGCGGCGGCCGAGCGGGCCGGTGCCGGACACGCGCCGGGTGCTCAGGGCTGGCCCGGTGCCGCGCTTGCCACCGCGTCGGCCAGCGGCCGGGCCAGCTCGACGGGCGTGGTCCGCTCCACCCGGACGTCGTCGCACTCCACCCAGCGCGCCGCCTCGACCAGGGCCTCGGCCATGGCCGGCACGGCCTTGGCGGCCCGCGTCACGGGCCCCTCGAACGCGGCGTGCCGGGCCACCAGCGTGCGCCCCTCGCGGGCGGGGTCGACCCGGCCGAGCAGGCGCCCGCCGGCCAGCAGCGGCATCGAGAAGTATCCGTATATGCGCTTGGGCTTGGGAACGTACGCCTCAAGGCGGTGGAAAAAGCCGAAGATCCGCTCGGTGCGCGGACGGTCCCAGACCAGCGAGTCGAACGGGGACAGCAACGTGGTCCTGTGCCGCCCGCGGGGCGGCTGCTCCAGGGCTGCCGGATCGGCCCACGCCGGCTCGCGCCAGCCGGCCACCGCGACCCGCACCAACCCGGTGTCGGGCAGCACGTTCTCGACCTCGGCCGCCCGCAGACGGTGGTAGTCGGCGAGATCGGCGCGGGTGGCGACGCCGAGCGCCGCCCCGGCCTGGGCCACCAGGCGCCGCACGCACTCCCGGTCGTCGAGGTCGTCGTGGAAGAGCGCCGAGGGGACGGCGCGCTCGGCGAGCTCGTACACCCGCTTCCAGGAGCGCCGCTCCCGGCAGACGACCTCACCCGTGTCCAGCAGCCACTCCACCGCGATCTTCGTCTCCGACCAGTCCCACCACGGTCCGCCCTTCTTGGCCCCGCCCAGCTCGGTGGCGGTGAGCGGGCCGGCGTCCGCCAGCCGTGCCCGGACCTCGTCCAGCGTCCGCTCCCCCTCCGCGAGGCGGTGCCAGCGGTGGCCACGGGCGCGCATCTGGCGTCGGCGGAAGGCGAAGAGCGGCCACTCCTCGATCGGCAGTACGCACGCGGCGTGGGACCAGTACTCGAAGGACTGGCCCCCCTCCCAGTACGCCGCCTCCACGGCCGGCCGGCCGACCGCGCCGAGCCGCGCGTACGGCAGCAGCTCGTGCGAGCGGGCGAGCACCGAGATGGTGTCCAGCTGCACCGCGCCCAGCCGTCGCAGCACGCCACGGACGCCGGCTCTCCGGTCGGGCGCTCCCAGCAGACCCTGGGCGCGCAGCGCGATGCGGCGGGCCTCGTCGGCGGAGAGCTCGGCGGCGGGACGGCTGGCGGCGAGCGTCGCGGTGACAGTCATGCGAGGGATCGTAGGGCCGAGCACTGACACTCCTCGCGGCACTCGCATACCATGGCCGGTGCGGCGGGGCCAATGCTCGCTGTGCCCGCGCACCACTCAAGGCCCCTGGGGCCTGCTCCCCGACCGGCAAGGAGACCAGCCCTCGTGTCCGTCTTCGACAAGATCATGCGTGCAGGCGAAGGAAAGATCCTTCGGAAGCTGAATCGCATCGCCAACCAGGTGAACTCCATCGAGGAGGACTTCGTCGATCTGTCCGACGCGGAGCTGACGGCCCTCACCGCGGAGTACAGGGAGCGGCTGGCCGACGGGGAGAGCCTCGACGACATCCTGCCCGAGGCGTTCGCCACGGTGCGCGAGGCCGCCAAGCGGGTGCTGCGGCAGCGCCACTACGACGTGCAGATCATGGGCGGTGCCGCCCTCCACCTCGGGTACGTCGCCGAGATGAAGACCGGTGAGGGCAAGACCCTCGTCGGCACCCTCCCGGCGTACCTCAACGCGCTCTCGGGCGACGGCGTGCACCTCATCACCGTCAACGACTACCTGGCGCAGCGCGACTCCGAGTGGATGGGCCGCGTCCACCGCTTCCTCGGCCTGACGGTCGGCTGCATCACGGCCGGCATGTCGCCCGCCAAGCGCCGCGAGCAGTACGCCTGCGACATCACCTACGGCACCAACAACGAGTTCGGCTTCGACTACCTGCGCGACAACATGGCCTGGTCGAAGAACGAGCTGGTGCAGCGCGGGCACAACTTCGCGATCGTCGACGAGGTGGACTCGATCCTCGTCGACGAGGCCCGCACCCCCCTGATCATCTCGGGACCGGCCGACCAGGCGACCAAGTGGTACGCCGACTTCGCCAAGCTCGCCACGCGGCTGGAGCGCGGCGAGGCCTCCGTTCCCACCAAGCAGCAGCCCGAGACCGGCGACTACGACGTCGACGAGAAGAAGCGGACCGTCGCCATCCACGACGCCGGCGTCAGCAAGGTCGAGGACTGGCTGGGCATCGACAACCTCTACGAGTCGGTGAACACCCCCCTCGTCGGGTACCTCAACAACGCCATCAAGGCCAAGGAGCTGTACAAGCGGGACAAGGACTACGTCGTCCTCGACGGCGAGGTCGTGATCGTCGACGAGCACACCGGCCGCATCCTGGCGGGTCGTCGGTACAACGAGGGCATGCACCAGGCGATCGAGGCCAAGGAGGGGGTGAAGATCAAGGACGAGAACCAGACGCTCGCCAAGATCACCCTCCAGAACTACTTCCGCCTCTACACCAAGCTCGCCGGCATGACCGGTACGGCGATGACCGAGGCCGCCGAGTTCCACCAGATCTACAAGCTCGGCGTCGTGCCGATCCCGACGAACCTCCCGATGGCCCGCCTCGACCAGCCCGACCTCATCTACCGCACCGAGGTCTCCAAGTTCAGTGCCGTCGTCGAGGACATCGTCGAGAAGTACGAGGCGGGTCAACCGGTGCTGGTCGGCACCACCTCGGTGGAGAAGTCGGAGTACCTCTCCCAGCAGCTGAACAAGCGGGGCGTGCGCCACGAGGTGCTCAACGCCAAGAACCACGCCAAGGAGGCCGAGATCGTCGCCAAGGCCGGCCGGAAGGGCGCGGTCACGGTGGCGACGAACATGGCCGGTCGTGGTACCGACATCAAGCTGGGCGGCGACCCGGAGAAGATCGCCGAGGCGGACCTGCGCGCCAAGGGACTCGACCCGGACAACCCCGAGCACCTGGAGCAGTGGACCGCGGCCCTGCCGCAGGCGTTGGAGCGCGCCGAGAAGGCCGTCGCCGCGGAGTTCGAGGAGGTCAAGGAGCTCGGCGGGCTGTACGTGCTGGGCACCGAGCGCCACGAGTCGCGCCGGATCGACAACCAGCTGCGCGGTCGTTCCGGCCGGCAGGGCGACCCGGGCGAGTCCCGCTTCTACCTCTCGCTCGGCGACGACCTGATGCGGCTGTTCAAGGCGCAGATGGTCGAGCGCGTGATGTCGATCGCCAACGTCCCCGACGACGTGCCGATCGAGAACCGCATGGTCACCCGGGCCATCGCCTCCGCCCAGGGCCAGGTCGAGCAGCAGAACTTCGAGATCCGCAAGAACGTCCTGAAGTACGACGAGGTCCTCAACCGGCAGCGCGAGGTCATCTACAGCGAGCGGCGCCGGGTGCTGGAGGGCGAGGACCTGCACGAGCAGGTGCGGTTCTTCATGGACGACACGATCGAGGCGTACGTGCACGCCGAGACCGTGGAGGGCTTCTCCGAGGAATGGGACATGGAGCGCCTGTGGGGCGCGTTCAAGCAGCTCTACCCGGTGTCGGTGACCGTGGAGGAGTTGGAGGAGGAGGCCGGCGGCCGTGAGGGACTCACGGCGGAGTTCATCGCGAACACCGTCAAGGAGGACGTCCACCGCCAGTACGACAAGCGGGAGAAGGAGCTCGGCTCCGAGGTGATGCGGGAGCTGGAGCGCCGCGTGGTGCTGTCGGTGCTGGACCGCAAGTGGCGCGAGCACCTCTACGAGATGGACTACCTCCAGGAGGGCATCGGGCTGCGCGCGATGGCACAGCGTGACCCGGTGGTCGAGTTCCAGCGCGAGGGCTTCGACATGTTCACGGCCATGATGGACGGGATCAAGGAGGAGTCCGTCGGTTACCTGTTCAACCTGGAGGTCCAGGTTGAGCGGCAGGTCGAGCAGGTGCCCGTGCAGGGTGGCGCGAAGGCCCCGGCGGAGCAGGGCGAGCCGCAGGCCGCGGTGGCCGCGGGCGCGGCGCGGGCGACCGCTGCCGGCGGTGGCGCGCAGGCCGCGGCGGGCGCCCAGGGGGCGCCGGCGATCCGGGCCAAGGGACTCGAGATGCCCAAGCGCGCGAACCGGCTGCACTACTCGGCGCCCACCGTGGACAGCGCCGGCGGCGTCGTCGAGGGCGACTTCGCCACGGACGGTGGCGGCGAGGCGGGGGCCGGCTCCCGGTCCGGCGGCGCGGCCGGTGCCGGCGGCTCGGACCAGCAGGGCATGAGCCGCGCGGAGCGCCGCAAGGCCCAGAAGGGCGGCCGTCGCCGCAAGAAGTGAGGCTGACGCCGGGGTGCTCGTCGCGCCCGGCCGGACGGCCGGGCGCCGCCCGGACCTCTCGGTGTGACTGACGGTGTGGCCCCGCACGGTTTCGGCGTGCGGGGCCACACCGTCGGCGTTTCAGCGCACCGTGTCGAGTTCGACGGCGCAGCACAGCCAGCGGCCGTTGTCCGCGCGTTCCAGCCGGAAGGCCAGCGCGCGCGTCCTGCCACCCGCGGCGACGCGGGCGAACGCCTCGATCACGTCGGGGTGCGGGAGGCAGGCGCCGACGCCCCGCAGCGTCGGCGCGCCGCGCTGACCTGGTGGGGGACGGAGCGGGGTGCGTGGCGCGACGCGGCTGAGCTGCTCGTAGGCCCGGTCGCGGGTGTGGCCGAGGAGCGAGTGGACCGGCCTGACGCCGCTGAGGACGAGCAACAGCTGTTCCGCGAACCAGTGATGAGGCGCGCGTCGTCCCCGTGCCCTGGCCGGGCCGGCCGGGCGGCGAAGGTCCGATCGTCGTGGTGGCGCGGTCGGGCCGCCGGGTCCGCGCTCGATCCGCCGCGTGCGAGTGGTCTGACCACTCATGTGATCACCCCCGTGTCGTGCCGAGATAATGCTACCGAACGGTAATTTACGCGGATCGTAATCACCCAGGCACGGACTGGGCAAGGCAGGACGGGGGCGATCGGGCGCACGTCGGCCGGCGCGCCCCGTATCCTTGCCCGGTGCGCGTCTACGTCCCCCTCACGCTCCCCGGTCTCGCGCGACTGCGCCGGTCAGGCCAGGTGGAGCCGGCGCCCCTGACCGCCTACGCCGTCACTCCGGGACTGCGGGCGTGGTACGGCGCGGACGACCAGGAGGAGCTGGAGTACGCGGCGCTCGGCGCCGCCGGCGAGGCGTCGCTGCGGCTGCTCGCGGCCGAGCCCGCCGCGCCGCGGCGGCGCGTGGTCCTCGCGGCCGACGTGCCGGATCCGACCGTGCGGGCCGAGCCGGGCACGGGCGGGGCGCCGGGAGAGGTCCGACTGGTCGAGCCCGTGGCGCTGCGGCGGGCGGCCTCGGTCCACGTGGACGGGGAGGACGCCGAGGACGACGTCGCGGCGGCGGTCGCCGCCCTGGCACCGGCCGACCCGGGCGCGGAGGGAACGGCGGACACGGCGGGAACGCCGGGCGGGGCGGCGCTGGACCGGCTGCCGGACGGGCTGCGGGGCGCGGTCGCCGAGCACGAACTGCTCTGGTACGCCGTGCAGGAGATCGAGGACCTGGTGCGCGGGCGCCCGTGAGGACGTGAGCCGGTCAGGCGTCTGAAGCCGGCCGGGCGCGGGGGCCGGAACAGGACAAGGGGACACCGGCGGCGCACGCGGCGGCAGGCGCGCGGGGTGGGCGCGGAGGCGCATATCTCGTCGCGGTTGTCAGTGGCGCCCCGTACCGTCATAGGCATGGTTGAACCGACCCGCGAGACCAGGAAGCGCCGTTCCGACTCCGCCCGCGCCCACATCGTCTGGGACTGGAACGGCACGTTGCTCCACGACATCGACGTCGTGCTGGAGGCGACGAACGCCTCGTTCGCCGAGGTCGGGATACCGCCCATCACCCTGGAGCGGTACCGCGAGCTGTTCTGCGTGCCGATTCCCCAGTTCTACGAGCGGCTGATCGGGAGGCTGCCCTCCGCGGAGGAGTGGGCGGTGCTGGACAGCTCCTTCGACCGGCACTACACCGCGCGGGCCGAGGGCGTCGGCCTGGCCGAGGGGGCCGCCGCCGTGCTCGCGTCCTGGCAGGAGGCCGGCGGCACGCAGTCGATGTGTTCGCTCGCGGCCCACGAACGGCTCAGGACCACGGTGGCCCGCCTGGGTATCGACCGCCACTTCGTGAGAATCGACGGGAACAGCGGCGACGGCGTGATGCGGGGGAAGTCCGACCAGATGGCGCGCCACGTCGCGGCGCTCAGAGCCAGCCTGGACGGGCTCGACCCCGCCAGGACCGTCGTCATCGGAGACGCCGTGGACGACGCGCTGGCGGCGGCCCACGCCGGGGCCAGGGCGGTGCTGTACACGGGCGGCTCCCACAGCCGCAGCCGGCTGCTGGACGCGGGAGTGCCCGTGGTGGACAGCCTCGCGGAGGCCGTGGTCGTCGCGGAGGAACTGGCCGGGGCCATACCCACGGAGCGCTGAGGCCGAGCGGCCGGACGCCCGCGCGACCGGGCGGAGCCGTCCTCCCTCGGCGCGGAGCGAGCCTCGGGTGAGGTGGGACACCGGCCCGCGCCGGGCGGGCAGGCGGCAGAGTATGTTGGTTGAGTGATGAGTGCGATTGCCGTCGCGGTGCCAGCCGGAGACGGCTGGCTTCCTCCGCTCGGGATCGCGCTGGTCCGCCCCCGCCCCCACGGGCCGGGACCGAAGGACCGACCGGGAGCGGCTCTCCCCAGGGACGCACGCGTCAGGGGATCGAGCACCGCACCGACACCCCATTCGACGTCGCGCAACGGCGCGCGGCGTTCGCGGCGTTTGGAGCCACAGGAACCATGCACAACAAGCAACTGGACGAGGAAAAGGCCAAACTGCTGGCACAGGCCGCCGAGGTAGCGAAGCGGACACCGGCCGGCGGGCACGCGGCGTCCGTCATCGACCACGCCGCCCTCGGCAGTTACCTCCAGCGCTACTACCTCTACGTGGCCCCCGAGGACCTCACCGACCGGCAGCCCGAGGACGTCGCAGGCGCCGCCCTCACCCACAGCAAGCTCGCCGCCCACCGCCCCCAGGGCACCGCCAACGTCCGCGTCCACACGCCGACGATCGACGAGATGGGCTGGACCTGCAGCCACACCGTGGTGGACGTCGTCACCGACGACATGCCGTTCCTGGTGGACTCCGTCACCAACGAACTGACCCGCCAGCACCGCGGCATCCACCTCGTCATCCACCCGCAGATCGTGGTGCGTCGCGACGTCACCGGCCGGCTCCTGGAGGTCCTCGACGCCGGACGCGACCCCGAGGGCCCCTCGGCCACCACGTACCAGCCGGACCAGCTGCCGGCCGACGCGGTCATCGAGTCGTGGATCCACGTGGAGACCGACCGCGAGACCGATCGCGAGGATCTCGCCCAGATCGAGGCCGACCTGCGCCGCGTCCTCGGCGACGTCCGCGAGGCGGTCGAGGACTGGCACAAGATGCGCGCCGCCGCCCTCCAGATCGCCGACGGTCTGCCCAGCGAGCCGTTGTCGGACCGGATCGAGCAGCGGGAGATCGACGAGGCCGGCGAACTGCTGCGCTGGCTGGCCGACGACCACTTCACCTTCCTCGGGTACCGCGAGTACGAGCTCGTGCGGGACGAGGACGGCGGGGACCGGGACCAGCTGCGCGCGATCCCCGGCACGGGGCTCGGTATCCTGCGCTCCGACCCGACGCACGACCGCGGCGCCCAACACCCCTCGGCCTCGGCGGCGTTCAACCGCCTGTCGCCCTCGGCGCGCGCGAAGGCCCGCGAGCCGCGGCTGCTCATCCTCACCAAGGCCAACAGCCGCGCCACCGTCCACCGCCGCTCGTACCTGGACTACGTCGGTGTGAAGACGTTCGACGCCGAGGGCAACGTCGTCGGCGAGCGCCGCTTCCTCGGCCTCTTCTCCGCCGCCGCCTACACCGGATCGGTGCGGAAGATCCCGGTCGTCCGCCGCCGCGTCGCGGAGGTCCTCGCCGCGGCCGGCTTCGCCGCCGACAGCCACAGCGGCCGCGACCTGCTCCAGATCCTGGAGACCTACCCGCGCGACGAGCTCTTCCAGACCCCCGCGAGCACCCTGCGCACCATCGCCACCGCCGTCCTCCAGCTCCAGGAGCGGCGCCGGCTGCGGCTCTTCCTGCGCCAGGAGGAGTACGGCCGGTACTACTCGGCGTTGGTGTACCTGCCACGGGACCGGTACACCACGTCCGTGCGGCTCCGCCTGACGGAGATCCTCCGCGAGGAGCTCGGCGGCACCGGCGTCGACTTCACCGCGTGGAACACCGAGTCCGTCCTCTCCCGGCTGCACTTCGTGATCCGCGTCGAGCCCGGCACCGAGCTGCCGGAGCTCACCGAGTCCGAGGTGGACCACATCGAGGCCCGCCTGGCGGAGGCCTCCCGGTCGTGGACGGACGGCTTCGCGGAGGCGCTGCTGGCCGAGTTCGGCGAGGAGCACGCCGCCGAGCTCTCCCGCCAGTACCTCGACGCCTTCCCCGAGGGGTACAAGGCGGACTTCCCACCCCGTGCAGCCGTCTCCGACCTCCAGTACCTCATCGGCCTGACCCCGCGGGAGGCCGCCGAGCCCGCCGTCCCGGAGCCCGCCGGCCGCGACTTCGCGCTGAGCCTGTACGAGCCGGTCGGCGCGGGCGCCGGGGAGCGCCGCTTCAAGATCTACCGCACCGGTGAGCCCGTCTCGCTCTCCTCCGTCCTCCCCGTCCTGCACAACCTGGGCGTCGAGGTCGTCGACGAACGCCCGTACCTGCTGCGTCCGGCGGAGGGCTCCCCCGCCTGGATCTACGACTTCGGTCTGCGGATCCCCGAGTCGCTGGCGCGGAACCTCGGGGGCGACGCCCGCGAGCGGTTCCAGGACGCCTTCGCCGCCGCGTGGACGGGCGCGGCCGAGGACGACGGGTTCAACGCGCTGGTCCTCTCCGCCGACCTGAGCTGGCGGCAGGCGATGGTGCTGCGCGCCTACGCCAAGTACCTGTGGCAGGCCGGGGCCCGCTTCACCCGCGAGAGCATGGAGACCACGCTCCGCAGGAACGACCACACCACCAGGCTGCTGGTGAAGCTCTTCGAGGCGCGGCTGTCACCGCAGCGCCAGGCGGCGGGTCTGGAGTTGACCGACGCCCTGCTCGCCGAGCTCGACTTCGCGCTGGAGGACGTGGTCAACCTCGACGAGGACCGCATCCTGCGTGCCTTCCTCACCGTCATCAAGGCCACCCTGCGCTGCAACCACTTCCAGAACGCCAGCGACGGCCGCCCCCACGCGTACCTGTCGATGAAGCTCGACCCGAAGGCCATCCCCGAGCTGCCCGAGCCCCGCCCGGCCGTCGAGGTCTGGGTGTACTCGCCGCGTGTGGAGGGCGTCCACCTGCGCTTCGGCACGGTCGCCCGCGGCGGCCTGCGGTGGTCCGACCGGCGGGAGGACTTCCGCACCGAGATCCTGGGCCTGGTGAAGGCGCAGGAGGTGAAGAACACCGTCATCGTCCCCGTGGGCGCGAAGGGCGGCTTCGTCGGCAAGCAGCTGCCCGACCCCGCGGCCGACCGGGACGCGTGGCTGGCCGAGGGCATCGCCTGCTACCGCACGTTCATCTCCGGACTGCTCGACATCACGGACAACATGGTCGACGGCGAGATCGTCCCGCCCGCCTCGGTGGTGCGGCACGACGGCGACGACCCGTACCTCGTCGTCGCCGCCGACAAGGGCACCGCCTCCTTCTCCGACATCGCCAACGAGGTGGCCGTCTCCTACGGCTTCTGGCTCGGCGACGCCTTCGCCTCCGGCGGCTCCGCCGGCTACGACCACAAGGGCATGGGCATCACCGCCCGCGGCGCGTGGGAGTCCGTCAGACGCCACTTCCGCGAGCTCGGCCACGACACCCAGACACGGGACTTCACCGTCGCCGGCATCGGCGACATGTCGGGCGACGTCTTCGGCAACGGCATGCTCCTGTCCGAGCACATCCGGCTCGTCGCCGCCTTCGACCACCGCCACATCTTCATCGACCCCGACCCCGACGCCGCCACCTCCTACGCGGAGCGCCGTCGGCTCTACGGGCTGCCCCGCTCCTCCTGGGCGGACTACGACAGCGCGCTCATCTCCAAGGGCGGCGGGGTCTATCCCCGCACCGCGAAGTCCATCGGGCTCACCCCCCAGGCCCGTGAGGCCCTCGGCATCGATCCCACGGTCACCGTGCTCACCCCCGCCGAGGTGATGAAGGCCATCCTCAAGGCCCCCGTCGACCTGCTGTGGAACGGCGGCATCGGCACCTACGTGAAGTCCTCCGCCGAGTCCCACGCCGACGCCGGGGACAAGGCCAACGACGCCATCCGCGTCAACGGCCGCGAGCTGCGCGCCCGCGTCGTCGGCGAGGGCGGGAACCTCGGCCTCACCCAGCGCGGCCGGATCGAGTACGCCGAGGCCGGCGGCCGGTGCAACACCGACGCCATCGACAACAGCGCGGGCGTCGACACCTCCGACCACGAGGTCAACATCAAGATCCTGCTGAACGCGGTGGTCGCCGCGGGCGACCTGACCGTCAAGCAGCGCAACGCCCTGCTCGCCGGGATGACCGACGAGGTCGCCAGCCTCGTGCTGCGCACCAACTACGCCCAGAACGTCGCCCTGGCCAACGCCCAGACCACCGCGCCGGGGCTCATCCTCGCCCACCGGCGGCTGATCCGCCGGCTGAGCGAGGAGGGGCGGCTCGACCGGGAGCTGGAGTTCCTGCCCTCCGACGAGGAGATCGACGAGCGGCGTGCCGCCGGCAGGGGGCTCACCCAGCCGGAGCTGTCGGTGATGATGGCCTACGCCAAGCTGACCCTCACCGCCGAGCTCGTCGGCACGGAGCTGCCCGACGACCCCTACGTGGGCCGCCTGCTGTACGCGTACTTCCCGAGCGCGCTACGGGAGCGGTTCGCCGCGCAGATGGAGAGCCACGCGCTGCGTCGCGAGATCATCACCACGGTCCTGGTCAACGACACGGTCAACGTGGGCGGCTGCTCCTTCGTCCACCGCATGGGCGAGGAGTCCGGGGCCTCCACGGAGGAGATCGTCCGCGCCCACACCGCCTCGCGCGCGATCTTCGGCCTCGCCGAGATCTGGGACACCGCCGAGCAGCTCGACAGCCACGTCGACGCGGACGTCCTCACCCGCATCCGCCTCCACGCGCGGCGGCTGGTGGAGCGCGGCGCCCGCTGGCTGTTGAACAACCGGCCCCAGCCACTGAAGCTGACGGAGACCATCGAGCTGTTCTCGGACCGCGTCGAGCAGGTGTGGGCCGAGCTGCCGAAGCTGCTGCGCGGCCAGGACCTGCGGGCCCACGGGGAGATGCACGAGACGCTCACCTCCCAGGGCGTCCCCGCCGACCTCGCCCAGCAGGTCGCCGGCCTGTCCGCGGTCCTCCCGGCGCTGGACATCGTCGCCGTCGCCGACCGCACCGGTCGGGAGCTGCTGGACGTCGCCGAGGTGTACTACCACCTCGGGGACCAGCTCGGCATCTCGCAGCTGCAGGACCGTATCAGCGAGCTGCCGCGGGCGGACCGCTGGCAGTCGATGGCGCGCACGGCGATCCGCGAGGACCTCTACGCCGCGCACCAGCTGATCACGGCCGACGTGCTGGCGGCGGGTGGCCCCGACGCCACGGGCGAGGAGCGGTTCGCGGCCTGGTCGGAGCGGAACGCCGCCATCCTCGGCCGCGCCCGCGCCACGCTGCGCGAGATCCAGTCCTCCGACACCTTCGACCTCGCCAACCTCTCGGTCGCCATGCGCACGATGCGCACCCTGCTGCGCAGCAACCGCTGACCCGCCCGACAGACCGCCCAGGAACCCGTCCGTCGAACCCGTCCGTCGGGCCCGTCCGTCGGGCCCGTCCACACCCGGCGGTCCCCACCGGACGGACACGAACGAGGCGCCGGGCCGGGCACCTCGATGTTGCTGCCGAACTGCCGCATCTGCTGCTGGAGCGCCACCGTCATCGGCGGCGAGCTGGTGTCGGCGAAGATCAGCGCCACCAGCATGTCGTTCCACACCCACATGAACTGGAAGATGCCGAGCGCCGCGATGGCCGGGCCGCCCAGCGGCAGCACCACGCGGGCGAAGAGCCGGATCTCCCCCGCCCCGTCCAGCCGCGCCGCCTCCAGCAGCTCCCGCGGGATCTCCGCGAAGAAGTTCCGCAGCAGGAAGATCGCGAACGGCAGGCCGAAGGCGGTGTGGAAGATGATCACCGCCAGCGTGGTCCCGAAGATCCCCAGCGTCTCGAAGAGGTCGGCCACCGGGATCAGCGCCACCTGCACCGGCACCACCAGCAGGGCGACCACCAGCAGGAACCACCAGTCGCGGCCGGGGAAGTCCAGCCACGCGAAGGCGTAGGCCGCCAGCGCGCCGATGACGACGACGGCGAGGGTGGAGGGGACGGTGATCGCCAGCGTCGTCCAGACGGAGTCGGTGAAGACCTCGTTGCTCAGCAGGGTGTCGTAGTTGTCCCAGGTGAGCTGGTCGAGGTTGGTCAGCGACTCCCACCAGCCGGAGGCGGCGACGTCCCGCGGGTCCCGGAGGGAGGAGACGAGCAGCCCGGCCGTCGGCAGCAGCCACAGCGCGGCGATCACGACGAGGAAGACCCGCACGACGCCACCCGCGGTGAGCGACACCAGGCGCGAGGACAGGGACGGCGTCTCCTTCCCCGCCGAGGTCTCGCGCCGGTCCGGGGCCGGTGGCTCTGGCGCCTGAGCGGTCATGGTGGGTGCGCTCACCGCTGGTTCTCCCGTCGCAACCGTCGGATGTTGTTCAGCATCACCGGCACCGCGAGCAGCAACAGCAGCACCGCGATCGCGCTGCCCAGGCCCGGGTTACCGCCGGAGATGAAGGACTCCTGGTAGAGCTCCAGCGCCAGCACGTTGGCGTCCGCCTGGCTGGACTGCGGTGGAATCACGAGCACCAGGTCGAAGATCTTCATCACGTTGATCATCAGCGTCACCATGACCACCGCCAGCACGGGTGCCAGCAGCGGCACCGTCACGCGGCGGAAGATCTGCCACTCGTTGGCGCCGTCGACGCGCGCGGCCTCCAACGTCTCCCGTGGCACGGCGGCCAGACCCGCCGCGATCAGCACCATCGCGAAGCCGGCCCACATCCACACGTACGAGGCGATGATGGCGGGGGTGATGAGGCTCGGGCCGAGCCACTCCACGCCGTTGTACGGGGCGGTGAAGCTGTCCGCCGCGAGCCGTAGCTGGGCGCCGTCGGCCTCGGCGGGCAGCGTGAACGTGCCGTCGTCACCGGTGGTCGCCGAGGCGACCACGTCGCCGTCCCTGACGGCCTCCACGGTGATCCCGGCCAGGCCCTCCTCGCCGGGGTCGACGGTGTTCTCCGTGCCCTCGCCGCCGGGGGTGAAGTCCCGCCAGACGGTGCCGGTGACCTCCTGCCCGCCGCCGGCCGCCACCTCGGCGGGATCGGCGCCCTCCAGCTCGGGCTGCGGGATGCCGACGAGCGGCAGCAGCACCGGCTCGCCCGCCGTGACGGGCTCGGCCAGCAGGTACGAACCGTCCTCCTGCGCCTGGAGCGCGCCGTCGGGCCGCGGCTCGGCGTCCGGCCACGTGGAGGAGCCGGAGAAGGTGTCGTGCACCGTCGTCGCGACGGCGTTGGCCACGCCCCGGTCCGGGTCCTGCTCGTAGACCAGCCGGAAGATGATGCCGGCGGCCAGCATGGAGATCGCCATCGGCATGAAGACGATCAGCTTGAACGCGGTGGCCCAGCGGATCCGTTCGGTCATCACCGCGAAGATCAGGCCGAGCACGGTGCAGATGGTCGGGGCGACGACGATCCAGATGACGTTGTTCCGCAGTGCCGTGCGGGTGTCGTCCTCGGTGAAGATGTCGGCGAAGTTCGAAAGCCCCACGAACCCGTCGCCCGAGGCGTCGAAGAGGCTGCGCCACACCGTGTACCCGATGGGGTAGACGACCAGCGCGCCGAGCAGCAGCAGCGCGGGCAGCAGGAACGACGCGGCCACCCAGGGACGGGCCCTGATCACCGCCTTGCCGGATGCCATGGGGTCTCAGTCTCCATCCGTCCGTGGGTTTGTTCCGTGAGGGGGGCGGGGCGGGGCCGTCACTGGCTGTACGCCCTTTCCGCCTGTGCCTCCAGGTACTGCTGGGCGCCCTCGACGTCGTCGGGGTTGCGCAGGAAGTTCTGCAGGCCCTGCCACATGCCCTGACCGGTGGTGCCGCCGAAGGCGGCCGGGGTCTGGTCGGACATGTCGAACCGGAAGTCGTTGCCCGCCTCGACCAGTGCCTGGGCGATGCCGCGCTGCACGTCGTTGGGGTAGGCGTCCAGTTCGAGGGAGCTGTTGGGGGAGATGTAGCCGCCGGGCGCGGCCCAGATGCGGGCGGCGTCGGGGGAGGCGAGGAACGCCAGCAGCGCGTCCTGCGCCTCGCTGGTCTCGCCGTCCGGGGCCACCGCGACGGCCGCGTCGCCCGCGGTCACCACGGGGGGCTCGGCGCCGACCGACGGGAAGGGGAAGACCTGCGCGTCCTCGCCGACGACGGCGTCCGTGCTGTCGGTGATGACGGCGCCGACGAAGTCCGCCTCGAAGACCATGCCGGCCAGCGGCGTCTCCAGGTCGATGAACGTCTGGGTGACGGAGTTGGGGAAGTCCGTCTGGAGCGCGCCGTCGCTGCCGCCGACCACCAGCTGCTCCTCGCCGAAGAGCGCGCCGAGCGTGGTCAGCGCCTCGGTGACGCTGGGGTCGGTCCACGGGATCTCGTGCGCCATCAGCTGGTCGTACATCTCGCCGCCGGCCAGGGAGAGGTAGATGTTCTCGAACCAGTCGGTCAGCGTCCAGCCGTCGGCCCCACCCACGGACACGGCGTCGGTGCCCGACTCCCAGAGCGTCCACGCGGTGTCGACGAACTGGTCCCAGGTCTGCGGCGGCTCGACACCGGCGTACTCGAACGCCGTGGTGTTGTACCAGACCAGGGACTTGTTCGCGGCCTTGACGTAGACCCCGTACTGCTCGCCCTCGTAGGTGGTGAGGTCCTGCCAGCCCTGGGCGTAGTTGGCGTCGAGCTGCTCCAGCACGATGTCGCCGACGGGGGCGATCCAGCCCTCGCGCGCGAACTCCTGGATCACGCCGGGCTGCGGCACCATGACGACGTCCGGCGCGGCGCCACCGGCGACCCGGCTGCCGACGAAGGTCGCGACGTTGTCACCCGTGGAGACGAAGGTCACCGAGGCGCCGGTCTCCTGCTCGAAGGCCTCCATGACGCGCATGAAGTTCTCCTGCTCGGCGCCCGTCCACACGGCGGCGACCTCCACGTTCTCGCCGCTGAGGTCGGGCAGCTCGATCGAGATCCGAAAGTCGGTCTCCTCGCCGCCGCTCTCACCGGAGCAGGCCGTCAGCGCGACCGCGCAGGCGGACGCGGCCGCCGCTGCCGCACGCCACGCGCCGCGTCCGGTCCTCCGCCGGAAGTCCCCGTCCGAACCGTGCATGAGCACCTCATCACCTGGCCTTCTGATGCGGCGACACCCCGAAGCCGGCGCAGGGCTGCCACATCGCACGTCCTGTGCCGAAAGTCCTACGCCGGGCTCACGGGGCAGGCAACCCTGTCCGCCTTGTCAAGTCAGCTTTGTGATCGGCATGTTACCGCTGGGACTACGTCCGTCAGCGGTGTCGGGACGTTCTCCCCCGAATGAGCGTCTTCTGCCTGGTCCGCACCATGATGACGATGCGTCAGATTTGCGGAACGGGGTGCGGGGAGCGGCGCCGTCGAAGCGCGCCGAGGTGCCGGAGGGACACCGGCGAACCCTCGGCGAACCGTCGGCGAGGCGCCACGGAACCCCCGTCGAGGCGCCGAAGGGGCGCCGGGGCGTGTCGGCTCAGACGAGGCTCGCGGTCGTCGCGCGGTCCGAACGGGCCGCCCGGGAGGCGGCGCTCGCCAGGAGGGCCACGTCCGTCGGGCCGTTCCCCAGCTCGCGCACCGGGCGCCGCGTCGGCGGGTCCCCCGCCCGCGCCCAGTCCAGCCGCGTCACGGTGGGCCGGAGCGTCGCCGTCCGGGGAATCCGCCCGGTGACCCGGGCCGCCTGGAACGGCAGCGGCGCGCCGCCGCCCAGCCGCAGCTCCGCCCGCCCGGCCGGCGGACCGGTGAGCAGGACCCGCGCCTCCGCCCGGGGAACGTCCTGGGGCAGCTCGACGCCCGGCGCACCGGCGACGATGACCCGCACCCCGAGCCGATGCCCCTCCCGGGCCGCGGCGCCGAGCGCGCGCACCACCGAGCCGGCGGCCTGCCGGCCCGGGGCGCCCAGCGGCGGCGCCACCAGCGCGTCCACGTCGTCGACCAGCACGACCAGCCAGGGCAACGGGCCGCTGCCGGCCGCGCGTATCCGGGGCACGGAGGGGTCGACGTCCCCTGCCGGGGACTCCCGCGGCAGCCCCTCGTGCGCCGACGGCGCCGGCTCACCCACGGGCCCGCGCGGGCCGACGACCCGCCCACCCTGCCGCCCGACGCCGCCCAGCGCCGCCGGGGCGCCGGGGAAGACCGACTCGCCCAGCAGCGCGGCGCGCCGCTTCAGCTCGTCGCGCAACGCCTGCGCGAAGGCCCGCATCCGCACCGGATCGTTGGCGCCGAGATGGGAGGCCACGTGCGGCAGCTCGGCACAGGGCCGCAGCCCCTCGCCCGCGCCCTCCACGAGCAGCAGCGACAGGTCCCTCGGGCCGCGTGCCGCCGCCAGCGAGGCGGCCAGCGAGCACAGCAGCTCGGTCCTCCCCGAGGAACGCTCCCCCTCGATCCGCACGGGACCCGCGGTCTCCGCGAGATCGACGAGCGCGGCCCCGCCGGCCGCCGCGCCGAGCACGAGCGGCAGCCCGCCGGGGCGCTCCCAGCGCTCCCGCAGCGCGCCGGGCGTGACGCGGTGCAGCTCCAGGGCGTCCAGCAGCCGGCAGCTGGGCGGCGGCGCGGCGGAACCGGCGGCGACGAACGCCTCCCTGGCGTCCTCGCGCACGGGCGCCAGCGCCCGCGCGAACCTCTCGGCCCAGGCCGCCGACACGGCGTCCACCGTCACGACGGGCCCCGCGCCGTCGCCTCGCCCGGGCGTCACGCCGGCCCCGCTCAGCCGCAGGGCCGAGGCGACGGCCCCGCTGAGCAGCCCGACGGTGCCGCAGGCGGCGAAGGTGGGGGAGGAACGACGGGCCAGGGCGAGGGTGTCGGCCAGCGGCGAGGCCGGCGTGGCGGGCGGCGACTGCGTGAGACACAGCAGGTGCACGCCGAGGCCCGCGCCGGTGGCCGCGAGGCGCGCCAGCGCCCGACGCAGCTCGGCCACCGCGTCCGCCGCCCTGCTCGTCCCGAGCGTGTGCGCGGCGCCGGGCGGGCTGGCGTCGAGCGCGTCCTCGTCGACGAGCAGCACCGTCCGACGCCCCGTGGGGTCGGGGGACTCCCGCTCGGCGAGCTCGCGCACGCGCGCGGTCGCCTGCTCCACGTCGAACCCGACGAGCTGCCGGCACGCCTGCCCGCGCGTGGGGCGCAGGTGTGGCAGCCATCCCAGCCAGGACCACTCCGCGGCGCGGTCGGGCGCCACCACCACGAGCTCCAGCGCGCTCGGCGGATGCAGGGCCGCGAGCTGCGCGAGCAGGGAACGCGCCAGCCCGAGCAGCCGCTGACGGGGCCCGGCCAGCCCGAGCGAGCCGATCGTGGGAAGGCTGAGGCCGACGGGGGAGATCCGCCCCTGGGCCCGCTGCGCCGTGCCCAGCCGCAGGCCGTAGGCGTCGGGGTGGGCCGGGCCGCGCTCCCACAGCCGGGGCTGGCGGGGCCGCTCGGGCTCCAGCGCCAGCAGCAGCAACGTGGCGAGGTCGGGCCAACGGGCGTCCTCGGCCGGGTCGTGGGCGGGCCACGGCCGGGTCCCGCCCGTCGGGCGTGACGAGGAGGCGGACGGCAGGGCCACGCTGGTGTGGGTGTCGCCGCCCGAGGCCGGGGCGCCGCGCCTGCGGGCCCAGCCGGCCAGGCCACGTCCCGTCCGGCGGCCACCCGTGCCGGGGCCGTCCGTGCCAGGGCCGTCCGGCTCCGCGAGCGGCAGCGCCGGGGCCGTCGAGGGGGCCGACGGAGCCGGGGGCCTCGGGGGCGGAGCCGCCGGGGGAACGGGCGGTCCCCCCGGGCCGGCCACGGGCGGGCCCGACGGCGCCGAGCCCGACGCGGGTGCCGCGGCGGAGCGGGAGGCGGGCGTGGTGGGACCCGTGAAGCCAGGCGCCGAGGGCGCGCCATCCCCCACCGGGCCCTCGGATATCACGCGCACCGTGGACTCCCCGAGCCGCAGCGGCGCGCCGGGCGGCACGACCACCGGGCGGTCGGTCACGGGCTCCCCGCCGAGCAGCGTGCCGTTGGTCGAGCCCAGGTCGGCGACGGTGACCGTGCCGTCGGCGTGTATCGAGACCGCGCAGTGCAGCCGGGACACGTCCGGGTCGTCCAGCGGCACGTCGGCCTGGACCGACCGCCCTATGCGGACCTCGCCGCCGCGCAGCAGGTGCACGCCGCCGGCGTCAGGCCCGGACACGACGAGCAGCCGGGCCGGCACGCGCTCCGGCACGGGCGTGGCCGCGGGCCGGTGGAAGGACAGGACGGCGCCGTCCACCAGCGGTGCCCGTCCCAGGACGGCGCTGCGCGGATCCAGCCGCCGCTCACCGCAGAACACGGCCCCGGGCGTGCCCGAGCCGGGCGTGACCACGGACGCCAGGGTGCCGAGGACCTCCGCGAGCGGGGTGTCCTCGGGTGCGGTGAGCCGGACGTCCACGCCCTCGCCCTCACCGCCGCCCGGCGCGCCACGGCCAGCGGTGTGTCCGAGCACCGTCACGCTGATCTGGATCGGCATTCGGCCCCTCCCGGTCACCTCGCTGGCCAGGCTGTCACGGCTGTCTCGTACGGGTGGCTCGTACGGCGGTCTCGCACAGCTGCCTCGATCGGACGCCCCGACCGGTGTCCGTGTCCCGGTCGGATGCTGACAGCATCCTCGCACCCGCCACCGACACTCCGTGCCGCCCTGGGCAGTTGGTGATCTTGATTGACCATATCTGACGGGAACCAACCGCTCCGACCGGCCGGTCGGCAGCCCTCCCGCGCCTTCCTCGCAACCAGCCGCCCGCCGGGCCGCGTCCTCTCCCGCGAGACGCCCACGACGGCCCTCCCACGCGGCCGGCGGACGGCCGTCCGCGTGGTGGGCGGGCAGCACTACAGTAGGGAGCTCGGGCCCGGGCCTGGGACGTCACCGTCATCACCCTGCCAGCGAACCACCAAGGAGCACACCGTGCGGCCGGTCGGCAGCAAGTACCTGCTCGAAGAGCCGCTCGGACGCGGCGCCACCGGCACCGTCTGGCGCGGGCGCCAGCGGGAGGCCGCGGGCGACGAGGCCGCGGTCCAGGGGCAGCCGGGGGAACAGGTCGCGATCAAGGTCCTCAGGGAGGAGCTGGCCCACGACCCCGACGTGGTCATGCGCTTCCTGCGGGAGCGCTCGGTGCTGCTGCGCCTGACCAGCGACCCCCACGACAACATCGTCCGCACCCGCGACCTGGTGGTCGAGGGCGACGTCATCGCCCTGGTCATGGACCTGATCGACGGCCCCGACCTCCACCGGTACCTCCGGGACAACGGCCCGCTCAGCCCGCTCGGCGCCGCCCTGCTCACCGCCCAGGTCGCCGACGCCCTGGCCGCGGCCCACGCCAAGGGCATCGTCCACCGCGACCTCAAGCCCGCCAACGTGCTGCTGGCCGGCGGCGGCGACCCGTCCGGCGCGCTGCCGCTGCGCCCCATGCTCACCGACTTCGGGATCGCGCGCCTCGCGGACTCACCCGGCGTGACGCGCGCGCACGAGTTCGTCGGCACCCCCTCGTACGTGGCGCCCGAGTCGGCGGAGGGGCGGGAGCAAACCTCCGCCGTCGACGTCTACGGCGCCGGCATCGTGCTGTACGAACTGGTCGTCGGGCACCCGCCCTTCCACGGCGGCAGCACCCTGGACGTGCTGCGCAACCACCTCAGCGCGCAGCCGCCCCGCCCCGGCGGCATCCCCGACCCGCTGTGGACCGTCATCGACCGCTGTCTGCGCAAGAGCGCGGACGAGCGCCCCAGCGCCGTCAACCTAGCCCGCGGCCTGCGCACGGTCGCCGCCGGCCTCGCGGAGCACGCCACCGTCGAGCAGCGGGCCGCCGCCGCGGGCGTCGCCGTGCTCCTCCTCCCCGACCCCGCGCCGGTCAGGGTGCCCGGCACCGGCATCAGCCCGCCCGGAGCGTCCGAGCCGACGCAGGCGCTGCCCGGCGGCTCCGGTGGCGGGATGGTCGACCCCTCCGCCGCCACGAGCGTCCTGCCGCATGCCGGCGGGCCGGGAGCAGGGGACGGCGGCTCCGAGCCGACGCGCGTGATGCCGCCCCAGGGTCCCGGCCAGCGTCCGGGGGACGACGACGGCCCGCATCCGTGGCAGGACCAGATGCGTGCCGCGCGCGATCGCAACGAGCCGACGCAGGTCCAGCCCGTGAACCCGGCGCAGGACCCGCTCCACCGTCGCCCCCAGCGTCAGCCGCGCCGCCCACCGCAGCGCCGGCCGCAGCAGCACCCCCCGGCCCAGCAGCAGGGCTACGGGTATCCGCAGCCGCAGCCCCAGGGGTACCCGCAGCAGTACCCCCAGCCCTACCAGCCCCCGGCCCAGCCGCAGCCGCAGCGCCCCCCGCGGCCCGAGCCGCCGCGCCGCGAGCCGCGCGGGCGCTCCCGTGGCAGTTCCAGCCCCATGCGCATCCCCGGCCTGGGGTGCCTGAAGGGCTGCCTGTTCATCGTGTTGATCCTGGTCGTGCTCGGGGCCGTGGTGTGGAACTTCACCCCGATGCAGGACTGGATCGCCGACGGCCGGAGCTTCTGGAACGCCACCAAGGACTGGTTCAACGACGTCCGCGAGTGGCTCGGGTTGATCGAGCAGGCGCAGGAGAGCGTTCCCGAGGTGCCGGACGGCACGGAGCTGCCGAACCTCCCCGATGGGTCCGGCGGGGAGTGACCTCGGAGATTTGTCGACTTGTCGGGGTGGTTTTTTGGCCCCGACATCCCATCAAACCAGGGCAAGACAGGCGCACTTCACCGTCCGATGTCCGAGGCGCGTCGTAGCCTCACGCCATGGCACGGAACATCGGTAGCCGTTACACCGCCCACCGCGTCCTCGGCCGCGGCAGCGCCGGCACGGTGTGGCTCGGCGAGGGTCCCGAAGGCCCCGTCGCCATCAAGGTGTTGCGCGAGGACCTGGCCGCCGACCAGGACGTCGCCGAGCGGTTCGCCCACGAGCGGCACGCCCTGCTCGGCCTCGAACACCCGAACATCGTGGGCGTCCGAGAGCTCCTCATCGGGGACGACCACGGCCAGGCCGGCGCCCCCAGCGACATCGCCCTCGTCATGGACCTGGTCCGCGGCCCCGACCTCCGCAGCCACCTGCGGCGTGAGCGCCGCCTCACCCCCCACCAGGCCGCCGAGATCACCGCGGGCGTGGCCAGCGGCCTCGCCGTCGCGCACGCCGCGGGCATCGTCCACCGCGACGTCAAGCCGGAGAACATCCTGTTGGACACCGGCGGCGAGTCCCTGGCCGCCCTGCTCACCGACTTCGGCGTCGCCAAGCTCATCGACGAGCCACGGCACGGCGGTCGCGGCGGCGTCGTCGGCACCCCCGACTACATGGCCCCCGAGATCGTCGAGGGCCTCCCGCCCCGCGCCGCCGTCGACATCTACGCCCTGGCCACGGTCCTGTACGAGTCGCTCGCCGGCTTCACCCCCTTCGGCGGCGGCCACCCCGGCGCGGTGCTGCGGCGGCAGGTGACGGAGACCGCGGCGCCGCTGCCCGGCCTCGTGCCCGAGCTGTGGGAGCTGATCCAGCAGTGCCTGGCGAAGGCCCCCGCCTCGCGGCTGCGCGCCGCGGAGCTCGCCTCCCGGCTGCGCGAGCTGCTGCCCGCGCTGGAGGGGCTGCCCCCGCTGGACATCGGCGATCCGGAGGACGCGCAGGGCGACGGGAGTGCCGCCGCCGGCTCCCGTTCCGACGCCCGCGCCCCCCACGACTCCCTCGGCGTCCTCGACCAGGCCGGCGAGCCGGCCCTGGCGTCGTCGCCGGCCACGGACGGCTCGCGCGCCGCCGTGCCGCTGGTGCTCGGCGCCGTCCCGGACTCGGAGCGCGCCACCCACACCAGGATGCGGGTCCCGGACGCCGACGAGCTGGCGGGCGGCGCCCACGGCACGGCGCGCACCCCCAGGACCCCCGGCGAGCGTCGCGCCGGCTCCGCCCGGCACTCGGCCGCGCTCGCGGCGGCCCGCAGGAGGCGGCGCCTGGTCGTCACGGCCGGTGTCCTCCTGGGTGCCGGCGCCCTCGGCGGCTGGCTGCTGCTGGGCTCCGGCGGCGAGGGCTCCGGGGAGGGGACCGAGGGTGGGACAAACGGTTCTCCCGGAGTCGGGACGGTTGAGGAACGGCAGACTCCGTAACGGTTAGGCTGGGGATGTGGCAGTCGACGATCCATCCGAAGCTCTGAAGGCCCTCCGCTCCACGATGGAGTCGGTCGAGGCCGTTCTCGACCTGAACACGATGCGGGCCGAGGCCGCCAAGCTCGAGGAGGAGGCCGTCTCCCCCTCGCTGTGGGACGAGCCCGAGCGCGCGCAGCAGGTGACCAGCAGGCTCTCCCTTCTCCAGGGCCAGCTGCGCAAGGTCGAGGAGCTGGACGGCCGCATCGACGACCTGGAGGTGCTCTTCGAGCTCGCCGAGTCCGAGAGCGACGAGGAGGCCAGGCACGAGGCCGAGGCCGAGCTCGTCGCCGTGAAGGCGGCCGTGGACGAGCTGGAGGTCCGCACCCTGCTGTCCGGGGAGTACGACGAGCGCGAGGCGCTGGTCAGCATCCGTGCCGAGGCCGGTGGCGTGGACGCGGCGGACTTCGCCGAGCAGCTCCAGCGGATGTACCTGCGCTGGGCCGAGCGCAGGGGGTACCCCACCCAGATCCTCGACACCTCCTACGCGGAGGAGGCGGGCATCAAGTCCACCACGTTCACGATCAGGGCGCCGTACGCGTACGGCACGCTCTCCGTCGAGCAGGGCACGCACCGCATGGTGCGCATCTCCCCCTACGACAACCAGGGCCGTCGGCAGACGTCCTTCGCCGGCGTCGAGGTCCTGCCCGTGGTCGAGCAGACCGACCACATCGAGGTCCCGGAGAACGAGATCCGCGTGGACGTCTTCCGCTCCTCCGGCCCCGGTGGCCAGTCGGTGAACACCACGGACTCGGCGGTGCGCATCACGCACCTGCCCACCGGCATCACCGTCTCCTGCCAGAACGAGAAGTCCCAGATCCAGAACCGCGCCGCCGCGATGCGCGTGCTCCAGGCCCGGCTGCTCGCCCGTCAACGCGAGGAGGAGCAGGCGCGGATGGACGCCCTCAAGGGCGACGGGGGGAACTCCTGGGGGAACCAGATGCGCAGTTACGTGCTCCAGCCGTACCAGATGGTCAAGGACCTGCGGACCGAGCACGAGGTGGGCAATCCCCAGGCCGTACTGGACGGTGACATCGACGACTTCCTTGAGGCGGGCATCCGTTGGCGCAAACGCCAAGGGAAGTAGTCTTCACGCAACCTTCACACACGAGTCGGTCCTTACTGGACATCCCGCTTGACGGTCTGTGTGTAGAACGGGAAAGCTGTCGGTCTGGCATGCCTATGTTGTGAGGTGCGTGTCGCGTGAGGGCGAGTAAGTGGATCGGACCGCCCGACGCCACCACTCCCTTGCGTGAGGCTGCGCCAACGACAGGACATTGTCTCAAGACATACTGCTACAGGGGGTAGTGGATAGATGGCCAGTCCCAAGACACGGGCCAACGTGGCGCGGGTCGCCGCGGCCGCGATCTTCGCCGCCGGTGCCTCACTCGCCGTGGTCGGCACGGCCTCCGCCGACAACGGCTCGTCCGCTGACGAGGGCGCCAGCACCCGTGAGGGCACCGTCGTCGGTGTCGTCGAGGGTGCCGTCGTCGGTGCCGTCTCGGGTAACGAGGGTGGCGCCGTGGGCGTCGCCGAGGGTGGTTCCGAGGGCTCCGAGGGTTCCATCATCGGCTTGGTCGAGGGTTCCTCGGACGGTTCCGACGAGGGCTCCTCCGAGGGCGAGGACGAGGGCACCTCCGACGGTTCGCCGGAGGGCACCTCGGACGGTTCGCCGGAGGGTACCTCCGACGGTTCTCCCGAGGGCACCAGCGACGGTTCCCCGGAGGGCACCTCCGACGGTTCCCCGGAGGGCACCAGCGACGGTTCCCCCGAGGGCACCTCGGACGGCTCGCCCGAGGGCACGAGTGACGGTTCGCCGGAGGGCACCTCCGACGGCGGTCACGAGGGCACCTCGGACGGTCACAACCAGGGCGCCAGCGACGGCGTGGACGAGGGCGCCTCGGGCAACACCCCCGAGCCCGCCACCGAGGGCGGCAGCAGCGGCCCGATCGAGCAGGAGCCGCCGACCGAGGGCGAGGTTCCCGTCGAGGAGCTGCCCGAGGCCGACGACGACGGCGAGCTGGCGGAGACCGGCTCCTCCACCAACAACACCCTGCTGATCATCGGCGCGGCGACCATGATCGCCGGCGGTGTGGGCTTCCGTTACCTGCCCCGCGTGATCAACAAGAACGTGACCCCCGCCTGACGAGCGTCACGGACCCAGGGGTCTGACGACCCAGCGTAACGGGCCCGGAGCCACACGTGCTCCGGGCCCGTTCGCCTGTGTCGGCCCCTGCGAAACCCGTCGCCCCGAGGGCCCTCCCTGGCCTTCAGGCGGGCCGGGCCACGAGCAGGGCGACGGCCGCCAGCGCCAGCAACAGGGCGACCAGGGCCGCCGGGCTGCCGAGGGCGGCCCACGGCCCGCGTTCGGCGCGCAGCCGTGCCAGCTGGGCCCGGCACACGGGGCACCGGCCCTCGCTGACCCGCCCCGCACAGTTCGCGCACACCAGCCAGTCGGCGGTCATCGGCACGTCTCCTCTCGTCACCCCTCCGCCTCCTACTGTGCCAGGCTCCGGGCGCGAGCGCAGACGCCCTGCACAGGGGGCCCCGTCGGCGGCCGGCGAGGGGTCGTATCCCTTCGATCAGGGCCAGACCGCGACAAACCAGGATGTCCCAGGAGGGCGCCTGCGGCCGGACGCAGCTTCGCGTAAGGTCTGCCAAGCGAGGGGGAGCCTCCGCCCATACCCAGCTCCGACATGGTGTAACCGTGATTCGATTCGACAACGTCTCCAAGACCTACCCGCGGCAGAACGCGCCCGCGCTCCGCGACGTCTCGCTGGAGGTTGAGCGAGGCGAGTTCGTCTTCCTCGTGGGCTCCTCCGGCTCGGGCAAGTCCACCTTCCTGCGCCTCGTGCTGCGCGAGGAGCGGGCCACCCACGGCCACGTGCACGTCCTCGGCAAGGACCTGGGCCGGCTGTCCAACTGGAAGGTGCCACAGGTGCGTCGCCAGCTCGGCACCGTCTTCCAGGACTTCCGCCTGCTGCCGAACAAGACCGTGGCCGAGAACGTCGCCTTCGCGCTGGAGGTCATCGGCAAGTCCCGGGGGCAGATCCGCAAGACCGTCCCGGAGGTGCTCGACCTGGTCGGCCTCGCCGGCAAGGAGGAGCGGATGCCCGGCGAGCTCTCGGGTGGTGAGCAGCAGCGCGTCGCCATCGCCCGCGCGTTCGTCAACCGTCCGATGCTGCTGATCGCCGACGAGCCCACGGGCAACCTCGACCCGCAGACCTCCGTAGGCATCATGAAGCTGCTCGACCGCATCAACCGCACCGGCACCACCGTGGTGATGGCCACGCACGACGCGCAGATCGTGGACCAGATGCGCAAGCGCGTGATCGAGCTGGAGAAGGGCCGTCTCGTCCGCGACCAACACCGCGGCGTCTACGGCTACCAGCACTGATCCGGCACTGATCCACCGGCCCTCACGACCGAAAGGCTGCCATGCGCGCGCACTTCGTCCTGTCGGAGATCAGTGTTGGTCTCCGCCGCAACCTCACGATGACCTTCGCGGTGATCGTCTCCGTCGCCCTCTCGCTGGCCCTGCTCGGCGGCTCGCTCCTCGCCCGCGAGCAGGTCAACAGCATGAAGGACTACTGGTACGACAGGGTCGAGGTCTCGATCTTCCTCTGCAACGAGAACGACGCGGACACCGATCCCCAGTGCTCGCGCGGTCCGGTCACCGACGAGCAGCGGGAGGCCCTGAAGGCCGAGCTGGAGACCTACGACATCGTCGACCACGTGGAGTTCGAGTCGGCCGACCAGGCCTTCGAGCGCTACCAGGAGCAGCAGCAGGAGAACCCGATCGCGGCGGTGGTCACCCCGGACCAGATGCAGGACTCGCTGCGCGTCAAGCTGACCGACCCCACCAAGTACGAGGTCATCTCCACGGCCTTCGCCGGCCGCGAGGGCGTCCAGGACGTGGTCGACCAGAGCGACCTGCTGGAGAACCTCTTCAACCTGCTCAACGGCGTCAACTACGCGGCCCTCGGCCTCTTCGCCCTCATGCTCGTCGTGGCGCTGCTGCTGATCGTCAACACGGTGCGGGTCTCCGCCTTCAGCCGTCGCCGCGAGACCGGGATCATGCGGCTGGTGGGCGCCTCCAGCTTCTACATCCAGCTGCCGTTCATCATGGAGGCGTCGATCGCGGGCGTGATGGGCGCCGTGCTCGCGTGCGGACTGCTCGTCGGCGTCAAGTACTTCATGATCAACAACTTCCTCGCACAGGAGATCCCGCTGATCCAGTTCGTCGGGTGGGACGCGGTCATCGAGGTGTTGCCGTTCGTCCTGGCGGTCGGTGCGTTGATGCCCGCTCTTGCAGCTTTCTTCGCGTTGCGCAAGTACCTCAAGGTGTAGCTCGGTTGTGATTTATCCCCCGTGCGCCGGACAGTTCATCTCGCGTACGACCTCTCCATGTGTCCTACACTCCGCAACATGCCGCGAACGCCACAACTCCTCCCAGCCCGCCGCGGTGCGGTGCTGGCCTGTGTCTTCGCGGGCGTCCTGACGGCGGGCGCCGTCACCGGCTCGTGGCCGCAGGGCGCCGACGGCTCGGAGCTCGCGGCGATGGAGGACCCGGACGCCGCCGGACGGGACGGTCAGGCCGTGGGCGACGCCGAGGCGTTGGTCAGCCGCGACGGCGACCGCTGGTCGGCGGCGTACTCCCCCGAGGAGTACGAGGAGCTCCAGGCCGGCCTGGAAGGGGAGTACGTCGGCACCGGCATAGCGGTGACGCGCACGCCCGACGGCCGGATCGAGGTGAGCGAGGTCCACGAGGACAGCCCGGCCGAGCGCGCCGGCGTGCTGCCCGGCGACGAGATCCTCACCATCGACGGCGAGCGGCTCGACGGCGGGCCCGTCACCGACGCCGTCAGCCGGCTGCGCGGCAGTGACCAGCCGGAGCGCGCCGGGCCGGGCAGCACCGTCCGGCTCGGCCTGGAGCGCGACGGCCGGGCGTGGGAGACGGTGGTCGAGCGGGCCCGGCTGACCACCGAGACGGTGACCACGACGCGGGAGAGCCCGGGCGTCACCCGGATCCACGTCTCGTCCTTCACCCGCGGCTCAGCCGAGCTGCTGCGCGCGGCCGTGGAGAGCGCCCCCGAGGGCGACGGCATCCTGCTCGACCTGCGGGGCAACGCCGGCGGCCTGCTCGCGGAGGCGGCCGGTGCCGCCTCCGTCTTCCTCGACGGCGGCCTCGTCGCGACCTACGACGTCCACGGGGAGGAGCACGCCCTCAACGCCGACCCGGGCGGCGACACCGACACGCCCCTGGTCGTGCTGGTGGACGGCGGCACGATGAGCTCGGCGGAGATGCTCACCGGGGCGCTCCAGGACAGGAACCGGGCGGTGGTCGTCGGCTCGCGTACCTTCGGCAAGGGCACCGTCCAGATGCCGAGCGAGCAGCCGGACGGCTCGGTGGCCGAGCTCACCGTGGGGCACTACGTCACGCCGCTGGGTCGCACGGTGGACGAGGACGGCATCACGCCCGACCTCGTCGTCGCGCCCGGACAGGACGCGGAGGCCGAGGCGCGCACCGTGCTCGGCGGCCTGTCCTGAGCGGTGTCCCGAGCGTCGGGCCAGCGCCCGTCCGGCCCCGGTCCCGCCTCCCGTCACCCACTCCCCGGCGCTCGCTAGACTGGAGCGGTTATGGCTAAGGAGACCGGTCGCAAGCTCATCGCCCAGAACAAGCGGGCCCGGCACGACTACCACATCCTGGAGACCTACGAGTGCGGACTCGTGCTCACCGGGACCGAGGTGAAGTCGCTGCGGCAGGGCCGCGCCTCGCTGGCCGACGGCTTCGCGCACGTGGACGGCGGCGAGGTCTGGCTGCACAACGTGCACATCCCCGAGTACACGCAGGGCACGTGGACCAACCACAGCGCCCGGCGGAAGCGGAAGCTGCTCCTGCACCGCTCGGAGATCGACAAGCTGATCGGCAAGACCCAGGCCACCGGCATCACGCTCATCCCGCTCGCCCTGTACTTCGTGGACGGCCGCGCCAAGGTGGAGGTCGCGCTGGCGAGCGGCAAGCGGGAGTACGACAAGCGGCAGACGCTGCGGGAGAAGCAGGACCGCCGCGAGGCGGAGCGGGCCATGTCCGCGGCGCGCCGGCGCGCCAGGGCCGGCTGAGGCGCCGCTTCCGGAGGCTGCTGGGGTACACTGGGGGCGGTTCTCAACTGAACATGGGGATGATCGGTTTCGACAGCGGATGTCGAAGCAGGGGAAGCGAGCCGAGGAACGCGGCAATGATCTCGTTAACCATGTGTCGCGAAAAAATAATCGCCAACAACAAGCGCGATTCCTTCGCCCTCGCTGCCTGAGCAGCGACCTGCGAAGTGTCAGCCCGGGACTGTTCCCGGCCCGGTGTCTGACATCATCTAGGGGACTCACCGCTTACTCCGGTCACGGGAGTGAGTGGGACATCTCACAGTGACTGAGCCCGTCGGAGACTTGTCCGTGTGATCTCCGGGGCCGAGAAAAGCACAGCGGACTGCGCTCGGAGAAGCCCTTCTTCCGCTCCGTTGGACGCGGGTTCGATTCCCGCCATCTCCACCACCAGGACCACGACAGGTCCGTCACAGGGCCCCACCGCCTCGGCAGTGGGGCCCTGTGACGTGTCCGGGGGCCCCGTGCTTCTCCCGTTCCGCCGGCTGTTCGGCCTTCTGTTCTGTTCTCCGCCGCTTCTCCGATGTGCCCCAGCCTGTCCGCTGTCGGTGGCGCCCGATAAGGTGCGCGGCATGGGGAATCTCGGGAGCGTGCCGGGGTGGGGACCGAACGGCGGTCGCCGCCCGCGCCGTGTCGGCACACGGGCGGGAGTCATCGGGGTCGTGGTGGTCGCGTTGGTCGCCGTCGGCGCCGTCGTGCTGCTGCGCGGCGGGGGCGACGGGGACGACCGGGCCACCGCGCGGGCCGAGGCGGAGGCGTTCCTCGACGCCTGGGCCGCGGGTGAGCTGCGGCGGGCCGCCGACCGCACGGACGACCCCGAGGCCGCGCTCTCCCTGCTGGAGTCCGTCCAGCAGAACACCCGCCCCGAGCGGCTCGCCTTCACCGTCGCGGAGGACGCGGGTGAGGAGCTGTCCGAGGACGGCGGCCAGGAGGGCGGCATGGCCGTCCCGTTCACCGCCACGTTCACCCTCGACGGCGTGGGCGAGTGGTCCTACGACTCCACGGCCCGGGTGCTGCCGCCCGGGGACGGCGGCGACGGGAGCTGGACCGTGGACTGGAGCTCCTCCCTCGTGCATCCGCGGCTGGAGGAGGGCCAGACCCTGGTCCTCACCACGGAGGAGCCCGAGCGGGCGCCGATACTCGCCGCGGACGGCAGCGAGCTCGCCGGCCCCGGCACGGTCTGGCACCTCACGATCTGGCCCGCCCAGCTCAGCGACCCCGACGCCGCGTACGCCGCGATCGAGCGGCTCGACGTGGGCGTCGACACCGAGCGGCTCGCCGACGAGGTCGAGGCCGCCGACCCCGACCAGGCGGTGCCCGTGGTCACCCTGCGCGACGAGACTTTCCAGGAGCACGCGGCGGACCTCCAGGCCGTCGCCGGCCTCCAGTTCGACGAGGACAGCCAGCCCCTGGCGTACGCGGCCCCGGCGCTCGTCGGCGGGGTCGACGCGGGGACCGGCGAGGGCACCTCCGGGCTCCAGAGCAGGTACGAGGAGCAGCTGGCGGGGATGGCCGCCGCGGCCGTGGTGATCGCCGACCGGGAGTCGGGGGACGCGGTGCGGACGCTCTTCGAGCGTGAGGAGAGCGAGCCGGGCACGCCCGTGGAGACCACGATCGACCCGGCGGTGCAGGCGGCGGCGGCCGAGGCGCTGGAGGGACTGGACCAAGACGCGGCGATCGTGGCCGTGCAGCCCTCCACCGGGCACGTCCTCGCCGCCGCGGACTGGCCGGCCGACGGCTTCAACCTCTCCCTCCAGGGCCAGATGGCCCCCGGGTCCACCTTCAAGATCGTCTCGACGGCGGCCCTGCTGGAGGGCGGCACGGCGGACTCCGACATCCTCGGATGCCCGCAGTTCGTCACGGTCGACGGCCAGACCTTCGAGAACCAGAACCAGTTCGAGCTCGGCCCCGAGACCACGCTGCGCGAGGCCTTCACCGCCTCGTGCAACACCGCGTTCATCGACAACCGGGACCGTTTCGCCGACGACACGCTCACCGAGACGGCGCGGGCCTTCGGCATAGGCGAGGAGTGGACGGTCGGCGCCGTCACCTTCGACGGCGGTGTCCCCGTGGCCGAGAACGAGAACGAGCTGGCCGCCTCCCTCATCGGGCAGGGCCGGGTGCAGGCCAGCCCTCTGGTGATGGCCTCCGTGGCCGCCACCGTGGCCGAGGGTGCCTTCCACCAGCCCGTCCTCGTCCCCGGTGCCGTCGAGGAGCCGCACCAGGCCACGGCGGAGCTCGGTCAGGAGACGTACGAGGCGCTGCGCTCCCTGATGCGCGAGACCGTGACGAGCGGCAGCGCCTCGGCGCTCGACGGCGTGCCGGGTGAGCCGCACGGCAAGACCGGGACGGCGGAGTTCACCGACGAGGAGGGCGAGCTGTCGACGAACGCGTGGATGGTCGGCTTCCTTGGCGAGCGGGACCTGGCGTTCGCCGTCGTCCTCACCGGCGGCGGCTCCGGTGGCGCGGACGCGGGGCCGGTGGCGGCGGACTTCCTGCGCGGCCTCGGCTGACCCCGACGCGGAGGCGTCACCGGGCGGCCGGGCCGCCGGGCCGTCGTCGCCCGGTCGCCCGCGTCGCCCACGGTGCCTTCGCCTCAGGCGGGCGGGGAGGAGGCCAGCCAGCCGCGGCGTGCGGCGAGGGCGCCCGCCTGGAAGCGGTTGGTCGCCCCGAGGCGGTCCATCAGACGCCCCACCAGTCGGCTGACGGAGCGCCGCGAGACGCCGAGCTGGGCGGCGATCGCCTCGTTGGTCTTCCCCGCCGCCATCAGCTGCAGCACGTCCCGCTCGATCCCGTGCGGGGCCGCGTCCGGCGCGGCCTCGGCGGCCCCGTCCTCCGGGTCGGCGAGGAAGTCCTCGGCGGCGTCCCAGTAGTGGGTGAAGAGCTGGCCGACGAAGGCCAGGACCGCGGTGTCGCGGATCAGCGCCACCCCCGCCCCCGTCTGGGCCGGGTCCCTCGGCAGCACCACGCAGTCCCGGTCGTAGCACAGCAGGCGGGAGGGCAGCACTCCCGTGCAGCGCACCTGGGCCCCCGCCTCCACGATCTCCTCCACGTACTGCACGGTGGCCCGGTGGCCGCGCGCGCTGTACTGGAGCAGCAGCCGCAGCCGCACGCCTCGGCCCAGGACGTCGAGGTCGAGCGGGAGCGCCGCCCGCATCGCCTCCTCGTTCTGCGTCCCGCCCGGCGAGATGACGTCGATGCTGGAGGAGCAGGTGCGCGCCAGGTCGTCGATGACCGACCGGATGTTGCCGAGCCCGTCGACGAGTTCGACGCTGCTGGTGGCCGAGCGCATGCCGCGGGCCTCCAGGTAGTCGCCCGAGAGGGAGTGGAGGCGTTCGCGGGTGGCCGCCATGGCGATGCGGTGCTGGAGGATCTCCTGCTCCATCGGTGCCAGCAGCGACTCCGCCGCGCTCTCCGGGCTGACGGCGACCCAGCCGCCGCCGGGGGAGGGCTGGAGCAGGCCGATCGCCGAGAGCTGCGCCTCGGCACGGGCCACTTCCACGGGCGTCAGCCCGGCGCGCGCGGCGAGTTGGCCGGCGCCGTCGGTGGGATGGGTGACCCGCAGCTGGTAGACGCGGACCGCCGCGGCGTCGAGATCCGCCGTGTCGAGGTCTGCTATGCCGTCCATTCCCTCTGTGCCATCCCTGGTGTCCGAGGAGGTGTCCGACGCGCGCACGGCCGAGGTGAAGCGGTCGTGCCAGCAGCCGTCGGCCCCCAGTCGTCGGCCCTCATCGTCGGCCCTCAGTCGTCGGAGAGCCAGCCGTTGAGCGCGGCCCGCGCGCCGGCCTGGAAGCGGCTCTCGGCCCCCAGCCGTTCCATCAGCCGGGCCACGATCCGGCTCACCGAACGCGGGGACATGCCGAGTTGGTGGGCGATCGCCTCGTCCTTCTTTCCCGCCGCCATCAGCAGCAGCACGTCACGCTCCACCTCGTTCGGCTCCGGGCCGTCGCGCTGTTCCTCCTCCGAGAAGTCCAGCGCCCGGTCCCAGTAGTGCTCGAACAGCTGCTGGAGGAAGTTCAGCACCGTGGGGTCGCGGATGACGGCCGCACCGGCGCCGCCGCGTTCGGGGTCGAGCGGCAGCACGGCGCAGCTGCGGTCGTAGATCGCCATGCGGGAGGGGAGCACGGTGGTGCTGCGCACCTGTGCCCCGGCGTCGGTGAGGACGGCGACGTGGCGGACCTGCGCGCGGTTCTTACGGGCGCTGTGCTGGAAGAGGCTGCGCATCTTCACGCCCCGCTCCAGCATTTCCCTGTCGTTGGAGATCGCGGCCCGGACCGCCACCTCGCCGAGGCCGCTGCCCGGGACGAGGGCGTCCAGCGACTCCGAGCAGGTGCGGACGAGGTCGTCGATCACCGCCCGCGCGTTGTCGGTGCCCTGGACGATCTCGATGCTGCTCTTGGCCGAGCGCATGCTGCGGGCTTCGAGATAGTCGCCGGAGAGCGCGTGCAGCCGCGCCCGGGTGGCGGCCATGGCGATGCGCCGCTGGAGGATGTCCTGTTCCATCGGGGCCAGCAGGGTGTCCGCCGCCGTCTCCGGGCTGACGGCGACCTGGCCGCCGCTGGGGGAGGGGCGCAGGAGACCGAGTGCCGACAGCCGCGACTCCGCCTCCAGAGTCTCCTGTGGCGTGATTCCCGCACGGGCGGAGATCTGCTCCACGGTGTCGGTAGGGTGAATGACACGCAGTCGGTAGACGCGGGCCGCGACCGCATCTATTTCGCCGGTTTCCTGCACGTTCTACTTCCTTGAACGACATCAGCCAGCCCCTGGCGTCATCCTGACAGGCGAGATAATGCCACAGGAACGCTCTCGACTTCGCTTCCCATGCTTGTGAGCATCAACTGCACCAGCATGTCACTGTTGTTCGGCCATGTGGACGCGGAAGAGGGAACCCGTGAAGAAGATGGCTCTGAGCGTAGCCTCGGCTTTGCTCATCGTAGTGGTCACCGGAGGCGTGGCAACCGCTCAGGTCGCCACCTCCCAGTCGGAGAGCGGCACTGTCACGACGCAGACCGTCCGGCCGCTGACCAGCGGCTGGGAGTAACGGTCTCCGTATCGTCCGCTCGCCCGTAGGTGGCGACACGCGGCCCTTTCGTGTGGCCCGGGTCGGTGACGCTATGCCATTTTCGCTAACTGAAGGTATCCAGTCTTGCCTGAAATGGGCGCCCTAGTCGGTATTTTGTCGGTTATTGACCCCGTGAGGACATCGATGGACAGGGAGGCGGCACGATGACGTCCCAGACGCCCCTGGCCGTCCTGCTCAGTCCGCGGTCGTCCGACGTCGCGGCGGCCCACCGGGTCGGTGCGCGCACCCTCGTGCTCGCGCCCAACCTCTCCGCTCCCGGCATCCGCAAGGCCGTCGCCGCCGCCGACACCGCCATGACGGTGGACTGGACCGATCACCCCCGGCTGACGATGGCGCTCAGCCAGCTCGCGTCCCACCCGGCGCGCACCTCGATCTTCGGCTTCGCCGAGGCGAGCGCACTCGTCGCCGCCCGCGCCAACGAGGCTCTCCGTCTCCCGGGCAACCCCCATGCGGCCGTCGCGTACCTCACGGACAAGGCGGCCCTGCGCGGCAAGGTCAACCAGCTCACCCGTTCCCCCGTGCGGTATGAGCACTGCGACCGGGCCGCGCACCTGGTGGCCGTCGCCGATCGCGTCGGCTACCCCTGCGTGGCCAAGCCACGCACCGGTTCCGGCGGCCAGGACGTTCACCTGCTGCGCAGCTCGGCTGACGCGGCCGTCCTGGCCGCCGGGCTGACCGGAGAACCGGCCCTCATCGTCGAGGAGTACCTCGACGGGCCGGAGTACAGCGTCGAGGCGCACTCACGCGACGGGGAGCACACCGTCCTCGCCGTGAGCCGCCGGTACACCACCGGCGCGCCCGACTTCCTCCCGACCGGCTACGACCTTCCCGCCGACCTCGACCAGCAGACCGCCGAGCGGATTCACGAGCTGGTCACGGCCACGCTGGTCGCCGCCGGTCACCGCAGTGGCCCGTCCCTCACCGAGGTCGTGGTCACCGCTCAGGGGCCGCGGCTGATCGAGGCCCACGCCCACCCGGGCGCCGAGTGCGTGCAGGACCTCCTGCTCGCCACCGGCACCGACCTGGCGGCTCGCGCCATCGCCTCCCAACTCGGGCTTCCGCTGCCCGAGCCACGGCCCGGGGCCCGCCGCCACGCGGGCATCCGGTTCCTGCGGCTGCCCCCCGGCCAGCTGCGCGCCGTGGAGGGCCTCGCCGAGGCGCGCGCGCTCAGCGGAGTGACCGGGCTGAAGATCACCGTCCCCCTCGGAAGTCATGTACCGGAGGCCACCAGCCGGGTCGCCGGGCATGGCTATCTCACGGCCGTCGCGGACGGCGCGCAGGAGCTGGAAGCGGTGCTGAGCAAGGCGCTCGACATCGTGCGACCGACGGTGGTGCCGAGGGCGGCCGCGCCGTCCTCGCGTGTCACCGCCGCGCCGGGCTCCGCCGCGCCAGCCGCCTCCGTCACGCCCGTGACCCCCTCGACCCCTTCGGGGTCCCCGCCGTCCGCGATGACGGTGAGGACCCCGAAAGGGTCGGCCAGGGACGCCGCACCGGAGGAGGAACACTCTGCCGCCTGACCTGTTCCCCGGCACGCTCCCTCTGGGTACGCCGGCCCCACGGACAGATCTGCTCCTGCCCTGCCGCGGGGTGCTCGGCGAGCACTCCGCGCGCTCCGACCACCCCGGCTACCACGTGCTGGAGCGTCGCGACGCGGACGGCGAGGTGAGCCAGCGCGGCATGCTCGGCGCCCTGAGCCTGCGCGGCGTGGAGACCGGGCACGTCGTGCGCCACCAGCAGGTCGGCGAGCGCCACGTCGCCCTCCACGCCCGCCTGCTGCGGCAGCGCGGACTCCAGGCCGACGGCGGCGCGCCGCCCGCGCCCGGCGCCGTCGAGCCACTGCTGCTGGCCGCCCACGACCTCGGGCCGATCCAGGAGTACCTCGACGCCGTCGCCGAGGGCCCGGCGGACCACGAGCGGGTCACCCCCGACGGCGGGGTCCAACGCCTGTGGGCGTGCGACGCGCGCTGGCTCGACGAGCCGCCCGCCCTGCCGCCCGTGCTGCTGGCCGACGGCCACCACCGGCTGGAGGCCGCCCGCCGGCTGCGCCGCGAACACCCGGGCGCGGCGGCGGACACGCTGCTGGCGCTGGTCGTCGACCACAGCCGGTATCCGCTGACGCTCTCCGCCACCCATCGCGTGGTGCGGGGGCTCGACGTCGGGAAGGCGATCCGCACCGCCTCCCGCATCGCCCGGGTCGTCGAGCATCCGCCGGGCGCCCGTCCGCTGCCGCGGCGCGGCACCTTCGTGCTGACCGGTGGCGGGCAGGCGTGGGAAGTCTCCGAGGTCTCCGCGGAGACCGTCGCGGGGCGGCTGCGCTCCCTGCCGCCGGAGTGGGTCGAGCTGCCGGCCGCCATCAGCGACCACGTGATCATCCCGGCGATCTGCGAGGACCAGGGCGTCGAGCCGTCACTCCGCTACACCAGCCAGGTCCCGTACGGCGCGGACCTCGGGCTGGTGCTGCCGCCGCCGACGTGGGACCAGATCTGGTCGGGCGCGGCCAACGGCACGGGCATGCCACCCAAGAGCACCTGTCTCGGGCCGGCTCCCGAGCCCGTGCCCGTGGGCTGAGGCGCGCGCGCCCGCACCGCGCGCTGTCGGGCGCTTCGGTTCGCCCCCGGGGGCGCGCTCCGTCCCCCGTTCGGAGCCGTCTCGTGCGGTCGGCCGCCCGTCGGCCGCCCAGCGCGGCCCTCGGGGGCCCGTCGGTCCCCGCGCGCCCCCACACGCACCGTTCACCCCCTCGTTCACCCGCGCGCGCACATCGGCCGTCCCGCCGCTCACCTCCCTCCCCTCCACCGGGTGAGAGCAAGGTTTCGTACGTGTCATTTCCTGCCACGTTGTCGAAACGCGGCCTCCCTACCTTCAGGCAGCACGGACCCCCTGCCCGAACACGTGGAGGCACGTATGCCAGCCCCCCAGACCGCTGCCGCCCGCCGACGGGGCGGGCGATGGATCGACGAGTGGGACCCCGAGGACGAGTCGTTCTGGGAGCGGGAGGGCCGGCACGTCGCCCGCCGCAACCTCGTCTACTCCGTGATCTCGGAGCACATCGGCTTCTCCGTGTGGAGCATGTTCTCCGTCCTCACGCTCTTCATGGGCGACGAGTACGGCATCGACCCGGCCGGGAAGTTCTTCCTCGTCGCGACCGCCTCGCTGGTCGGCGCCTGTCTGCGGATCCCCTACGGCTTCGCGGTGGCCAGGTTCGGCGGCCGGAACTGGACGATCATCAGCGCGAGCATGCTGCTGCTGCCGACCGTCGCGCTGCTCGTGGTCATGGAGCCGGGCACCTCCTACGGCACGTTCATGGTGGTGGCCGTCCTCACCGGCGTCGGCGGCGCGAACTTCGCCTCCTCCATGACCAACATCAACAGCTTCTACCCGCTGCGGCTGAAGGGCTGGGCCCTCGGCATGAACGCCGGCGGCGGCAACATAGGCGTCGCCGTCGTCCAGCTGGTCGGGCTGCTGATCATCGCCGTCGCCGGCGAGGGCCGGCCCCGCCTGATGCTCATGGTCTACGTGCCGTTGATCGTCCTGGCCACCGTGCTCAGCGTCCGCTTCATGGACAACCTCGGGCCGGTGCGCAACGACACGGGCGCGGCGCGCGAGGCCGCCGCGGACGGCCACACGTGGATCATGTCGTTCCTCTACATCGGCACCTTCGGCTCGTTCATCGGATACAGCTTCGCCTTCGGCCTCGTGCTCCAGAACCAGTTCGACCGCACGCCCCTCCAGGCCGCCGCGGTGACCTTCGTCGGCCCGCTGCTCGGCTCCCTCATCCGCCCCGTGGGCGGCCACCTCGCCGACCGCTACGGCGGCGCCCGCGTCACCCTGGTGAACTTCGCGATGATGATCGCCGCCTCGACCGTCATCCTCACCGCCTCGATGCGGGAGTCCCTGGCGCTGTTCACCGTCGGCTTCGTGATCCTCTTCGTGCTCACCGGCCTCGGCAACGGCTCGACGTACAAGATGATCCCCGGCATCTACCGGGCCAAGGCCGACGCGATGGGGCTGACCGGCGAGGCCGCGAACGTCTACGCCCGGCGGCTGTCGGGCGCGTCGATGGCGATCATCGGCGCGGTCGGCGCCCTCGGCGGGGTCGGCATCAACCTCGCGCTGCGCCAGTCCTTCCTCAGCGTCGGCTCCGGCACCGGCGCCTTCGTGGTCTTCCTCTGCTACTACGCGGTCTGCTTCGCCGTCACCTGGGCGGTGTACCTGCGGCGGAGCGCCGGTGCGACGGCCGCGGACGACCCGGTCGAGGGATCCCGCGCGAGCCAGCCGGCCTACGCGGGAGTGTGACGAGGGTCCCGCGGAGGACACCGGGCGTAACGCTCGGGAAACCATGCGGATCCGAGCCTGTCATCCCCCGTTGACAGGCTCGGGTCCGCGTCTCGATGTCTCGATGACACTGGGCGGAGCGGAAGACGAGCATGCAGCACCACCAACGTCAGCACACAGGCAGCGCCCCGGACGGCCCCCGGGCCGACTCCGGCCCTGGCCACGGCGCCGCTTCCGGCCGCGGTCACGGCCCCGGTCCTGAGGTCCGTCCCCTCGACGGCTTCACCGTCGGCGTCACCGCCGCCCGCAGAGCCGAGGAGCTCGCGGCCCTCCTGCGGCGGCGCGGCGCCGAGGTCCAGCACGCCCCGACGCTGCGCATCGTGCCGCTCTCCGACGACGACCAGCTGATGGCCGCCACCCGCGCGCTGATCGACCACGCCCCCGACGTCGTGATCGCCACCACCGCCATCGGCTTCCGCGGCTGGGTCGCCGCCGCCGACGGCTGGGGCCTGGGCGAGGCGCTCCTTGGCACCCTCGCCGGGACGGAGGTGCTGGCCCGCGGCCCCAAGGTGCGCGGCGCGGTCCGCGCGGCGGGCCTCACCGAGCGCTGGTCGCCGGCCTCCGAGTCGATGGCCGAGGTGCTCCAGCGCCTCCTCGACCAGGGCGTCGACGGCCGCCGGGTCGCCCTCCAGCTCCACGGGGAGCCGCTGCCCGGCTTCATCGAGGCGCTGCGCGGCTCCGGCGCCGAGGTCGTGGAGGTGCCGGTCTACCGCTGGATGCCGCCGTTGGACATCGCGCCCGTGGACCGGCTCATCGACGCGGTCCTCTCCCACGGCCTGGACGCGGTCACCTTCACCTCGGCGCCCGCCGTGGCCTCGCTGATGCAGCGCGGCGAGGAGCGCGGCGTGGTCGAGCCGCTGCTGGCCGCGCTGCGCGAGCACGTGCTGCCCGTCTGCGTGGGGCCCGTCACCGCGCTGCCGCTCCAGGCCCGCGACGTGCCCACCCGTCACCCGGAGCGGTTCCGGCTGGGGCCGCTGGTGCAGCTGCTCTGTGACGAGCTGCCCGCCCGCGCCCGCAGCCTGCCCGTGGCCGGGCGGACCGTGGAGATCCGCGGCCACGCCGTCGTCGTCGACCGCGAGCTGCGGCCGGTGCCGCCCGCGGGCATGGCGCTGCTCCGGCTGCTGGCGCGCCGCCCCGGCTGGGTCGTGCCCCGCGCCGAGCTGCTGCGGGCCCTGCCGGGCGCCGGCCGCGACGAGCACGCCGTGGAGACGGCGATGGCCAGGCTCCGCAGCGCGCTGGGCGCCCCCATGCTCATCCAGACGGTGGTCAAGCGCGGGTACCGGCTGGCCCTCGACCCGTCACTCGACGGCCGTAAGTACGGCGAGTAGTCACCGGGGCGTGCGCCCGACCGCGGGCGGGATGCCGTCAGGATGCCGTCGGGTGCCCTCGCGCTCCCGCCGGGCTCCCGCCGGTGGCTCCCGTCGGCCCGTGGAAGGCCCGTCCACCGCGCGCGGAGGCGTCCGAACGGGCCGATCTGGCGTACGGTGGACGGCTCGCCCTGCCGAGCAGAAGGGGGATGAGCGGTGGAACCGGTCGACGTGCGCGAGCGTGAGATCCGTCACGAACAGCGGCACCTCGACGCCGTCTACCGGCGTCTGACGGAGAAGATCCACGAGGCGGAGTTCCTGGTCGCCGACGCCGCCCGCCGCGTCCAGGTCGGCACGCCCGGCGCCCTGGCCGAGCGGGACGCCCAGGTCTTCCAGGCCGGCCTCCACCTCCACCGTCTCAACAGCGAGTTCGAGGACTTCCTCTTCGGCCGCGTCGACCTGCTGCCGGGCAAGGACGGCGAGCGCGGCCCCGACGGCGCGTACACCTCCCTCGAACCCGCGGACGACGCCGTGCGCGAGGACGAGGGAGGCCCGGTCGCGGACATCGCGGAGACCCTCCACATCGGCCGTCTCGGCGTCCTGGACGCCGACTACCAGCCGCTGGTCATCGACTGGCGCGCGCCGGCCGCCGCCCCGTTCTACCGCGCCACCCCCGTCGCGCCCGGCCGCGTCGTGCGGCGCCGCGTCATCCGCAGCCGCGGCAGGAAGGTCCTCAGCGTGGAGGACGACCTGCTGCGCCCCGGCGTGCGCGCCCGGCTGGACGGCGCCGAGCTGCCCGTCGTCGGCGACGGCGCGCTGATGGCCGCCCTCGGCCAGGAGCGGGGCCACCGGATGCGGGACATCGTCGCCTCCATCCAGGCCGAGCAGGACCGCGTGATCCGCGCGCCCGCCGTCGCCGTCACCGAGGTGACCGGCGGCCCCGGCACCGGCAAGACCGCGGTCGCGCTGCACCGGGCGGCCTACCTGCTCTACGCCGACCGCCGCCGCTACGCGGGAGGCATCCTCGTGGTCTCCCCGACGCCGCTGCTGGTCTCGTACACCGAGGGCGTGCTGCCGGCCCTCGGCGAGGAGGGGCAGGTCGCCATCAGGGCGCTCGGCTCGCTCGTCGAGGGCGTCGAGGCCGACGCCTACGACGAGCCGCCGGTGGCGCTCGTCAAGGGCTCCGCCCGCATGGCGCGGCTGCTGCACCGCGCCGCGCGCGGCCTGCTGGAGGCGGCCCCCGCCCCCGAGCGGCTGCGGCTGGTGGCCTTCGGCCGCCGCGTCGAGCTGACGGCGGAGGAGCTGGCCGAGGTGCGCCGTCAGACGCTGAGCGGCACCGCCCCCGTCAACCTGCTGCGTCCCCGCGCCCGCCGCCTGCTGCTCGACGCGCTGTGGCGGGCCGCTGGCGGGCCGCAGCGGTACCCGGAGCCCGAGCTGGTGGAGGAGGCGCGGGCGGCGTTCGACGAGGACCTCGGCACCGAGGACGACTTCCGTGACTTCCTGGCCGCGTTCTGGCCCGAGGTGACGCCGCTGGCGGTGCTGAGGGCCATGGCCGACGAGCGGCGCCTCGGCCGCTGGGCCCGGCGGATGCTGCGCCCGGGGGAGATCCGGGTGCTGGCGCGCTCGCTGCGACGGGTCACGCCCGAGGGCTCGGGGCTGTCCGTCCACGACGTGGCGCTCCTGGACGAGCTGAGGGTGCTGCTCGGCGCCCCGCCCCGCCCCGAGCGCCGCAGGCCGGAGGCGGAGGAGGCCGACGCGCTGGCGCAGCTGACCGGCCTCGCGGAGCTGACGACCCACGCCGACCGCGTCGCCGCCTCGCGGGGCGCGTCGGACGCCGGGGAGCGGGAGGAGCGCACCGAGTACGCGCACGTCATCGTCGACGAGGCGCAGGACCTGACGCCCATGCAGTGGCGCATGGTGGGCCGCAGGGGCCGCCGCGCCACCTGGACCATCGTGGGCGACCCGGCGCAGTCCTCCTGGCAGGCGCCGCAGGAGGCGGCGGCGGAGCGCGACGCCGCCCTCGGCGACCGCCGGCGAAGACGCTTCGAGCTGACCGTGAACTACCGCAACCCGGCGGAGATCGCCACCGTCGCCGACCGGGTGCTGCGGCTGGCCGCGCCGGGCACCGTTCCGCCGAGGGCGGTGCGCGCCACCGGCGTCGATCCCCTCTTCCTCCGCCTCCCCGACGGGCTGCCGGCCGCCCCGCCCGCCAGGGGCCGACGGGCGGGGGCGCGGGAGGCGGCTCCGCGGACGACGGCGACGCCCTCGGGGGCCGCGGCGACGACGGGCGCCGGGGCGGAGGCGACGGCGCGTGAGGCGGTGCGTGAGGCGGCCGGGCGACTGCTGCGGGAGGTGACCGGCACGGTCGGCGTGGTGGTGGCGATGGCCCGGCGCGAGCAGGTCGGGCGCTGGCTGGCCGACCTCGGCGAGCCCGGCGGGCGGCTGGTCGTGGTGGGCAGCCTGGAGGCGAAGGGCCTGGAGTACGACGCCACGCTCGTCGTCGCGCCCGCCGAGATCGCCGGCGAGTCCCCGGCCGGGCCGCGGGTGCTCTACGTGGCCCTGACCCGGGCCACGCAGCGCCTCGCGGTGCTGTCGGGGCCGGGTGACGAGCCCGACGCCGAGGGTGTTCCCGTCCTCCTGCGCCCGGAAAGCCCGCGGGCCCGGTAGGCTGGGAGAGGCGCCGGCCCGTTCCATGCCCCCGGGCCCAACCATTGTCGCTACGAGCGACCACTTGCCGCGAGGCGAGCTGGCGGGTCGGTGCCTCCAATCGTTTCTTTCTCGCCGCAGGTCACAGCCCTGTAGTGGCTCATGGCGAGGAGGATGTGGACTCCATGTGGA
>NZ_JBQQBZ010000046.1:0-50075 GCF_052245655.1 Streptomyces sp. 4N509B
CGCTTTACCACCGTGGAACGACCCCCGCACCCCCCGGAGCAGACACTCAACGGGGGGGGTCAATGGTGGTGCCCCCCCTTTGCCCCCACTGCTCGCGTTCGTTCAGGTGCGGCGGGGTCTGCCGGAGCTACGGGGACTACTGGACGTAGTAGCCGCCGTCGTTGAGGCGCAGCGCGCCGTTCATCGGGTAGCGGGGACCGCCGTCCCACCAGTGCCACACCACCCGGAGGGAGCCGTCGGGGACGGCGAAGACGTCCATGCCGCCCGGCCCCCGGTGGTTGCCCGGCAGTCCCCGGTACGGGCCGAGGCCACCGGAGCCGGTGTAGCCGAAGTACGGGCGCTCGACCCCGTTGCGGAGGGGCCGGCAGCGAGACGAGGGGAGCGGCGTGCTGCCGCACTCGGCGATGCCCGTGGCGTACCGGGCGCTGTCCCAGTTGTTGGCGGAGTACATCAGGTACCAGGTGCCGTTGGCCCGTCGCCACATCGACGGGTTCTCGACGACGTGGGTGCCGCCGCTGGTCCCCCGGGTGTCCCAGGTGATGTCGGTGCTCTTCAGGACGTCCCGGCGGGTGCTCCAGATCGCCCGGCCCTCGCTGTCGGTGCGGACGGTCGAGATGCCGGTCTCGGCGCCGCTCACGATGGCGTCGTCCCGGTAGGTGACGTAGAGGTTCCCGCCGCTGATGAAGGGGTTGGCGTCGATGGCCCACCGGCCGCCGGGCGGGCAGGCCCACTCGCCGGCGTTGCGGAACGGGCCGTAGGCGGACGACGAGATCGCGCGGCCGATGCACTTCTGCCCGGAACCCTTGCGCGAGGCCGTGTAGAACATGAAGTAGCGGTCGCCGAGGCGGGTGACGCCGGGCGCCCAGATGGCGCCGCCCGGTTCGGCCCAGGCGCCGGGACCGCCGGGGAGCGCGTCGCCGGAGGCGCAGTTCGTGAAGCCGACGGTGTTGCCCGAGCCGTGGCGCAGGACCGGGACGTAGAGCCGTCCTGTCGGCGCGCCGGCGCACCGCTGGCCGCGGCCGGCCGGGACGGTGGTGCCGTAGGTGACGAAGCTGCCGGTCCCCGTGTGGACGGTGTCGGGGTCCGCCAGTTGGAAGCTTGAGGCGTGCTTCGGCGTGACGACGCCGTCGCCGGCCGACGGCGCGGTCTCGGCCGTCGCCGCGGTCTCGGCCGCCGGCGCGGTGGCGCCGCCAGTCACGAGCGAGCCGATCACCGCGACGGCGACGGCCACGGCGATCCCAGCGCGTCGCCCCAGGGCGGCTCGCCGCCCGGTTCGACCTGGTCGTGTCCCCACAGGACCCTCCTCCTCGGGCACGCCCACGACGACCTCAGCGCCACGGGCCTTCTGACAACGCTTCGGTCCGCGCACTCTACGCGCGTTGTCAGGACCATGGCAATGGCGCCTCGGGGGCGAACATGACGTGCCGTCAGACGGCCGGAGCATCGCCGCACACCCGCGACGCCACCTCCTCGTCCCACCCGCCCGGGCGCGATCAGCAGGCGCAGCTGACGCCCGTCGCCGGGGCGACCAGGGGGTCGGGGGCGCGCCGCGCCAGCGACCCGTCCGCGCCGGGGCCCGTCTGGACGGCGAATCCCTCCCTGGCCCAGTACTCCATGCCGCCGATCATCTCCTTGACCTGGTAGCCGAGCCGTGCGAACGCCAGGGCCGCGCGGGTGGCGCCGTCGCAGGCGGGGCCCCAGCAGTAGGTGATGACCGGCACGGCGGGGTCGAGCAGCGCGGGGGCGCGGTCGGGGATCTCGGCGGTGGGCAGGTGGACGGCGCCCGGGACGTGGCCCTGCCGCCAGCCCTCCTCGCCGCGGGAGTCCACGAGCACGAAGCCCGGCCGGCCGGACTCCATCGACCGGTGGACGTCGGAGACGTCGGCCTGGAAGCCGAGGCGGCCGAGGAAGAAGGCGGCGGCCTCGGCCGGCGCGGCGGGCGGCACCCGCAGGGCCGGGCTCGGGGTGTCTGTCTGGCTCATGGCCAGGTCTGTCTGGGTCATGGCCAGAACGCTACGGCCGCACGCCCGCCGGTGGAACGGACGATCCCCGGCGCTCTCCTTGCTTCGCCGTGGATTCCCCGGCATTCTCGCCCTGTGACCGTGGACGAGACCGACATCCGGATCCTTGAGGCGTTGCAACGCGACGGCCGCGCCAGCTACGCCGAGCTGGCGCGGGCCGTCTCCATGTCGCCGAGCGCCGTCACCGAACGCGTGCGGCGGCTGGAGGCCAGCGGCGTGATCAGCGGCTACACCGCCGTCGTGGACCCCGAACGCCTCGGCCTGACGATCCTCGCGATCGTCCGGCTCGCCTACCCCACCAGCAACTACAAGCCGTTCCACGACCTTCTCGCCAGCACCCCCGAGGTGATCGAGGCCCACCACGTCACGGGGGAGGACTGCTTCGTGCTGAAGGTGCTGGCCCGTTCCATGCGCCACCTGGAACGCGTCGCCGGCCGCCTCGCCACCCTCGGCGCCATCACGACCAACGTCGTCTACTCCTCCCCGCTGCCCTCCCGCCCCGTCACCGTCCCGCCGCCGTCGGCGGAGTAGCGGGCGGGCGAGACGCCGACGGCGGCCGTGAAGTCGCGCGTGAAGTGGGCCTGGTCGGCGTAGCCGAGCCCGACGGCGAGCCCGGCCCAGTCGACGTCCCCGCCCTCGTCCGCCCGCCGGGCCGCCTCGTGCAGCCGGGCGCGGCGCAGCACCCACTTGGGGCTCGCGCCGACGTACTCGTGGAACAGCCGCTGGAGCCGGCGCACGCTCACCCCGAACTCGGCCGCCACCTGGTCGACCCGCCGCAGCTCCGCGCCCTCGGCGATCCGCGCCACCATCGCCGCGACGTCCGCCGCCACCGGGTCGGGTTCCGCCGGGAGGCGCGCGAGCAGGAAGGCGTCCACGCGGGAGACGAGGGCGGGGCCGTCCAGCTCGGCGGGGTCGGCGGCGAGCACCGCCTCGTTGAGGCGGTCGACCTCGGGTCCGAAGACGTCGGCGGCCGGCACGACGCGGTCCGCGAGCGCGGCCACGGGCCCCTCGGCGAACGGGCGGAAGAAGCCGGGCCTGAACTTCACGCCCAGCACGTGCCCCGCGCCCTCCAGCCGCCGCACGAAGAGCGAGCGGTCGACCCCGTAGACGTGGGCCCGTGGCGCCTCGAGGACCAGGTGGACGTTGGGGTGGGAGAGCACCTGCTGCTCGTGGGCCTCCTGGCCCCTGCGGTCCCACCGCACCAGCCAGTAGAACTCGACGAACCGCGCCACGGCCGGCGTCGCCGGCTCGTGCCGGCGCAGGCTGACCACGCCCGCCGCGCGAGCGGGGCGCAGCACCCCGCGACCGAGTCCCGCGTCGACCCCGTTGGTCCCTTCCGTCACACTCGCCACACTAAGCCTCGATCCGCGGACCGGTGCGGGAGCCGTTCCCGGGTCTGCTGTCGGCGTATTCGCCCCGGTTCTCGTGCTCGCGGTGCTTGGCTGTCGGGATGGAGATCCTGGTGCTGGGGGGAACGGCATGGGTGGGCCGGGAGCTGTCGCGGCAGGCGGTCGAGCGCGGTCACCGGGTGACGTGCCTGGCGCGCGGCGGCAGCGGAGGCGTCGCGGACGGGGCGACGCTGGTCGCCGCCGACCGGCGCGATCCCTCGGCGTACGCGGCCCTCCCGGAGCGTGCGTGGGACGCGGTCGTCGAGGTGTCGTGGCAGCCGGGGTTCGTCCGCGAGGCGCTCGACGCCCTGGGCGGCCGGGCCGGGCACTGGGCGTACGTCTCCTCCGTCAGCGCCTACGCCTCCCACGCCACACCGGCCGCGGACGAGTCCGCGGCCCTGCTGCCTCCGACCGACCGGAGCGAGGTCGACCGGGCGGTGTACGGCGAGGCGAAGGTCGCCTGCGAACAGGCGTCCTCGGCCGCCGTGGGGGACCGTCTCCTCGTCGCACGCGCCGGCCTGATCGGCGGCCCCGGGGATCACACCGGACGCTCCGGCTACTGGGTGGCCCGCGCCGCGCGCGACCCGCGAGGGCCGATGCTGGTCCCCGACGCGCCGGCCGTGCCGACCCAGGTGGTCGACGTGCGGGACCTCACCGCCTGGCTGCTCGACTCGGCGGAGACGGGGACCGTCGGCACCTACGACGCCGTCGGTCCGGTCGTCCCGCTCGGGGAGTGGATCGAGCTGTCCCGGGCTGTGGGCGGGCACACCGGCCCGGTGGTCACCGCCGACTCGGCATGGCTGCTCGCGAGCGGCGTGGCCGAGTTCATGGGGACCGAGTCGCTGCCGATGTGGCTCGTCGCACCGGGCTGGGAGGGGTTCTCCGCCCGGGACGGGTCCGCGGCGCGCGCCGCGGGGCTGCGGCACCGGCCCCGGGCGGAGCTGCTGGCCGACACGCTGCGCTGGGAACGCGCGCAGGGCCTGGACCGTGCGCGGCGTGCCGGCCTCAGCGCCGAGCGCGAGCGCGCGCTGCTCGACGCCCTCGGCGGGGCGGGCCGGTCGGGGACGTGACACGGCTCACGGCCGGTGCGTGCCTCCCGACGGTGGCCGGAAGGGCGGGGACTGGAAGGGCGGTGACCGGAAGGGCGGGGACCGGCGCTGTCGCGTTTCTTCAAGACACCCGTCCCGCCCCCGGCGCACGATCGCCCCATGCGTAGCACCACCGACTCCCCCGCCCGTGAAGCCCACCCGCACCACCCCCTGATGGCTCGTGCCGCCCGGGAGGCCGCCCGCCTCGCCCGGGGCGTGCGGGCGGACCAGCTCGACGGCCCGACGCCGTGCGCCGAGTTCGACACCCGCACCCTCGTCAACCACTGGGTGCTCTACACCTCCCACGGCCTGGAGCGCCGGGCCCGCCGCGAGGCGATCCCGCCCGAGCTGACCGAGCGTGACTTCACCGCCGACCCCGACTGGGCCGACGCCTACGCCGCCCAGTTGGAGCGGGCCGTCGCGGCGTGGGCCGACCCCGCCGCGTGGGAGGGCGAGATCGACTTCGGCGGCGGCAGCGCGCCGGCCGCGACGGTCGCCCAGATGGTCATCAAGGAGATGGTCGTCCACGGCTGGGACGTCGCCCAGGCCACGGGGCAGCGCGTGGAGGTCGACGACGAACTGGCCGGGCTCGTCCTCGCCGTCGTCGAGGAACACGGCGAGCTCTACCGCCAGTACGACGGCTTCGCCGACCCCGTGCCCGTGCCCGCCACCGCCCCGCTCCTCGACCGCGCCCTCGGCGCCTCGGGCCGCACGCCGTCCTGACGCCGTTCTGCCGCCGACCCGACGCCGTTCTGCCGCCGTCCTGACGCCGGGTCGCCCGATCCTCCCGCCCCCGGCCGGCGGACACGGAAGCAGCCGTCCCGAACTCGCCGTCAGCATCTGCTCACAGCAGATTCCCGGCTAGTGTGGAACGAGGGTGTGATTCCGCGCGTGGGCAGGGGGAACGGGATGCGGAGCGAGCAGCCGTCAACTCCGAACGCGAGCGTCGAACGGCTCCCGGAGCTGGAGCCGATCGCCGCGTACTTCTCCCAGGCGATCGACGAGGTCTGCGGCTCCATCCCGCTCGCCGCGGAGATGACCGGCCTCGACCGGCGCGCCATCTTCGAGCTCGTCAACGCGGTGCGCATGCTGCCGCTTCCCACCGTTCTCGCGCTGGGGGAGGGCCTTCGCCGCGACCCGGAGGAGGTCAGACGCCTGTGGGCCGAGGCGAAGCGGGCGTGCGACCGCGCCGAGGAGGAGGCCCGGCGACGCGAGTCCGAGCTGCCGCACGTGGAGACCTGGGCGGACATCCCGAGCCCGTCGCCCGCCGTGCGGGACCTGCTGCGGGCCCAGGAACGCGTCCTGGACTGCCTGCCGTACAGGCTCCTCGACCTGGAGGAGCCGCCGCTGTCGGCGGTCTACGTCCGGCAGAGCGTCCGGCGCCGCCCCACGGCGGACGGGTCCGACCCGGCTGACGGCACCCCCGACCGGCCCGACCGGCCGGGCGGCCAGGCGGGCGACCGGGGCGCGGGGCCCGACGGCTCACCGCGCTCCGGGGCCGACGCCGTGCCGGGGGCGTCCTCCGCCCGCTCCGCCGCCCCGGACGGCGGGACGTCCGCCTCCGCCTCCTCCGCCTCCTCCAACGACGCCGTCATGTCCCTGGCCGACGCCCTGGCCCGCCACGACCACCTGCTGATCACCGGGGAGGCGGGGGCGGGCAAGTCGACCCTGGCGAGCCACCTGGTGCGCTCGCTGTGCCGCGTGTGGCTCGCGAGGATGCTGGTCAGCGAGGCCCCCATCGCCGAACCCGTGGTGCCGCTGCGGGTGTCCGCCTCCCTCCTCGCCTCCGAGTCAGGCTCCTGGAGTGAGCGGCTGTGCCGCGCCACCCTGAGGACCCTCGGTGGCCACCTCGTGACGCCCCCGCCGCCGTCGTTGTTCAACGGCCGCTCGCAGGGCGCCCGTTGGCTGGTCTTCGTCGACGGGCTCGACGAGGTCACCGACCGGCGGCTCCGCGCGGACCTGATCCGCACGGTGACGGGACACTGCCACCGCGACTCGGACTTCCGCGTGGTGGTGATGAGCCGACCGCTACCGCCGACCGAGCTCGCCCCGCTGCGCACGGGGGCGCTCGGGCACTTCGAGATCCAGCCCTTCGGGCGGTCCGAGCTCGGCGACTACGCGCGGCGCTGGTTCGCCCAGCAGCGCGCCCGCGTGCCCAACCCGGCCGCCGCCGCCAACCGCTTCGTCGAGGAGGTCGTCGAGGAGAACGAGCTGGCCGAGGTGGTGAGCAACCCCCTGCTGGCCACCATGGCGCTGGTGAACGCCACGCTGGAGCCGTCGCAGCCGCCCGCCGCCAGCCGCCTGAGGCTCTACGAGACCTTCCTCGACCATCTGCGGGAGCGCACCGCCACCCCCGGCGGCCGGGCCGGGGTGCCCGACTGGCTGACGGACTCGGTCGACGAGCTGCTCCGGGCCCTGGCCCGGCTGCGGACGGAGGGGGAGGAGGAGCTGCTGGGAGCCGCCCGGGACTGGGTGCGTCACCACCGTGGGCAGGGCCGCGTGCCGCCGGCCGGCTGGGAGAGCGAGCTCGCCGCCGCGCTGGCCGGGACCGGCCTGATGGTCGTCGCCGGCGAGCAGGTGCGCTTCCTCCACCAGAGCTTCGCGGAGTTCCTGGCGGCGGAGGAGTACGCGAAGGAGATCGCGGCGGACGGCGACGGGCTGGAGACGTGGTTCCGCCGCGCCTGCCACGGCACGGGCCAGACGCTGGCGCTGTTCGTGCTGTGCCGGTGGGCGCGGCGTGAGGACTGCTCGGCCGACGCGATCATCGACCGGCTGCTGTCCTCCATCGACGAGGAGCGCACCCTGCTGGCCGCCGTCCTCATGGCCGAGGGGATCGAGGTCGCGCCTGAGCGGGCCACGCGGGTCACCCGCCTGCTCGTCGCGCTGTTCCGAAGCGACGACACCGAGGACACGGAGAACGCGGCACGCGCCCTGTCCTCGCTCGGCGCGCGCTACCAGACGGCGCCGATCCTCACGGAGCTGGCGCAGGCGCCCGAGCTGCGGATCACCCAGCGGTACCTGGCGCTGACCGAGCTCAACAAGCTCGCCTCCCCCGACGTCGTCACCTCCCTCCTCCTCCCGCAGCTGGAGCTGCTGGCGGGCTGGCTGGACCGGGCCGCCCACCTCGCCAGGCACCTCGGGCCCGCCGCCCAGCAGGCGGTGCGGCGGCGCATCGTCGACTACGTCCGCTCGCCCGGCGCCCGGATCTGGGACCGCGCCAACGCGGCGGAGGCGTACGCCGCGCTCGGCGCGCACGACGACGCGGCCCGCCTGGCGCGCAGCGTGCTGGAGGACCCGCTCGCCGCCGCCTCGCTCCAGCGGTCGGCGGAGGTCTGGCTGGAGTCGGCCCCGGCGGAGAGCACCGAGGAGGCGATACGCCAGGTCGCGGCGCTGGGCCACGCCCGGCCCGCCGCGGACCACACCGGCCGCCTCGCGATCGCCACGGCGCTGGAGGCGGCGGGCGCCTGGCGGGAGGCGGCGGACCTCGCGCGGCGGGTCCTGGAGTGGGAACACCCGTTGACGGGCCACGAGGTGAACGCCGCCGAGCTGTGGCTGCGGGCCCAGCGGGAGGAGGCCACCGAGCCGGTGCGGCGACTCCTCGAACGCGGTCGCGAGGCCGGCTGGGAGGTGTGGCGGCAGGCGTGGCTGATGCGGGTCATGGTGGAGGCCGGCATCGACTGCCAGGCCGCCGAGTGGCTCCAGCGGTGTCTGTCGGGCGGGTTCGAACTGCCGCTGGCCTCCGACATCCTGCGGCTGTGGAGCGTCGTCCACGGGTCCGCGGGGGCGGCGCGGCTGCACGAGCTGCTGGGCGACGGCTTCCGGCTGCACCCCTTCGACCGCTCCAAGTACGCGCGGGCCCTGCTCGACGGCGGCCTCGTCGAGGAGGCGTTCCGCGTGGCGGAGCTGGCGCTGCGCCCGACCATGGCGCGCGACTCCGACTGCAAGGTGGCCGCGGCGGTCATGATTGAGTGTGACCGCGAGCGGGCGGTGGCGGCGCTCCTGTCCCACCTCCACCAGCCGTGGGCGACGGACTCGTGGGGCTCGGGCGTGCTGGACGCCATCGCGGACGACCGGATGCCCGACCTCGACGAGCTGGCGCTGCGCGTCGCCGAACACGTCGTCAGCCGGCCGAACTCCGAGAGTGCCCAGGTGCGGTGGGCCTACGGGCCGGTCGCCGTCCTCAGCGACCGTGCGGATATGGAGCGGCTGGCCGCCCGCTTCTGCGAGCACCCCGAGCTCGCCCTCAACGACAAACGCGTCCTCGCCGACTCGCTGGCCGCCAGCGGCGAGGAGCAGGCGGCCCGCGTCGTGTGGCGGCATTTGCTGAGCGTGCCGGGGCGCGAGTGGGAGTCCACGGTCGTGTCGGTCGTGGAGGACATGGCCCGCGCCCTGGGCTACGAGGCCACGGCGGAGCTGGTCCGCGAGCTGCTGGCGGGCGACCCGCCGCCGGCTCCGTTCCACCAGGCGCGTCTCGAACGCATGCTGACGTGGCTGGCGGCGTCCCCGAGGCGTTCCTGACAGCCTCGGGGACGCCGCCCCACGACCTGGGTCGGCCGCCCGCCCGCGCGGCCTACGCCGCCGTCTTCACCTCCCGTGCCTCGGCCGGGGCGGCGGTGGCGGCGCCGTCGGCGTCAGCGTTGACGTCGTTGACGTCGTTGATCTCGAAGCTGGTCGCGTTCTCGTACGCCTCGCGGTCCAGGATGCGTTCGCGGGCGGCGACGATCACCGGGACGGCCGCCTGCCCGGCGACGTTGGTCGCGGTGCGCATCATGTCGAGGATCGGGTCGATGGCCAGCAGCAGGCCGACGCCCTCCAGCGGCAGCCCCAGGGTGGAGAGGGTCAGCGTCGTCATGACCGTGGCGCCCGTGAGGCCCGCCGTGGCGGCGGAGCCGATCACCGAGACGAAGACGATCAGCACGTAGTCCCGCAGGCCGAGGTCGACGCCGAAGATCTCCGCGACGAAGATCGCCGCCAGGGCCGGGTAGATCGCGGCGCAGCCGTCCATCTTCGTCGTCGCGCCGAACGGGACGGCGAAGGAGCCGTACTCGCGCGGCACGCCGAGGCGTTCGGTGACCTTCTGCGTGACCGGGAGGGTGCCGACGGAGGAGCGGGAGACGAACGCGAGCTGGAGCGCCGGCCAGGCGGCGCGGAAGAACCGCACCGGGCTGACGCCCGCGGCCACCCGCAGCAGCAGCGGGTAGACGCCGAACAGCACCAGCGCGCAGCCGACGTACACGTCGACCGTGAACGTCGCGTAGTCGCCGAGGAGGTCCCAGCCGTACTCGTTGATCGCGCGGCCGATCAGGCCGACCGTGCCGAGCGGGGCGAGGCGGATCACCCACCACAGGACCTTCTGGAGGAGTTCCAGCGTGGTCTCGCCGAAGGTGACGACCGGCGCGGCCCGCTCGCCGAGCTGGAGGGCGGCGACGCCGGTCACGGCGGCGAGGAAGACGATCTGGAGCACGTTCAGCTCGGTGAACGGGGTGACGACGTCGGTCGGGATGATGCCGGTCAGGAAGTCCAGCCAGGAGCCCTCGCTGTCGGGCCGCGCCCCGTCGGCCGGGGTGAGGCCGGTGCCGTCGCCGGGGTTGGTGAGCAGGCCGATGGTGATCCCGATCGCGACGGCGATCAGCGACGTCACGAGGAACCACAGCAGCGTGCGGCCGGCCAGGCGCGCGGCGTTGGACACGTTCCGCAGCCGCGTGATGGAGACGGCGATGGCGAGGAAGACGAGGGGGCCGACGGCCAGGCGCAGCAGTTGGACGAAGGTGTCGCCCACCTCCTGGAGGGTGCGGCCGAGCCAGTCGACGTTCCAGGTGCGGGCGACCCAGCCGAGCAGCACGCCGAGGGCGAGGCCGAGCAGGATCTGCGCCCAGAACGGGGGGAGGGGTATCCGGCGGCGGCCCGACGCGGGGGCGCCGGGCGAGGAGCCGGAGGAGTCGCGGGAGTCGGGGGAAGCGGGCGGGGGCGAGGACACGGGCACACTCCGGTGAGGACAGGGGGGATGAGGGGCGGGCGCGTCGGGGGACGCGGCACGTCACCGCGCGGACGCGGAGGCGGACGCGCGGGGCGGGCCGCTGGACGCGGCGGTCGGCTGGCGGGAGCCGCGGAACGCTACGGGAGCGCGGGAGGCGCGGCGGGAACGCGGCAGGCGGGCGCGGGAGGGCGCCGCGAGGGGGGAGGCGTCAGCAACAGGACGCGGAGTGGTGGCGGCACAGGTCGATGTCGAGGCGCGCCACGAGCAGCGCACCCGGCGAGAAGGCGGTGATCGCTGCTGTGTCCATGCTGTGCACGGTAACACCGGCCGCGGGGGACGTCACGGGCTCGGGCGGGTCTCTCCCGTCACAGCGGCGGGGACGCCGGGGCGGCGGGCGGTCACGCACCAGGTGGTAAGTATCCGACAAAGTTGTTCGTACTTGATCACGCATCTGTGGCGACCTCAGCATGGGAGGGCCCCGGCCGGCTGGAGCCGCCGGGAGCTTTCCGAGTTCTCTCAGTTCATTCCCCGTGACGAGCCGCTGGAGTCGAAACATGTCTGTGCCCGACAACGGAACCGCCCGCACGGAGGCCGTCCGCCCGGAGGCCGCCCGCACGCCCGTGACCGTCGTCGGCCTGGGTTCGATGGGGTCCGCGCTGGCCGGCGCGTTCGTCGGGGCGGGGCACCCCACGACCGTGTGGAACCGCACCCCGGAGAAGGCGACGCCCCTCGTCGCCCTGGGCGCCACACGGGCGTCCACCGTCGCCGAGGCGGTCGCCGCCAGCCCGCTCGTCGTCGCGTGCCTGACGACCTACGCGGCCACGTTCGAGGCCCTCGAACCGGCCTCCGACGCGCTGGCGGGCCGCACCCTCGTCACGCTCAACAGCGGGACGCCGGCCGCCGCCCGCGAGATGGCCGCCTGGGCGGCGGCGCGCGGCGCGCGCTTCCTCGACGGCGCGGTCAAGAACGTGCCCCCGGCCGTCGGCAGGCCCGACACGCTGCTGTACTACGCGGGCGAGCGCGCCGTGTTCGACGAGTACGAGGAGACGCTGCGGGTGCTGGGCGGCGACACCGTCCACCTCGGCGAGGAGGTCGACCTGGCCGCCCTCTACGAGCAGGCCGTCGGCGGGCTGCTGCTCCCCGCCCTCCTCGGCTTCTTCCAGGGCTCCGCCCTGGTCACGGCGCGCGGCCTGAAGGCCCGCACGCTCGTGCCGTACACCATCAAGTGGCTGGAGATGATCGCCGAGCAGCTGCCGTTGATGGCCGACGAGATCGACAGCGGCGACTACACGCGCCCGCTGGCCTCGGTCGGCATCTTCCACGAGGTGCTGCCCGACGAGCTCCAACTCGCCGAGGAGGCCGGCGTCGACGGCTCCTGGCAGCTGCCGATGCACGCGCTCGTGGCGCGCGCCGTCGAGGCGGGCCACCGCGACCACAGCATCTCGGCGCTGGTGGAGGTGCTCCGCGCGCCGCGCCCGAGCGGGGCGTGACGCGCGGGGTCACAGACGTCCACGGCCTGACGCGGGCTCAGGGCCGCCGCCCGGGGCGCTCGGGGACGGTCGCGGGGGCGGTCACGGGGCGTCCGCCGGGGCGGCCACGCGGGCGTCCACGCGGGCGTCGATCGTGGCGAAGGCGGACCACAGGACCGGGGAGTGGTCGACCGTGCGGTGCTCGCGCCAGGCGGCGAGGCGCCCACGCTGCCAGGCGCACAGCGCCGCCACCGGGTCGTCGGCGTCGTGCGCGGCGTCGATGGCGCAGATCGCGTCCTGGAGGGGGCGCCCCGTGGGGAAGGCGTGGTCCGTGGGGAGGGGCCAGCGGGTCGCGGTGACGAGCTCGGCGCCGCCGTGGACCATCGCGGTGGCCAGGCCCAGCGCCTCGCCGAACCGCAGCTCGCCGCCGCTCTCGCAGGCGACCAACGCCACCCGGCTGGGGAACCGCCAGCGGCCGGCGGGCCCCGGGGTGCCCAGCAGCAGGTCCTTCGCCGACAGGGGGCGGTGGGCGCGCAGCGGCGGGGCGAAGCCGGCGGCCTCGGCCGGGCAGGCCAGGTGGAGTTGGGCGTGCTCGCTCTCCCCGCTCTCGGGCGCGGCGGCGGTCACGTGGCCGACGTAGAGGAGGCGGCTCGCGCCCGCGTCGAGCGCGGCGGCGAGCCAGTCACGGTCGAGGTCGGTGCGGCGGAACGCCGCCAGCGCCGCGTCGGACCCGTCGGGCGTCTCGGCGTCGGACCCGTCGGACGTCTCGGCGTCGAGCGTGGGCCGCAGGCGGCGAAGCCGCGCGTGCTCGGCCACGCGGCGGGCCAGCGGGGCCTCGGGCGTCATGCGCCCCAGGACGGAGCCGAGGCGCGAGTCCGCGCGGAAGCCCGGCACGCGCGGGTCGAGGACGGCGACGACGGGCAGCGCGCGGTCGGCGTGCCAGTCGCTCGGGGTGCGGCCGGCGGCGTGGACGACGCTCGCGGGGGCCAACACGCTGAGGTCGGCGATCTCGACGAGCCGGATGTCCTCGGGGTCGGTCGCCAGCAGCTCCCACGGCACCTGCGCGACGGACGGCGAGGGCTGGATCCGCAGGCGCGGGCGGACGCCGCGCCCGTGGAGCTCGTCGAGCTGCATGGCCAGCCCGGGCGGCAGCAGCGCGCGCGTCAGGTGCCGGCCGAGGGCGAGTTCGGCGTCGTAGGAGGCGAACGCGCCGCCGGTGAGGGCGGCGACGGGGTTCTCAGGGCTGGGGAGCGCCGCGGCGAGCTCGGCGACGGCGTCGGCCACGACGCCGGGCTCGGTGACGGCCGCGCCGGGGGAGGCGAGGTCGTCGGTCCACCGCCAGGTGGCGAAGAGGTGGCCGGCGTCGGCGAAGCGCAGCAGCGCGGTGGGCTGGGCCTGCGGCCGCGAACGCGACCGGGACCACGACCGGGACCGCTGCTGGTGCTGGTGCTGGTGCTGCCGCTCGTGCCGCGGCTGCCGCGAGGTCGGCTCCGAGCGCGACTGTCCGGCACGCCGCTCGCGGAATCTCCGTGTCACCACGACGGGACCACCCTCTCCTGTCGGACCCGGATGCCGTAGCGCTCCTCGGCGCGCGCCACGGCCTCCGCGAGCACGATCTCCCGGCCCTCCGGCGTGAACGCCAGCCGTGGCGGCGGCGCGACGGGCAGACCCGCGCTGGCCGCGACGCTCGCCAACGCGCCGCCCAGGCCCGTGCCCAGCGCGCCGGCCCCCGGGCCCGTCCCGGACGGTGGCGGCGCGTCGGGCGGAGCCTCGACCTGGGTCTCGGCCGGGGTCTCGGCCTGGGCCGTCGGGAGGTCGAAGCCGGACAGCTCGTCGGGCGGGACGATGCCGCCGTCCGTCGAGGCGCCGAGCGCGGGGACGCCCGACTCCTGCAACGGCGTGCCGGCGCACTGCGACTCGACCAGCTGGCAGACCAGCGCCGCGTCCCCGGCGACGGTCGCCAGCCGGAACGCGAGCGCCATCGCCGGCTCCGCGATCTGCCGCCGCCACCGGTCGCGTTGGGCGCCGTTCGGCAGCGTGAACCGGACCGCGTCGATGGCGAGCGCGGCCGGCACGGCCAGGTCCACCGCGCGGGCCAGCACCGCCTGCGCCTCGGGGCCCAGCCGTCCCTCGGGGTCGGCCTCGACCAGCTCCGCGAGGTGGTTGGCCAGCAGCTGGGCGTGGGTGGAGTGGAGGTGGGCCCGCCACGCCCCCATCCCGGGGTGGGCGGCGTAGATGTCGGCGGCGTGGGTGAGCCGTTCCTCCCCGGCCTCGCGCCACCCCAGGGCGAACGCGGCCGTCGCCCAGCGCACCCACGTCCCGGCCGCGAAGGTGGCGGCGCCGCACTCCTCGAACAGCCGCGCGCTGCGCTCGAACCGCTCGACGGCGGTCGTCAGGTCCTCACGCAGTCCGGCGAGGAGGCCGAGGTACTGCCAGCCCTGGGCCGCCTTGTGCGCGAGGCCCGCCTCCTCGAAGTGCTCCTGCGCGCCCAGCAGCAGCGGCTCGGCCTCCTCAAGGCGCTCCTGGCGCAGCAGGATCTGGCCCAGGCAGTGCCCGAGCTGCGCGATGCCGTTCGGCCTGCCGCTGGCCTCGGCGGCGGCCAGGCCCTGCCGGGCGAAGTCCTCGGCGAGTTCCGTGTGGCCGAGGGTGTGGTGGATGTCGGCGAGGTTCATCAGCGGGTAGCACTGCTGGTCGGTCATCCCGTGGCGGGTGGCGACGTCGAGCGCCTCGGTGGCCAGCTCCTGCGCCCGGACCAGCTCCTCGCCCTGCATCGCCGCCTGGGTGAGGGAGGTGAGGGCGCCGAAGAGGACGGAGACGCGGGAGGGTTCGTCGACCAGCGGCACGAGCGGGCCGAGGGCCAGCTCGCGGGCCTGCCGCGCGGCGGCCGTGGCGCCGGGCAGGTCGCTGACGTGCACCAGGACGCTGGCGAGGCCCGTCAGCAGGGGGGCGCGGAGCCACAGCAGCGGGTCGCCGGGGAGGCTCTCGCAGATCGCGAGGGCCCGGCGGTAGCCGTCGGCGGCGGCGGTGTGGTCGCCGAGCTGGTGGCTGGCGCTGGCGCGGTTCTGGAGGGCCTGGACCCACTGGCTGACCAGGTGCGGGTGGCGGGCCGCCAGCCGGGCGGCCTCGTCGAACGCCCGGTGCCCGGCGCGGGCGTCGCCCCGGACCATGGCCTCGCCGCCCTCGGCGAGGAGGCGGGCGACGGTGGCGTCGTCGCGGAGGATGCCCGCCATGTCGTCGAATCCGGCGGGTGGTTCGGGCCGAGCGGGTGGTTCGGGCGGAGTGGGTGGTTCGGGCGGAGTGGGCGGTTCAGGCGGAGTGGGCGGGATGTTCGGGGTGGGCGAGCTGGGCGGGGTGTCGTCTGGGTCTGGCACGAAGGCGGCGTCCGTTTCTCAGAAGTCCGTGTCGGAGGCGGCGACGGCGGCGGCGATCTCCGCCCTGAGCGGGTGGGGGGTGGCCTCGGGGCGCGCGGCGAGGGCGTGGTCGAGGCGGTCGCGGGCCAGGGCGCGGAGGCGGTCGCGCAGCGCCCGCTGCCGGGCCGGGTCGTCGTCGGGGTCGAGGCCGGGGTCGACACCGGGCGGCGGGGGGTCGGCGAAGGCCGGGAGGTACAGCCGCACGTCCAGCGCCTGGCCGGCCGTGGGAGCGGCGGCCAGCGTCGTCTCGCCCACCCAGGCGTCGTCGACCAGGCGCAGCCGTGCCTCGCCGGCCGCCACGGCGCCGCCCGCGCCACCTCCCACGGTGACCAGCGCGCGGGGCGCCAGGTGCCGAGCGAGCGGCGGCGGCGCGGCGGCCGCGTTGACCGTCACGACGGTGCGGCCGGCGACCCGCCGCGCCTCCCACGCCACGGCCCGCTCCGAGGCGTCGAACAGACCGGGCGGGTACCGCCGCCAGTCCGAACCCGCCGAGCCGCGCGCCAACGTCAGCGCCCCGGCGGCGCCCCCGCCACCGGCCGGCGTGCCGCCGGCGGCGAGCGCGTACCCGTCGGCGGCGGTGGAGCCGGCGGACGCGACGGACGGCCGGACGGCGAACGGGAGCGTCTCCGGCTCCTCGCCGCCGGTCACCAGCTCGCACTCCTCCGTCAGCTCGGCGATCTCCCGGTGCAGCAGGTCCTCGTCGAGCGGCGGGATGGCGTCGACCGTCGAGGCGGGCCACCAGCGCGCCGCCCAGTGCGCGAACGCCAGGCGCCGCGCCGCCACGAGCAGTTCGCCGAGCACCGGCGCGGCCCGCACCTCGACGGTGGCGGGCGACGGCGCGGCCAGGGCCAGGGCCGCCGCCTCGCCGTAGAGCGCCCACGCCCAGGACTGGGCGGCGACCGGGTCGTCGAGCACCGCGACGGGTGGGGCGTCGAGCGCGAGGACGCTCCACGTGAGGTGCCCGCCCGCGACGTCGAGCACGGCCGCGTCGACGCCCGGCTCGGCCGGCGCCCCGCCCGGGTGGGGCGTGATGACGCGGATGCCCCCGCCGTCGTCCCCGTGGACGCGGAGTGTCGCCGTCACGCCGCCTCCGGTGCCGTGTCCACCGCCGGACCCACCGCCGGATTCACCGCCGGATTCACCGCCGGACCCACCGCCGGATCGAACACGGGGACCGCCGCCGTGTCCGGCCGCGCGCTCAACGCCCGGCGCAGCCGCGCTCGTTGGTCGAGGATCACCGAACGGGCCACGCCGTCCAGCAGGTCCCACAGCTCGCCCACCGTCCCGACGGGCGCCGCCCGCACGTCCCGGCCGTGCAGCCGGGCCCACAGGCGGCGGACGTACGGCTGCCAGGGCCGCCGCAGCTCGGCCGCGACACGCCCCAACGCCTCGGCAGCCTCACGCCCCTCGCGCCCTTCACTCCCCTCGCGCCCCTCGCGCTCCTCGCGTCCCTCCGAGCCCTCGGCGCCCACACCGCCCCGCGCCGACGACCCGGCCGCCGATCCGGCCGACGACCCGGGTGCCTCCCCTCCCGCCTCCGGCCCGGACGGCACGACGGTGAACCTCAGCCGCCGGGCCCGCAGCACGTACGCCTCACGCCCCCACCGCGCGTTGACCGCGCGGTGCCCGGCCGTCTCCCCGCCGCCGTCGAACGGCCGCAGGCCGCGAGCGAGCCGCTCGCCCACCGCCGCGACGACCCGCAGGGACTCCTCGCGCAGCGCCCAGGGGGCGCAGGCGCGGTCGATCTCCTCGGCGACGAGGCGGTCCACGGGTGGCAGTTCGTCGCGGTCGACGGAGGCCGCCGACCGCAGGGCCGTGAAGACCCGCTCGTGGACGCTCCGGTCCAGGGGCGGCCCCAGCGAGGCCGTGGAGACCGTCTCCCCCGGCTCGCCCACGCGCGGCATCGGCGGCAGCCGATGGCCGGTCAGACCCAGCTCGCGGGCGCGTCCGTCGACCGTCCACAACCGCCGGCCGGCGGCCGAGCCGGCGCGGCCGGCGACGAGGCCGTCGAGGGCGGGGGACGCGGGGCCGTCGGGGGCCGGGTGCGGGCAGGCGTCGAGCACCGCCGCGACGGCCCCGTCGGTCGCGGGCTCCGACCGCTCGGACGCGGACTGGGCCCCGTCGAGGGCCCGTTCCGCCCACGCCGCCTCGACGCGCGCCGCCAGCCGCGCGGCCCGCGCGGGATCGGCCAGGTACTCCCGCAGCGCGCCCGTGGTGCGGCCCTCCGCCGCGCCGTGCAGCTCGTCCAGCGCCCGCTCGACGAGCGCCCGCCCCGACGGCCCCTCGGGCGGGCCGCCCACGACGGTCGCGAGCTCGAAGCACCGCTGGAAGTACCGGTCCTGCGGGTTCCCGTCCGTGATGCGCCGCTCCCTGCGCACCCGTTTGAAGAGCACGAACCACGCGGCGGTGTCCCGCAGCACCCCGGCGGACTCGCCGAGCAGCGCCGCCAGCTGCCGCTCCCCCTCCCGCGTCACCAACGGCCCGGCGCACAGCGGATGCTGGACCGGCCGGAACACCAGCGGGTCGAGGATCAGCTTGACGGTGCGGCTGAGCGGCCCGCCCTGGGCGTTGCTCAACGCCTCGACGCCCCCCACCTCCCGCCACAGCTCGTGCAGCACCATGGCGCGCGGACGGGCCGGCGGACGGGCCGGCGGACGGGCTATCGGCATGGAACCCAGCGTAACGGCAGGGCGAAAGCTGGGATCGGTAGCGCGCGGCGGCTTCCTACCGTCGCCGCCATGACATCTCCCATCGTCGTACGCGTCGTCGCCTGGTCCGTCGTCCTCGGTGTCGTCGGCCTCTACCTGGTCAACGGCCTCACCGCCGACGACCCCACGCCCCCCGGGCCCTGGATGGGTGAGCTGTTCACCCTGCTCGTCGTCACCGTCATCGTCGTCCCCATGCTGGCGTCCCTCCTCGGCGAGGGCCTGCTGCCGTCGTCGGGCGGCAGGAACAGCTCCCGCTTCCGCGACGCGCCGATCGGCGTCGGCACCGTGCTCTCCGCCACGCCCACCGGCACCGTCATCAACGACCAGCCGCAGCTGCGGATCGACATGACCGTCGTCGGGCAGGACGGCATGACCTTCGAGTCCCACGCGAAACAGGTGGTCCCGGTCACCGAGCTGGCGCTGGTGGTGCCGGGCACGGTGCTGCCGGTGCGGTACCGTCCGGGCGCGACGGAGCGGGTGGAGCTCGTGAAGGGCGGGCGCACCCCCGAGGACGTGGCGCGCCTCGAAGCCCAGATACAGGCCGCCTACGACGAGGTGATGATCCGCCAGGGCCTCACCACGCCGCGCCGCATCGAGATCTCCCGGACCGGCGTCGCGGCGCGGGCGGTGGTGCGCGAGCTCCACGTCACGGGCGAGATGCGCGACGGCAGGCCCCGGCTCCTGCTGGACCTCGTCGTCACCCGGCCCGACGGCACGACGTTCGAGGCGCGCGTCGACCGTTTCGTCCCCGGCAACGTCCTGCCGAAGCTCCAGGCGGGCAACGTCGTGGACGTCCACTACCTGCCGGGCCACGAGGACGAGGTCGTCTTCGCCATCCCCGCCAACCCGAACATCGCCGGCCCCGGCTCCCGCCGGAGGCAGCCGTGACGAAGCAGCCCGTCGCGCCCGCGCCCGCGAGGCGGTGGACCGCCCGGCGCCTGGCCGTCATCGCCGTCACCGTCCTCCTGGTCGGCACGTGGACCACCGTCACGACGCTCTGGGACGTCTGGGGCAGCCTGGGGCGCAGCATCACCATGCTGCTGCTCGCCTACGCCATCCCGGTCATCCTCCTGGCCGTCTTCGCCGGCGACGTCGACGGCAGGTCCGACTTCCTCGACGCCTGGCGCGAGGGCACCAACGGCGAGCGCTTCCGCCGGGCCCCCGTGGGCGTGGGGCGCGTGACGTCGGGGACGCCGCGGCGCGTCTCCGAGTGGAGTTCGGAGGAACGGAGCGTCTACGCCGTCGACCTGGAGGTGACCGGGGCCCACGGCGAGCGGTTCCGCTCCGAGATGCGCTTCGTCTCCCACGAGTACGGCACCGAGCGGATGAGGCCGCTGCCCTTCCCCGAGCCCAGGGCCGGCCTGCTGCTGCCGGTCAGGTACCTGCCGGACGAGCCGGCCCGCGTCGAGTTCGACCGCTCCAGCACCGACCACCTCGCCGGCCAGGCCGCCCTCGACCGGCTGATGCTCAACGACGCGGTCGTCACCGACCGCAAGCTGGACGTCGCCCGGCGCGGGATCGCCACCCACGCCGTGGTGCGCGCCCTCGCCGCGACGGGCCAGATCGCCGAGGGCATGCCCCAACTGGAACTGGAGCTGGCGGTCAGCCGGCCCGACGGCCTCGTCTTCTCCCAGCGCCTCACCCGGTACGTGCCCGACCAGAGCCTCGGGTGGCTCCAGGTGGGGCGGGTGCTGCGGGTGCGGTACCTGCCGGAGTTCGAGGACACGATGCTCCTCGAACTGCCCGACGTGCCCGGCCTCCTGTGACCTCTCCGCTGACCGGCGGCGCGGCGAGGCGGTTGCGCGGCAAGGCGGCGGCGCGGAACCCGCCGTTCCCCGCGCGGCACCCGGCGCCTTCCCGGCACGTTCCCGGCACGAGGGTGCGAAGGCACCCTACCGACGCGCGCGAATCCCCGTAGGCTGGGCGGGCACGGGTCGTCAGGGAGGAGTCGTCGTGGCCACGATCAACAGCGGCGGGTACCCGCAGCAGCCGCACTCGCAGCCACAGCCGCAGCCCCAACCCCAGCCACAGCCCCAACCCCGGCGGCGCGGCTTCCCGAAGTGGGTGCTGTTCGTCGTGGGCGTCGCCCTGGTCTTCGCCGTCGTGACCGTGTGGCAGCTGTCCACGCTGATCTTCGGCACGGCCGGCACCGGCACCGTCCGGGAGTGCTCCGGCAGCGGCAAGGACCGCTCCTGCATCATCGACTGGACGGCGGGCGACGAGTCCGGCACCGAGCGCATGGAGACGGTCGGCGAGCCGGGCAGCACCTTCCCCGTGCGCGTCATGGGCGACTCGGTCGTGGACGCCAGCATCGACCAGTGGATCTTCACTGTCCTGTCGACCCTGTTCTTCGTCGCGGTCGCCGCCGCCGTCATCGCCGTGCCGACCATCGTGCTCAGGCGCCGCGCCCGGGCCCGCACCTACGTGCAGCAGCACCTGGCGGTCTCCGGCGAACAGAAGCTGCGCGTCACCGAGACGGAGATCCGCAACGAGAACGGGACGCCGTTCGCCACGGCGCAGCTCACCCACCCCGGGCCCGACTACCCGCCCTCCGCCTGCCGCATCTCGGTGACCTCCCCCACCGGCCAGCCGTACTACACGGTGGACTTCGCGGTGGAGGACCCGCGCCGCCGCGAGACCGTCGTGTACGGCGCCGACGGGCAGCGCCTGGCCACCGTCCGCCGGCAGCTGATGCGCCAGACCCACGCGGACGTCGTCGGCCCCGACCCGAACGCGTCGCCGCTCGCCACGATCGACCCGGCGCCCGGCACGGGCGACGCCGTGCGGGTCGTGACCGGCCCGCTCGGCGAACGCCTCGGCACCGTCCTGACCGAGTCCGGCTTCGTGTCCGCCACCGTCGTCGGGTACCAGCCCGGCATCCCGGAGCCGCTGCGGGCCGCCCTGATCGGTTTCGCCCTCACCCGGGAGCGGTTCTTCCCGACCCCCAGGAACGAGCAGGCGGACAACGAGTGGCTCCAGCAGCGCGGCCACGCGCCGACGACGCCGCCGCAGCCGCCCCTGGGCTGAGCCACGGCGCCGGGCACGCCACCGGCACGCCACCGGCACGCGACTCAGCGGCACGCGACTCACCGGCGCGCGGCTCAGCGACACCCGGCTCAGCGCCCGAGCTGCTCCCTGACGTCCTCGGCGAACGCGGTCACCCGGGCGTAGACCCCGGGGTATCCGGCGCGGGCGCAGCCGTTGCCCCACGAGACGACGCCGGCCAGCACCCCGTCGATGACCAACGGGCCGCCGCTGTCCTGCGCGCACGCGTCCACGCCGCCCTCGGGCAGGCCGGCGCAGACCATGGACGCGGCGTGGAAGCGCACGGGGAAGGCCGCGTAGGCCGCCGCGCAGTCGGCGTCGGAGAGGACGGGCACCTCGGCGGTCATCAGCCGCTCGGCCGCGGGACCGACCTCCGAGGTCTGGCCCCACCCGAGGACGCGGGCCGTGGTGCCCGGCGCGTACAGCCCGGTGTCGCCCGGCTCCGCCACCGGCAGGGTCTCGTAGGGCAGCGCCTCGCCCAGGGTGAGGACGGCGATGTCGTTGACGTTCGTGTCGCCGTCGTGGTCCGGATGGACCCACCGGTCGACGACGTCCGCGGCCCGCCCGTCCGTCCCGTCGCGCTCGGTCCGCCCCCCGACGGCGCTGATCTCCTCGTACACCACGCAGTGGGCGGCGGTGACGACCTTCGTCGGCGCGACGAGGGCGCCCCCGCAGTAGGGCCCCCGGCCGCTCTCCAGCTGCACGACGAACGGGTACGCGTCGGTGGCGGTGGGTGTGCCGCCCACGACCAGCGCGGCGGAGACGAGCGCCGCGCCGGCGGCGACCAGCGCGGGAAAGCGGACGGACATGCTCCTCCTTGGAGGGGTTCGGCGGGGTCCGCCCAGCCAACCCCACGACGCGGCCGGCCGAGGGCTCGCCGCGCCCGCCGAGCCGGCCGTGTCCGCCCGCCAGTCGGACGGGGCTGTCCTTCGGTCGGAGGGCTGCCCGTCAGGCCGGCGGGTCCGCGCCGTGCCCCGGCGGCTGTTCCCGGCCCCGGTGGGCCTGGTCGCCCGGGGCGACCAGGCCCGTCTCGTAGGCGAGGATGACGGCCTGGACGCGGTCGCGGAGGTCGAGCTTGGAGAGGATGCGGCCGACGTGGGTCTTGACCGTGGCCGGGCTGAGGAAGAGGCGGTCGGCGAGTTCGGCGTTGCTGAGGCCCGTTGCGAGGAGCCGGAGCACCTCCAGTTCGCGCGGGGTCAGGCCCGCGAGGTCACGGTGGGGGGCGGCCGTCGCCGGCTCGTCGCGGTGGGCGAAGCGTTCGATCAGGCGGCGGGTGATCGTGGGAGCGAGCAGGGCGTCGCCCGACCGCACCAGGCGCACGGCGGCCACCAGGTGTTCGGGCGTGACGTCCTTGAGCAGGAAGCCGCTGGCGCCCGCGGTGAGGGCCGCGTACACGTAGTGGTCGAGGTCGTAGGTGGTCAGGATGATGACGCGGGTGCCGCCCGGCCCGCCGCCCGGCCCGCCGGCGTGGGCGCCGCCCGGCCCGCCGTCGGCGAGGATGCGCCGGGTGGCCTCGATGCCGTCCATCCGCGGCATCCGGATGTCCATGAGGACGACGTCGGGCCGGGTGCGGCGGACCGCGGCGACGGCCTCGTCGCCGTCGGCCGCCTGGGCCGTCACCTCGATGCCGTCGGCGGCCAGGATCATCCCGAAGCCGGTCCGCACCAGGGCCTGGTCGTCGGCGATGACGGCGCGCAGCGGCGCCGCCCCGCTCACGCGGCCCGCCACGGGACGTGGGCCGTGATCCGGTACCCGCCGGCGAGCGTCGGGCCGGCCGTCAGCTCGCCGCCGTAGAGCGCGAGCCGTTCGCGCAGCCCGATGAGGCCGCGGCCGTTGCCTCCGCCCACCGCCACGGCGTCCCGCCCGCCCCGCGTGTTCGTGACCTCCAGCGCGAGGCGTTCCTCGTCGTGGCCGATCACGACGGACGCCTCGGCGCCCGGCGCGTGCCGGATCGTGTTGGTCAACGCCTCCTGGACCACCCGGTACGCCGTGAGGTCCACGCCCGGCGGCAGCGGCTCGGTCGGCAGCGACACCTCGACGCTCACCGGGATGCCGGCCGCGCGCACCCGTTCGACGAGGGCGTCGAGCTGCCCGAGGCCCGGCTGGGGCACCAGGCCGTCGGGGCTCTCGTGGTCCGGGGCGGCGAGCAGGCCCATCACGTGCCGCAGCTCCGCCATCGCGGCCCGCCCGCCGGCCTCGACCGCGAGCAGCGCCTCCCTCGACTGCTCGGGCGCCACGTCCATCACCTTGCGCGCCGCGCCCGCCTGGATCACCATCACGCTCACATTGTGGGTGACGACGTCGTGCAACTCGGCGGCGATCCTGGCCCGTTCCTCCTCGACGGCGCGGCGCGTGGCCTCCTCCTGGTCCCGTTGCAGCCGCGTGTAGCGGTCGCGGCTGAGCGCGAGCTGACGTCGCCAGAACCGGACCAGGCTGGCGAGCACCCCGGCCAGCAGCAGCACGACGGCGGGGCTCGACCAGCCCGGCAGGACGGGCTCCGTCTCCCGGAACGCGACGCCGGCCAGCACGGCGGCGAGAACCATCCCCGCCATCGCCCACGTCCGGTGACGGCTGTGGACGACGGCGCTGTACGCGCCGACGACGCAGGTCGCGACGTTCATCCAGGAGGCGTCGTCGACCATCCACAGCGTCGCGAGCATCACCACCGCGAACGCCGCCAGCGGGAACCGGCGCCGGAGCGCCAACGGCACCGCCGACAGCACGACCAGCGGCCACACGGCCGCCGAGGTCTCCTCCTCGCGCGTCACGGAGTCCGGGCCGACGTGGCGGAGGTCCGGGTCCGTGCGCGGGGCCTGCGGTTCGGGGGCCTGGGGTTCGGGGGCCCGCGGTTCGGGAGTCGGCGGCTCGGGGGGCGGCACCTCGGGCGGCGGGGACGGATCGGGCACCGGCTCCGGTCCCCCGTCGGGCCCCGTCTCCACGTCCGGGAACGGAGAGCGGGCGTCCTGGTCCAGCCACACCTGCCCGGTGTCGGGATACCGCGCGGCCCAGAACAGCGCGACGGCCGTCAGCACGGCGGCCAGCGCCACGTCGGCGCGCAGCGCCCGGCGCGACAGCGGAGCGGGCACCGCCTCCGGGCGCAACGCGTCGCGTAGCTGCCGACGCCAGCCGCGCCGGTCCTCCTTCTGCACCGGCTCATTGTGCGGGCGGCCCGCTTCGGACCGCATCAGCCCGGACGGCACGACCCCGCCCCCGCCCCCGTCCCCGGGACGTACGCCGCGGGGATGACACCGCGGCGACTCGGCCGCGAGGAGGGCCCGATGTCGGTGCGACGGCCGACGCGCCGTCACCGCGCCCGCCCCTACGTTTCCCGGGCCGACACCGACACACACGAACTCCCGACCGCGGGAACCCGCGGGCCCGAAGGACGGACGGACACTCCCATGACGCATGCGATCGCCCTGGAGGGCGTGGCCAAGCGGTACGACAGCGCCGGCGCACCGGCGCTCGGGCCGCTCACCCTCACCGTCGACGAGGGTGAGGCCCTCGCCGTGACCGGTCCCTCCGGCAGCGGGAAGTCCACGCTGCTGAACCTCGTCGCCGGCCTGGACCGGCCGACCGACGGCGTCGTCACCGTCGCGGGGAGCCGGATCGACCGGCTGGGCGAGCACGCGCTGGCCCGGTTCCGCCGCGAGCGGATCGGCATGGTCTTCCAGTTCTTCAACCTGCTCGACGACCTCACCGTCCTGGACAACATCCGCCTCCCCGCCCAGCTGACGGGAACCTCACGGCGGGAGGCGGCGGCCCGCGCCGAGGAGCTCATGGAGCTGCTGCGCATCTCCCGGCACGCCCACGCCTACCCGGGCCGGCTGTCGGGCGGCGAACGCCAACGGGTCGCGGTCGCCCGCGCCCTGGTCAACCGGCCCGCGCTGCTGCTCGCCGACGAGCCGACCGGCGCCCTCGACACGGCCTCGGGCCACGACGTGCGGGAGGTGCTGCTGGAGTTGCACCGTGGGGGGCAGACCATCGTGCTCGTCACGCATGACCTGGCGCTGGCCCGCGCGTGCGCGACCCGCACGATCCACCTGGTCGACGGCCGGCCCGCGTCCGTGTCGGACGCGTCCGCCCCCGCCACCGACGCGCCCGGCATCCCCGGCAGGCCCGGCACCCCCACCACCCCCGGCACCCCCGGCACCCCGACGGAGGCCGTCCGATGAGGCACGGGCTCCTCGGCACCGGCGCGCTCGGCCGCGTCGTGCGCTCCGGCGTGAGCCGGCGACGGGTGCAGACGGTGGTGATCGCCCTGGCCACGACGATGGCCGTCGCGTCGGCCGTCGTCGCCGGATCGCTCATGGTCGCGGCGAGCGCGCCGTTCGACCGCGCCTTCGCGAGCCAGCACGGCGCGCACCTGACCGCGCAGTTCGACCCGGACCGGGCGAGCGAGGCGGAGCTCGACGCCACGGGACGGCTGGCCGGCGTCACCGCGAGCGCCGGGCCGTTCCCGTCCACCACCATCCGGCCGGTGGATCAGAACGGGGGCCACCTGCCGGCGCTGACCCTCGTCGGGCGGGACAGCCCGCACGCCGACGTCGACGAGCTGGACCTGACGTCGGGTCGGTGGCCGACCGGGCCGGGCGAGATCGTGCTCTCCGCGACGTTCTCCGGGCCCTTCCTGGAGCTCGGCACCACGCTGAACGCGACGGAGGCGGCGAACAGCCCGACCCTCACCGTCGTCGGCTTCGCCCTCTCGGCCACCAGGACCGCCACCGCGTGGGCCACCGCGGCACAGGTCACGGCGCTGGCCTCGGCGGACGGCGACGGCGACGGGAACGGGGGCGGGAACGGGAGCGCGGACACCCCCGTCACCAACCAGATGCTCTACCGTCTCGACGCCGCGGGAACGAAGGGCCGGATCGCCGACCACCGGGAGGCGATCGCCGCGGCCGTCCCCTCCGGGGCGCTGCTCGGCACCGAGTCCTGGCTGGACGCCCGACGGTCCGCGAACCGGGGCGCCGCGCCGACCATCCCGTTCCTCATGGCCTTCGGCGTCCTCGGGATCGTGATGTCGGTGATCATCGTCGGCAGCGTCATCAGCGGCGCCGTCGGCACCAGCCTGCGCCGGATCGGCGTCCTGAAGGCCATCGGCTTCACGCCGCGCGAGGTCGTGCGCGCCTACGTCGCCCAGGCGATGATCCCGGCCGTCGTCGGCGTCGCGCTCGGGGTCGCCCTGGGAAACGTGCTGGCCATGCCGCTGCTTGAGGACACCGGGTCGGTGTACGGGACGCCGTCGCTCTCGGTCGCCTGGTGGGTGAACCTCGTGGTGCCGGCCGCCGCGCTGCTCGTCGTCGGCGTCGCGGCGCTGGTCCCCGCGCTGCGGGCCGGACGGCTGCGCACCGTCGAGGCCATCGCGGTCGGCCGGGCGCCGCGCACGGGGCGCGGCCAGTGGGCGCACCGGGCGGCGGGGCGGCTGCCGCTGCCGCGGGCGGTGAGCTACGGGCTGGCCAGCCCGTTCGCGCACCCCGTCCGCACGTTGGCGATGCTGCTCGCGGTGGCCTTCGGCACGGTGACGGCGACGTTCGCGATGGGGTTGACCGCCTCCCTGAGCGCGGTCGGAGAGGCGCAGGACCCCGAGGACCACGCCGACGTGACCGCCATCAGCGGCGGGCTGGCCCACGGGCCGGGGCCGGGGCCGGCGCCGGGTCCGCCGCCCGGGGGCGAGGCCGGCGCGGACCCGGGCACGGACCCGGGTGTGGCCCCGGGGACGGCCCCGGACCCGGGACGCGCGGCGGGGTCGCCCGCGCCCACCGCCGCCGACCCGGCCGAGATCCGCGCCGCCGTCGAGGCCCAGGCCGGCACCGCCTCGTACTACGGCCGGACGCAGACGGACGCCACCGTCGCCGGCGTCACCGGCACGGCCCGCGCCACCCTCTACCAGGGCGACTCGCGGGCCGGCGGCTACGCGATGATCGCCGGACACTGGCTCACGGGCGCCGGGCAGGTGGTGGTGCCCTCCCGCTTCCTGGAGAAGACCGGCACCACGATCGGCGACACGGTGCGCGTCACCGTCGGGGAGGACACGGCGACCCTGCGGATCGTCGGGGAGGCGTTCGACACCTCCGACGACGGGCTGTCGCTCCACGCGACGCTCGGCGACTTCCCGTCGAGCGAGCCGGACGAGTTCCTCATCGAGGTGGAGCCGGGCGTCTCCGCCACCGCGTACGCCGAGGACCTCGCCGCGGCGGTGGAGCCGCTGGGCGGCGGCGCCATGGCCAACTCCTCCTCGGAGCAGGAGAGCACGCTCCTCATCCTCCAGGCGATGGCGGCGCTCCTCACCCTCATGCTGGTCTCCGTGGCCGGCCTCGGCGTCCTCAACTCGGTCGTCCTCGACACCCGCGAGCGCGTCCACGACCTGGGCGTCTGCAAGGCCCTCGGCATGACGCCCCGGCAGACCGTGAGCCTCGTGCTCGCCTCGGTTGTGGGCATCGGCGTCCTCGGCGGCCTGCTCGGCGTCCCGGCCGGCTTCGCCCTGCACGACCTCGTCGTGCCCCTGATGGGAGAGGCGGCGGGCACCCCGCTGCCGTCGTCCGTCCTCGACGTGTACGAGGCGCCGCAGCTGGCACTCCTCGCCCTGGGCGGCATCGCGATCGCCGCCCTCGGCGCCCTCCCGCCCGCCACCTGGGCCGCCAGGTCCCGCACGGCCACGGCCCTGCGCACGGAGTGACCCACCGCTCCCCGTGCCGTCGTCACCCACCCCGGTGGACGGCACGGGGGCGGGCCCGCCCCTCCGGCGCTACTCCGCCGCCGGCTCCGGCGGTCCGGGCTGGAGCACCTCGCCCGAGAACGCGTCGAGCGGGGCGCGTTCCCCGAGCGGACGCTCCAGCTCCAGCGTCTTCCGCACGATGCGCACCTCGGCGGTGCACACCGTTCCCTCGGGTGGCCCGCCGGCGATCCACGCCGCGAGGACGACGCTCTCCTCCGTCTCCAGCACGTCGAAGGCCGTCTCCGTGCAGGAGCCGTTCCACCAGGTGACGGTGACGCGCCGGCCGTCCTCGCTCACCTCCCCCAGCGCCTCCAGCCCCCGCAACTCCCCGCCACCGCCGTCCCCCTGGTCGACGGGGGCGGCCAGCGGCTCCGGGAAGGGGACGGCGGCGTGCCGCAGCGGGGTGTCGTAGCCGTCGAGCGTGAAGAGCCAGGCGGGGACCTGGGCGGGCCCCCGGCTGGTGCGGACCCGCATCTCACCCGACGCGACGCCCGTCACCTCCAGCGCGTCGAAGCCCGGTGAGCTGTCGGCGATCCCGCTGCTCATCTCCCCGAAGGCGTCGGCGGCCGACATCAGGGACACGGGCCTGGTCTCGCCGTCCTCCCACCGGATCGCGCCGTCGACCCGCTCCTCGGGCAGGGCCGTCAGCGCCCTGAAGCTGCCGTTCTCGTAGGCCAGGACGTCCTTCTCGCCGCGCAGGCCGCCCTCGGGCAGCTGGACGACGGAGTCGAGCGGCTGGAACTCCTCGATCCACCGGCGTGCCGCCTCCGACCCCTCCCACGCGTCCGCCACGGCGCACATGCGCGGCAGGTGCTCGCGCGAGGGGTCGGGCTCGGGGGAGCACGGGTCGTCGCCCGCCTCCGGCCCCGGGCTCCGCCCCGACTCCGCGCCTGTGCCCGTTCCTCTGTCCGTTCCCGTGTCCGTGTCGCTGCCGCCGCCGGGGTCGCTGTCCGCGCCGCAGCCGAGGACGCCGGCGACGAGGACCCCCGTCAGCAGGCGCGTGCCCCAACGGCCCCGAGTGGCCCACGTGGTTGAGTGACGCATTCCCCTCGGACGGGGCCACGACCCAACCGGTTCCCTCCCGCCCGTCAGCCCTTCCACCCGTCAGCCGACCCGCCGGGCCAACACCTGCCCCGGCCACTCCCCGTACGCGAAACGCTCGGTGGGCACGAACCCGTTGCGCTCGTAGTACGCCACCAACTCACCCCCGCCGCCCGCCCAGCAGTCGACCCGCAGCAGCCCCACCCCGGCCCGCCGGGTCTCCTCCACCGCGTGCGCCAGCAGCGCCGCACCGATCCCCCGCCCGGCGTGCTCCCGGTCGGAGACCAGCAGCCGGACGTACCGCTCGGGCTCCCCGGCCGGCGTGATCGGCATCTGCGGACTGGGCCCCACCCCCAACACCAGGGCCCCGACGGGCACCCCACCCACCTCCGCGAGGTGCGGCTCGTTGTCCCGCATGTACCCCTCGATCCGCTCCACCCCACCCGGCCTCGCCGAGTACGGCACGGTCCCCCACTGCTCGGTGTTCCCCCGCGCGTTCATCCACGCCACCGCGCCGTCGAGCATCCCCAGCACGAGCGCGACGTCGTCCAGACCGCCCGCCCTGATCCGTATGCCGTCCCTGTCACCTCTGGTGTCGTTCACGCCGGCAGCCTACGAGTGGCCGCACGCCGACGGCCGAAGCGCCCCCGGCGGTCCGCGCGGCCGGACGCGTCGACGCGACACCCCTCGTAGCCTCGTCCTGTGCCCGCCCCCCGCCTGCGCCGCGTCGCCGTCCTCGTGTTGGAGGGCGCGAAGCCGCTCGACGTCGGAATTCCCGCGCAGGTCTTCACGACCCGCGCGAGCATGCCGTACGAGGTGCGGGTGTGCGGGGCGGCACCCGGTCTCGTGACCGGCGGCGACGGCCTGTCGTACCGCGTCGCCCACGGCCTCGACGCCCTCGCCTGGGCCGACATCGTCTTCGTCCCCGGCTACCGGTTCCCGGACCGCGACGACCCGCCACGCGCCGTCGTCGACGCCCTGGTCGCCGCACACGACCGGGGCGCGCGGCTCGCCGCCATCTCGACGGGCGCCTTCGCGCTCGCCGCCACGGGCCTGCTCGACGGCAGGCGCGCCACGACGCACTGGCACTACACGCGGGCACTCGCGGCCAGGCATCCGCTCGTCCACGTGGACGAGGACGTGCTGTTCGTCGACGAGGGCACCGTGCTCACCTCGGCCGGCGCCGCCTCCGGCATCGACCTGTGCCTGCACATCCTGCGCGGCGACCTCGGGGTGGCCGCGTCCAACCACGCGGCCCGACGCCTGGTCGCGGCCCCGTACCGCAGCGGCGGCCAGGCCCAGTACGTGCCACGCAGCGTCCCCGAGCCGCTCGGCGAACGCTTCGGCGCCACCCGCGAGTGGGCCCTGCGCCACCTCGGCGAGCCCCTCACCCTCGACACCCTGGCGCGGCAGGCCGGCGTCTCGCCGCGCACCTTCTCCCGGCGCTTCGTCGAGGAGACCGGGTACACGCCGATGCAGTGGGTGATGCGCGCCCGCGTCGACCTGGCCCGCGAGCTGCTCGAACGCTCGCAGCGCAGCGTCGAGCAGATCGCCGCCGACGTCGGGCTCGGCACCGGCGCCAACCTGCGCCTGCACTTCCAGCGCATCCTCGGCACCACGCCGAGCGAGTACCGGCGCACCTTCACCCGGGGCGAGTGACCCACTCGCCCCGGGCGTGGCGAGATCCTTCCGGACCCTGGCGATCCCGCCACTGTCAGCGGCACGAGCCGCGAGCGACGCTGGTGGCGAAGGAAAGGGACATCACTCATGACTCGCATCGCCATCAACGGATTCGGACGTATCGGACGCAACGTGCTGCGGGCACTGCTCGAACGCGACAGCGCCCTGGAGGTCGTCGCCGTCAACGACCTGACGGAGCCCACCACCCTCGCCCGACTGCTCGCCTACGACAGCACGGCCGGCCGGCTCGGGCGCCCGGTGAGCGTCGACGGCGACGCCCTCGTCGTCGACGGCCGTCGGATCACGGTGCTGGCAGAGCGCGAACCGGCCCGACTGCCGTGGGCCGCCCTCGGCGTCGACATCGTCCTGGAGGCCACCGGCCGCTTCACCTCGGCCAAGGCCGCCCGCGCCCACCTCGACGCGGGCGCGAGGAAGGTCCTCGTCAGCGCCCCGTCGGACGGCGCCGACGTCACGCTCGCCTTCGGGGTCAACACCGACGCCTACGACCCGGCCACGCACACGATCGTCTCGAACGCCTCCTGCACCACCAACGCGCTCGCGCCGCTGGCCTCGGTCCTCGACGAACTCGCCGGCATCGAGCACGGCTTCATGACGACGGTGCACGCCTACACGCAGGAGCAGAACCTCCAGGACGGCCCCCACCGCGACGCCCGCCGCGCACGGGCCGCCGGCGTCAACATCGTGCCGACCACGACCGGCGCCGCCAAGGCGATCGGCCTGGTGCTGCCGAACCTCGACGGCAAGCTGTCGGGCGACTCCATCCGCGTCCCGGTGCCGGTGGGCTCGATCGTCGAACTCAACACGACCGTCGCCCGCGACGTGACGCGCGACGACGTCCTGGCGGCCTACCGCACCGCGGCCGAGGGGCCACTCGCCGGCATCCTGGAGTACTCGGAGGACCCCCTCGTGTCCTCCGACATCACCGGCAACCCCGCCTCCTCGATCTTCGACTCGGCCCTCACCCGCGTCGACGGCCGCCACGTCAAGGTGGTCGCCTGGTACGACAACGAGTGGGGCTTCTCCCACCGCGTGATCGACACCCTCGAACTCCTCGCCCCCCACTGACCGGACACCGTCCGGCCCTGACACGCCAGAAGGGATCTACTCACATGAGTAGATCCCTTCTGGCGTGTGTCGGGGTGGCGGGATTTGAACCCACGACCTCTTCGTCCCGAATGAGGTTCGGGCGAGATCGCTACCAGCGAATCCGGGAAACGTGCAGGTCAAAGGAGCATTCCGGGTTGGTTCGGTAAAGTTTGGCGTGGGCTCGCGAGGAAGATCATCTCCCAGATTTCTCCCAGAGCCAAGCTCGCCGTCAGGCGTGGTCCATGGAATTGCTCAGGCCCGAGCAGCGCGACGCCGCCACAGGTTGCTGGACCTCTGTGTGGTCGTCAGTGCGCTTGCGGCAGATGCGAACACCGCCCGGATCTCGCTGACGACCTGGGGGTGGATGCTTGCCGGCGAACCGACACCGACCGGACCCGCCCGCCGGGATGCGAAGCCGCCCGCCTTCACCGTCTCCGCGATCGATGACCCGGCACTGCCGGAGGCGCTGGCGGAGCTCGCGCGGCCCGGGCGGACGAAATGGAGCCAACACCGTCAACCGGGAGCTGTCCAACGCACGCAGGGCATGCTTCGTGGTTCGCGCGGTCGGTTTCGCTCGGCAATGGAAACGAAGGCCGTCGGGTGGAGGAGCCCCTGCGGTGGGTTCGTTCAGAAGGTCCAGGTGAGGTTGTCGGGTTCCCGCCGCAGGGTGTGCTCGCCTGTGGGGTTCACGGTCAGGCTGTAGGCGGCGGGTCCGGGGCGTCTGGCGTGGAGCCCAGGGGGTGAGGAGGTCGAGGCGTTCGGTCCACAGGTCGCGTGGGCCGGCGGTGGTGACGTCGGCGGTGGTGCCGGTGGTGTTGGGGATGGCTCGGGCCCAGGACTGGGTGGGTGGGTGGATGAGGCCGTGGATGGTGGTGTCCGCGTTGTGGAGGGTCATGCCCAGGACGTCGTGGTGGAGCAGCACGACTTCCATGGTGCGGCTGAGTGCCCAGGAGTGGTAGAAGTCGGCGGCCTTCTCTGGTGGTACGGGGAGGGGTTCGGTGCGGGTGTGGCCGGGGGCGTTGACGATCTGGGCGGTGTAGTGGGCTGGGGTGGGGGTGGTGTGGTCGTTGGTGGGGCGGGCGGGCATGAAGCCGGCTTCTTCGGGGAGGTAGCGGCCTGTGGCGGTGGCGTCGTCCTGCATGACCAGGCGGACGATGCCGGCGCCGATGTTGGTGACGATGACGGCGCCGGGGCGGAGCTGGTGGAGCCAGGCGTGGGGGATGCGGTGGACGCCGCAGGTGGCCAGGATGCCGTCGTAGGGTCCCCTCGCGGGGTGGCCGGCGGTGCCGTCCCCAGTGATGATCTCTGGCTCGTAGCCGATGCTGCCGAGCTTGTGGCGGGCTGCTTCGGTCAGTGCCGGGTCGATGTCCACGCTCACGACGTGTTCGGCGCCCAGGCGGTGGCACAGCAGCGCGGTGTTGTATCCGGTGCCGGTGCCGATTTCCAGTACCCGGTCGCCTTCGCTGACGGTGAAGGCTTCGAGCATGCGGGCCATCAGTGACGGCTGGCTGGAGCATTCGCTCACATACTTTAACTTGTTCCTTATCGTCGGCCATTACGCAGAGCGACGAGTGTCTCGGGTCGTTGGACAGTCTTGCCCACGTCGTAGCGGGTGGCGGGGTTGCGGTTCTTGGAGCCGGGTGGTCGCCCTGGCCCCGGCCGGGTGGGTTTGGGTGCACGGGCCGGACTGCCGAGGTGAGGGCGGATGTTCCTGAACCCGCGCCGGACCCGGGTCGGGGTAAGCGCGATGCCGGGGCGGGTGGTCTTCTCCCAGGGCTTGCGCCGGTCGGCTGCCAACGGCAGCGCGAGGCGGAGCTGGGTGTGGGCTGCGATGACAAGCCAGGTCCACCGGTCGGCCGCCTGCGGGTCACGAAGCCGGGGCCTCGTCCAGCCCAGGGACTGCTTGAACAGGCGAAATGTGTGTTCCAGGTCGAATCTGCGCAGGTAGCAGGACCAGACGAAGTCGACATCGTCCGGGCCTGCGTCGGTTGCGGAGGACCACAGCCAGACCGGTGGCGCATCCCGGTCACCGGGCAGGTGATCGACCTTGAGACGGACCAACGTCGCCTCGACCAGGGGGAGTTCGCCGTCCAGGTCGATCCAGGCCGAGCGGTGGGTGAGCCGGGGATGGACCCGGTCCCAGGCGCGGGCCTCGGCCTTGCCGTAGCGGGGCGTGTCATTGAGGGTCACCACCGCTGGCTCGGGCCAGGTCTCCGGCTTCGCCAGGCGGAATTCCGGTCCGTGCTTCGGCGGCCGGCCGCCCTTGGGGTCGTAGACACGCGGCGGCTTCGGCAGCCGCAGGACGCGGTCGGAACGCAGCCGTCCGACCAGTTCGACGGGCAGATCGCGCAACACCCAGGCCAGGCGCATCACGTCATAGCCCGCGTCCATCACGACCAGGATGTTCCGGTCGCCGTCCTGCCACTGACCCGCCGTGACCAGGCGCTCGACCACGGCCCGCAGCTGTTCGGCGGTGACGGCCGCGGCGTCGTCGGCGGGCCCGAGCCGGACCGCGTCCAGGACCTGCGTCCACGACGTGCGGTCCTGGGTGAGCGCGGCGACGAACGAGTACGGCCAGCCCGGCACCACGTGGTCCGATGAGCGGCCATTGCGGCCGTGGACCAGGCAGAACAACCGCTCCGGCGAGCAGGCAGCGTCCGACCGCAGCTACGGCGAGACGTCCACCGTGAGCACGATCCGCCCGTCGAACCGCGGAAGAGGCAAGGAAACCAGCAGGTCACGCAGGCCGTCCGTGTCGAGCCGACCATGGTTCAGAGCGCCGTACAACGAGCCGTAACCGCGCTGGTGCTCGGCGAGCAGCGACAACTCCACCGGCGCCCGGGTCGGACCGTCCGCACACAGCAGGGCATCAGTCAGTTCGAAGAACGCGTCGGGCCGCGCGGACAGACACCCGTGGAAGGCCGTCCGGAAGCGTGACAGTTCCGAGAACCCATTCCGTTTGCCGACCGGCGTCAGCACACTCATCCCACGGCCTTCCTGGTGAACTCCGCTATTTCGTCGCAGAGTTCAGGATCACGAGGAAGGCCGCCCCATACCTTGCGATCACTCCAAAGAGTGACCACACGACCGGGTTTGAGGACGAGGACAAGCCGAAGCCAAGGCAGTCTCGGTCGATGGGACGCATCGCGCCGTAGGTCTCGATCAATCTCGGGCAACTGCCGCTATGCCGCGTGTGTCAGCCCGACGCGTTCATCAGGGCGGTGACGTAGGCGTCCAGCCGCTCCTCCACAGAACGCGTCGTCAGATCCGTCCTCCCGGCCTCCCGCCACGGCTGCGACACCGACTGCACTTCTTCCGAGGCGGCCAGCGCGTCCCGCACCCGCCAGTACAGCCGCTCGCTTACGCTCGCAGCCAGCACGCCGCCCGCCTCCTCGTACGCCACGGCGAACCGCAGGCCCCAGGCCGGGCCGTGCAGCAGTGCGAGATTGACGGAGCAGTGCGCCACATCGAGATCGGCCGGGCCCCAGGAGGCCCCTGCCCAGTCGATGACGCCGGTGATCCGGGCGCCGTCCGGGTTCGAGGACGGCACGTCGAACAGCACGTTGCCGGGCTGGAAGTCCCGGTGCAGAAAGCGCCCTTCGTAGGGCGGCGCGGGCCTGCGGATCACGTCGATCGCCGCGGCCCACACGGCCGCGTCCGCGCCCCTGGGAACCACAACGGTGTCGGCGGTCGTCAACGTCGTGTACTCCCGGGGCCGCTCAGCGGGGCGCACTGCGTGGATCGCGACGAGTTGACGGGCCAGCAGGCGAACCCGCGCCTCCATTCCCTCATCGTCGAGGACCGTACGGCCCGCCAGATGAGTCATCAAGAGCGACGGATACTCGCACTGCGCGGCGGTCGGATCAACCGCGACCAGCGAGGGAGTCGGCACACCGGTCCCCGCGAGCAGGGTCAGAGCGTCGGCCTCCCCGATCAGCCCGCCCTCGGCGTGCTCCAAATGGAACGGGTCGACGTAGCTTCGAAGCACCAGGGCACGGGTGCCTCCGTCCGGCCTGCCGATGATCAGTCTGCGTACCTCGGCGGTGATACCGCCGTGCAGCGCCTCGACTCCGACGATCCGTTCGCCGGCCTCCAGGTGCCGGCCCACCCAAGTCAGCGTCGACGGTCGGACAGGCGCAGTCTCATCGTGGTCCATCACCGTGCCACCTCATCATCCGGACGGTGGCCGGAACGAACGATTTAACCTGAGAGCGACTCCGAGCCGTACCATCACCGCCACGCCGCATCCGGCTTCAAGGGAGGTGTCTTTCGACATCAGTAGGACGCGCAAGCGCCCGGCCAGCGTCACCGAACGTGACCAGCGATGTTAAGGAACAAGTTTAAACGCCGTTCCCTTACATGCGCTCAGGCGCCGCGATGCCGAGTAGGTCTAGTCCCTGGGCCAGGGTGGCACGGGTGAGACGGCAGAGAGCCAGTCGGTTGGCCTGGATCTCCGCTGTGTCCGCCTTGAGGACGGGGCACGACTCGTAGAAGGTCGTGAAGGCTTTCGCCAGCTCGTAGAGGTAGCTGGCCAGTCGGTGCGGTTCCAGGGTCGTGGCGACGGCGTTGAGGGTGGCGCTGAACTCGTCCAGGAGGAGGGCCAAGGCGTGCTCGGCGGGTTCGAGAGGGAGGGTGGCGTGGAACTCCGCTGGGAGTTCCGTGGTCTCGGAAGCCTTGCGGAGGATGGAGGCGATGCGGGTATGGGTGTACTGGAGATACACCCCGGTCTGCCCGCTGAAGGAAACCATCCGCTTGACGTCGAAGGCGTAGTCCTTGACTCGGGACGTGGACAGCTCGGCGTACTTCACGGCGCCGATGCTGGCCACGCGGGCGATCTCTTCCAGCTCGCCCGGGGTGAGGTCGTGGTTCCGGGGCTGCTCCGCCTCGCGTTCCGCGATGACCTGCCGGGCCTGTCGGAGGGCGTCATCCAACAGGTCAGCCAGTCGGATGGTGCCGCCAGCCCGGGTCTTGAACGGTCGCCCGTCCGGGCCGTTGATGGTGCCGTTCTTGACGTGGACGGCCTCGATGGCGTCCGTGAGCCAGCCCGCGCGGCGCGCCGTGCGAAAGATCATGTCGAAGTGCTGGGCCTGGCGAGCGTCCACGGCGTACAGCAGGCGCGTGCCGTTCAGCTCCTGGATGCTGTAGCGGATGGTGGCCAGGTCGGTGGCGGCGTAGCCGAATCCGCCGTCGCGCTTCTGGACGAGCATCGGCACGGGGGTGTCGTCAGGGCCTCGGATGTCGTCGAAGAAGACGACCTGCGCCCCCTGGCTCTCCTCCAGGATGCCCTTGTCCCGCAGCTCCACCACAACGTCCTTGAGCCACGGGTTGTAGAACGATTCGCCCTTGACGTCCTCCAGGGTCAGCAGTACGCCGAGGCGTGCGTAGATCTGCTGGAACGCCTTCTCGGACTCGGTGACGATCTCCTGCCATGCGGCAACGGTCTCCTCGTCGCCGGACTGCAAGGCGACGACGCGTCGCTGTGCGCGCTCCTTGAACGCCGGATCGGCATCGAACTCCACACGGGCTGTGCGGTACAGCTCGTCCAGCGCGGAGACCGCGCCCCCGGCCGCTTTCTCGCCCTCGTCCAGTTCTGCGCCGCGCCAGTGCCGTTCGGGGTGTTCGAGGATGTACTGGATCAGCATGCCGAACTGTGTTCCCCAGTCCCCGACGTGGTTCTGCCGTACCACCGTGGCGCCGAGGAAGCTCAGCACTCGCGCCAGGGCGTCACCGATGAGTGTGGAGCGCAGGTGACCGACGTGCATTTCCTTGGCCACGTTCGGGGCTGAGTAGTCGATGACCGCCGTCTCGGCCGTCTGCGTCGCGGGGACACCGAGCCTGGGGTTGTCCAGCCGCAGAGCCAGCCGGCCCAGGATCGCGGCGTCGGAGAGCGAGATGTTCAGGAAGCCGGGCCCTGACACCTCAACCGACGTCATCCACGGCACTGCTGCCAGTTGGTCGCGCAGTTCGGTGGCGAGGTCACGCGGCTTCCGTCCGAGTCGCTTGGCCAACGGCAGGGCCGCGTTGGACTGGAAGTCGGCGTGGTCCGAACGTCGTACCAACGGGTCCTCGGTCGCCAGCTCGGCGGGCAGAACCGTGCCCATCGCCGCCGAGACGGCCGCCTCAACCTCGTCAGCCAACGACTGAACCTGCTCACTCATCTGCGCGTACAACCTCCGTGTGGCCAGTGCGTTGCGCTGGCCTGGGCTGGGACAACTGTTGCGTGCGGCGCGGGCCGCCTGTCGGTGACTTCGCTCACCGGCCGGGACGCCGCGCCGCCTTATCTGGTGTTGCCCCTAAGCATGGCAGGTCAGCCCGTGCTGGTGTCGCCCCTGTCAATCAGGCGGTCCAGGTGTGCGACGCTGGACACTCCTGCAGACAGCTCCATGTCAACGATTTGCCTTCGCACCACGGGCGGCACGTAGAGAATATGTTGAGAGGTCGCGATTTCCGCGAGGATCCCCATTTCGCCGATTGGGACATCGCGAACTTCTGCGCGAGAGATCGGGAACGATGCACTATGGACCAGCTTGGCCACGTGATCGGCCGGGTAGAAGCGCAGCAGGTATTCCTGCAAGCGCGTGAAGCGCTCGGGTCGGTTCTTGTGTGTCGAGAACAGCGAAGTCTCGACGGTGTTGACCTGCCACAGGAACAGCGGAACGGTGGAGTCCAGCGTATACCGGCGCAGAAGAAGGCTTGTCGCGTCGAACATCATCGCACCATCGGGCCCGGGGTCGAATCGCAGATCCGCCCACACAGTGTCCAACGAGGACAGTCCCGGGACGATTGCGACGGGGATGGTTCGCTTCTCCGCCGCCTTGAGGATCAGCTGTGACGGGGTGACCAGCACGAGCGGGTGACCGGAGGTGACGTACGCGACGTGGCGCCCCGCCCCTTCCGTTGCGGCGTCCATCACGGCCTGGGCAACCTCGTGGTAGGTCTGCCTCCGTGGCTTGTCCTCCGCGTAGGTCACCGACAGGTCCGTCACGGGAGCGTCGTAGTGACGGCGCAGGTAGTCAAGCACGATGCTCTGTGCGTGCAGGACGTACAGGGCATCGACGTTCGCCAGCGCCGCGTCTGCTTCCTTCGTCATCTGCATGACACTGACAGTGCCAATGCCGACGATGGTTATGCGCGCGGAAGTGGAAGGGGAGGGGACTGTCACGCGTTCTTCTCCGATTCGGATGTGGTTACCGGCGAGGGGGGATGGGCGTCAGAACCGACGGTCCTCGTCCACGTCGCCGTCATCCCCGTAGTTGCCGTTTTCCCGAAGGTGGAAGTACTTCGTGCTGTCGAGAAGCCGGTACAGCCTGTCCTCGTCCCCCGCGATGATCGCCGTCACCTCGTCCAAGGAGAGCTGGTAGTCGCCGAGGACACTGCTGTCTCCGTCGAGCAGAGCCGAGCGGAACTGGGGGTCATCATTGGTGCGGATGAGAACGTCCTGAAGAGCTGAGACCACTTCTTTTCTCCTGTCTTTATCTTTCTTGGATTCTCTTCCTGGACCACTTCTCACGCTAGAAGTGCCGCGAAATGCTGTCCAGGGTGCCGGCCTCGACCCTGTAGCCTCTACAGGATCGGAGGACGACCACCTACACACGTGTGCAGGAGCCTGCTTACGTTCGGACCCGTTCGCCACGGCTGAGCAGGGGCAGCGAGACCTCACAGCCGATGGCGTCAAGCGCTTCCTCGATGAACCGGGACTCATGGGGCTCGGTGAACTGGCCCAGGTCGTCGGGGTGGACCCATGCCGATCCGACCAGCTCGTGCGCCGACTCCGCGGGGACAGCCGCAGCGTTGGCGTCCTCATCGCTGATCACCCCGGCGTCGCACATGACGATGAGTCCCTCGCCTGCCCCCGTCTGCTCGTCCGCCGGCACCTGGTTCAGCGCGACCAGATGGCTCGGGCTGATCTTCAGGCCGGTTGCCTCCCTCAGCGCGCGCTCTCCGGCCTGGGCGAAGCTCTCTCCCCCGTGCACCACGCACCCGGGCATCTGCCATCGCTGGCCGCGCCGCACCATCAGAAGCCGACCCATTTCGTCCTGCACGAGAGCCTGAACGCCGATGCGGCGGCTCACTCGTCCCCTCGGGTCGATGTCCGAATGTGCCATCTAGCCCTTCCTTGTCCGGTCTCATAGGGCCTGCCCCCGGCCCTCACTTCCTGTCCTGCTGGTGGTTCACGGCCCTAACCCGAACGGCCGCCTGGGGAGGGTGGAAGGGGCCCGCCCCTCGAAAGGGAGGAAGACGGGCCCCCGACCCTCGGCACGCCCGGGGGTGGAGCCCGATTGGGGCGCACCGGGGCTCCAACGGGCATGGCGAGGGGGTCTATTGGTCCCGACGAGCACGCGTGTTGGGAAAGCGCCTCGTGGCGATCAACTCGATGCCGCCGGGCAGCATGTACTGCGCGCCGTTGTGGAAGGTGAGTTCCTTCCCCTTCCGCGTCGGACGCATGGCAACCACCTGGTGGGGCGCACCACCGAACATGAACGTGTCGCCGACCATCACCGTGTCGGTGGTCACCGCGTGGGTCCGGGCTTGGGGCACTACGCCTCCCTCTGTGCGCGCAGGTACGCCAACACTCGGTCACGAAGGCGGACATGGCAGTCCTCGCACGCGTCCATGGGTGCCTGCTGGGGCCCGAGGGCACCGAGCAGCTTGACCGGCCCCACCCATGTCACCGGCCTGGTCCCGTCGTGGTCACACAGCCAGCACTCGCCAATGCTCCACGCGCCTGGGCCGTTCGGGTCGGGCTTCGCCGGAATGCCGATGGTCAGGTCAATGACGGGCCGTGACTGGGCGGCGTGACGTCCCACGGCCATCACCCCCCGCTCTTGCCCAGCCGGTTGGCCTCGCTCTGCGCGTTGGCCTCCCTGACCTTCTCGCGCAGCTGGTCGAGGACGCTGCCGCTACCGGATTCCGCGTGCCCGCAAGCCGCCTGTTGTCCCCGCCCCGGCGTCCCCCCGGCCGGCTGGGACGGGGCCGTCACCGAGCCGCCCCCTTCTCGGCGCACTGGCCCTCACCGTTGAGGGCGGCAGCGAGCCGCTGAGCGGTCGCGACGTTGCAGCGCCCGAGTTCGATCAACGGACGGGGGGTGAGGTGGGAGTACGTCCCCTTGTCCACGTCGAGCGACGGGAGCGTGACCCCGTGGCGGGCAAGGGCCTTCCTGAGCTGTTCGACGGCCTCCTCGGCGTCCGGCTCGTCCTGTGTGCTGAGTGTCATGGGGGTGCCTTCCGTTGGTCTGCCGACCGCCGCGGGCTCCAACTACGTGCAGTGGACCGCGACTTGCAACGTGTCCTGACTCTTGCAGCAGTGTGCCCGTCATGCCGCAGTCATTGCAAGACTGCCGACCAACTGCAATTGCATTCTCAGTTGCCAGGCGTGCTCTGTGTTGGAAGACTGACTGCTGTGACTACATCGAGCCCCGTAGTGAGACGCAGGCGCCTTGGCCTGGAGCTGGCGCGACTCCGGGAAGCGGCCGGGCTGACAGGTGCCGAAGCAGCGAGGCGCATGACCTGGTCGGCCTCCAAGCTCTCGCGTTACGAGGCGGGCCGCTTCGCGCCCACGTCCACCGACGTGAACAAGCTTCTCGACCTCTACCAGGTCACCGACGAGGAGCAGCGGAAGAAGCTGGCCACACTGACCAAGGAGGCTCGACGGAAGGGTTGGTGGCAGCTCTACAGTGACGTTCCGTACTCGACGTACATCGGGCTGGAGGCTGAGGCCAAGGTCTTCATGACGTATGAGAACGTCGTCCCCGGCCTGTTCCAGACACGCGAGTACGCTGAGGCGATCAACCTCGCCACGGTGCCCGGGTTGTCGGAGGACGGGCTGGACCAGCGCGTCGAGGTTCGCATGCAGCGCCAGCAGTTGCTCACCCAGCAGGACCCCATGGAGGTCCGGGCGGTCCTGGACGAGTCGGCGCTGTGCCGGATGGTCGGCGGACCCGCCGTGATGCGCAAGCAGCTTGAGCATCTACGGGAGCTGTGCGAGCGCCCCAACATAATCGTGCAGGTCATCCCCTTCTCTGGGGGTGCTCATCCGGGGACACTGGAGGGGCCGTTCGTCATACTCCGGTACGAGCATCAGGACGATCCCGACGTCGTCTATGTCGAAGGCAACTCCGATCAGTACCCGAGCGACGCGGAACGATACGAGGCGCTGTTCGACAACCTCCGGGCCCACGCCGCTTCCGTTCCACAGACGCTCAAGATGATCAAGAACAGGATGGACCAGCTATGACCAGCGAGTACGGCGCGGACATGAACCTCAGCCGCGCCACGTGGCGCAAGCCCCGTAGAAGTCAGGGCAACGGGAACTGCGTCGAGGTCGCTGACGGGTTCCCCGACGTCGTTCCCGTCCGGGACTCGAAGAACAGCCCCGGCCCCGCTTTGATCGTGCGCGCCGCCGCCTGGCAGGCGTTCGTGGAGCACGTCAAGGACTGAGCCTGACAGGACGATCCCGGGCACCGCTGGCAGGTGCCCGGGGCGCCGAGATTTGCTGAGGTGGCCCCCCTGGCACGGCCAGCGGGGGTTTTCGGTGTGCCCGGAACCCCGGTCCGTGACTACCTACTCACGTGAGCAGGTGCCTCATCCCCCCAGTAGCAGAAGCCCCGCCGGTCTGCGTGGGTGGTCGGCGTGGCTTCGTTCACTTCAAGTGGTTCTGGCTCGGAAGTTGAGCCAGAGCCGAAACCCGTGAACATTTCGATTCCCCTCTCGGGTGGCGGCTGCCTCCCAAACTGTCCGTTGACATCAAACCCAGCCGTTTTGCCATCGAACCAAGTCATGCCATATCTGGCATAGCCGGAACCACGAAACGGGCGGGGGCCGACATCGCTCGAGTCGAGACGAGCCGTCTCGTAAGGCAGGAGATTCTGTAGAGCGCCATGTCATCGACATAGACAAACCAGGTCCCGGTCCACAGCGCTCCTATAGTGATCTGATAGAGACTACATAGAGTGCTGCGGAGGGTTCTGTGCGGATCACCATCGAAGGCGCGAGTGAGGAGTTCGAGCGCAAACTGCTCGACCTGCTCGCTGAGCACCGTGACGAACTGGCCGTCTCCGTCGAGACCGTATGGGACGTCGACCGGGCGATGCTCTTCCTGAACACCCTCAACGTGAGCGCCCGCCTGTTCGTGCGCCTGGTCGTCGAGTCCGACGGCCACCTGGAGGCCGCCGTGTTGCGTGAGGTATTCCCGCGCGGGCTGCGCGGCCCCGCCGTGGCCCTGGCCAACGCCCTCAAGCGCGGCGTCAAGCATGGCTGGTGGCCCGAGGGCACCGAGGCACCGGTCACCGTGGTCTACGGTGGCGGCCCGCAGGACGGATGGCGGCAGGCATCGGCCTACGAGATGTCCGGTGAGGTTCTGGCCGTCTTCCGTGCCGCCCTTGCCCACTGCGGCCTCGCGCCCCGGCCCGCCTGGGGAGAGGAGGACGCACCGTCCGCGTTCGCCGTGCATCCGAGTTGGGCCGCCGATGCCGACGTACCGAGGGCGCTGGCCGACGAGCCGCCGACCACTCCCAACTTCCCTGATGGAGCAGCCAGGTAAACGGGAGTTGCGCGGCTAGCCCCCGGCTGCGGCATGGTCGGCGCGGCCTGTCACAGCGGCGGGCCCTACCTACCTTGCAGGAGTGATGCAGTCGTGTCGGCACTCTTCGACAAGTTCCTGATCCCCACCGCCGTCGGCCTGCTCGTCACCGGTCTCGCCGCCGCAGCCGGCTGGCTGTACCGGCGGCGCCGGACCGCCCCGACACCTCCCCGCGTGCTGCGCCGGTTCAGTCTGCTGGGCACCACTGGCGCCGACGGCGCCCCTCTGTACTACGAAACCACTCGGGCGCCCGGCAGCATCATCACCCGCCGGATCGGCGGCCTCTCACACCGCTTCGAGCTGACCGACGCCCCGCTCGGCGACGGCACGTACGCCGCCGAACCCCTCGATCATCTGTAGGACGACCAGCGCATGGCTTGTGACCGCGAGCAGCCCCCGACGGGGATGGTCGCGGACCGCCGCCGACCATAATGGTCGGGCGTTCCACGAAAGAGCGGGGATGCACATCAGGCGGCGGCGACAGACCGCTTGAAGAACGTTCCCAACGCCGCGGTGTACGAGACGTTCACGGAAGGGGCCCTCGGCCACCACCCGCTACACGCGCCCACCAGCATCTTCACCCCACGCGATGAGGTTCACAAGCAAAGCCAGCCGAAGGACTGCGTTCGTTGTCAGGCGACTTGACTGAATGACAACAGACACAAACCGGTGTACATCCGCTGCCCGTTCTCGCGGACAGAGCCAGCCATGTGAGCCCGAGGAGCGCGAGCGGTTGGCGCGGGTCGCGGGGTGGCGGAGGGCGGCGGCGATGTTGGTGGCGCCGACGAGCTTCAGGGCAACTGATGGCCAGGTTGGGCCAGGTGGCCATGGCGTGTGGTGCGTTGCTGGTGCACAGTTGGGAGGTGTCCTCGGCGAACGTCGTGTCGCGGACGTGCAGGGCTTCCACCTTCCAGTGGTCTCGGGTGAACCGCGCGAGTTGGGCGGGGGCGGCCTGCTCGATCGCAGGCGGAGGTGACATTTCCCAAGAATCGCGGTACGTGCTTGGGGATGGCCGGGTGTTTTCGGCAGAGCGAAGTAGAGCCGATGTGGCCACTAACCCGCACCCACGCGCGCGAGTTACGCCATCCTCGGAAGATCGTTACACCGAGAACTTTCAGTGACCGAACACCGCTGATGATCGATACTAAGTCGCTGGTATTGGGCTACGACGACCGTTCGACGGTGAGAAGAAGCGGTGAATGGACACCCAGGATGGCGCTCGAGTCAGCGACAACTTCGCTCAGCCAGCCGATCGCATCAAGTGACCACTCGGAGAGTTCTCCGATCAGGGTCATCCCGTGCAGTGGCGGGCCGTTCCAGAAACTATCGTGAAACGGAGGTGGCGGGACATCCTCCGGAGTGTCGGCCCTGTGGGACGTGCACACGAAAACTGTCTGATCCACCTGTCCAAGATGTTCGACTAGCTGCTCAGCCACTTCGGGGATCAGAGAGCTTAGACCACTGTCGATGACGACTTTCACCTCGACCCGTGCGTGCGGATCGCTCTCCTGGAACCAGGAGAGCGATCGCATCGATGGCACGGAGTCGTAGATGGGGCGCGAAGAAGGATCAATCCCTTGGACCGGAAGAAGCAGTTGCACGGCGTCAAGATGCAGCTTGCCAACTCGATTCAGAGTATCCGCGGCACACCGCAGGAAGGGCTGCACGGGCAGTGGCCTATCACAGGGTGTTGCCTGAGCTTCGACCTGAAACCAGGCTGCTAGGCGTGCTTCGGCGGGTACGAGCGGATGGTCCCATCCTGCATCGTTCATCGCCCATAGCCCGCCTGCGCCGGTATCCCGACGCTGCAAGCCGCTTCCGGTGTCCACTATCTCGGCTTCATCGTGCCAACCCATGGCTAGCGATCGTTGAAGGAAAAGCGAGTATGCGTCGCTTTGCGAATCGCCACTCCACCACTCATGGCGGGCGAAACTCCCGTAGATAGCGGCAAACATCGTTCCGGCGGTCGGCCGTGCCCCAGGGGCTCGTCCGGGACGCGGCGCTCCCCCAGCTGTCATCGCGACTGCCGCCTTTCAACGATTCTTAGTTCACCGTGCAGTAGACTTCGGCCTGATTATAGGGCCACTCGCCCGTGTCGCCTTCTCCTACCACGTCGACGTCGACGTGGTTGCGCCACGATATCTGCTCGTTTGTGGCATCGCAGTTTGCGCGTGCCGTCGTACGCCAGGAACTGCCACCCCCTGGGCGGATTCTTTCGACGGGTGAGCAGGCTTTCTGCCGCCAGGTGTCGTCCGTGTACCATTCGTAGAGGCAGTTGTACACATCGGCGAAGTCGCCGGTGCAGGTACCTCTCTCCCACCACCCGTGTCCGGAAACAGCCGTTCCGGTGCTGGACCGATGAGGGTTGTCTCTCCTGCTCAGGGGCGTGCAGGCGGCCAGCGGCGATGCCTCGGCAGCGGAGCCAGTCGCCTGACTGGTGCCTGGCATGGGAATCACCTGCCCCGAAGAGTCCAGGTAGACCGAAGTCGCAGAGGCGTTTGCCGGTGCGAGCCCGGGGACGGCCTCTCCGTACGACACACGATCGAAACTGGCAATTGACGATCCGCTCGCATCAGCCTGCGGGGCTGCTAAGGCAGGGCTCGTCAGCCCAACCGTGAGCACGACCGTCACGAATAAGTGGCGCTTCTTGAATAACATGCCCCTCCTGGGAATGCGTCGGGTAATCGGACCCTACGACATCAGTGATGGCCTGGCAATGGGGCGATCGAAGTGGATCTTGAGGCAGGCTTCGGTGTCGTCGCGTGATGCCCGTTGCGTTGTCATGTGGGGCGGCCTGCTCGGCAGTGAGGCTGGTGGCGGCGTAGACGGTATTGATGGTTGGTCTTGCCGGTCATCCGGTCGGTCCGGCGGCGCTTGAGCTGCATGGCCTGGCGGGCTCCGGGAACGAGCAGGTTGTGCACGGTGGCGACCTTAATCCGGCGGATCTCGGAGCGTCCTGGCCGGTACCCCGGGTGCGGCCCTAGAGTGGGTCGTCCTGCCAGGGACGGGCTTTGAGCTGCTTGCGCAGGTTCTTCTGGTTGCGTTTGACGATCACGATGTAGTGGTGGGCTCCTCGGCTCAGGAGGTAATCGGCGTACTCGCGCTGGGTGTGCATCGCTTCGCTGGTGAAAACCACTCCGACGAGGTCGGCGTCAGTCTGTCTTCAGCAACGGCTGGAAGCGGCTGATCTCGTTCGTCTTTTCACCGACGTCCACCTGGGTCAGGACCAGGCCGGAGGCGTGTCCCACTGCAGCGAGTAGGTGGATCTTCCGCCCTCTCGCTTTGGCCGTGCCGCGCAGGCTCTTGCCGTCGACCGCCACGCCGCGAGGCCCGCGGGCCGCGCCGTCGGCTGGGGGCCGTCGGCCAGTCCGCGGCCCACGGCCCGGTTCAGCGCGTCGCCGTCGACCCGGGTCAGCAGACGGCGCACTGCTGACTCCGAGGGGATCAGACACATGGGCAGGAGCGGATCCGGACAGGATCCGAGCTGTTCCAGCACGTGAGCCGGTGCATCGGCGATCCATTCGCCGATCGCCAGGAGCGAGGTCGATCCAGCCAGCACGGCGCACGCGGTCAGCGCGGGCGCGACGGTGAGGGGATGCCGCTTCGCCAAGTGGTTATGAGGGGTTGACTGGAGGTGTGGAAGGTTCGGTTGCGGAGGGTGGGAGAGGGAGCTCGAACCACACGAGTTTCCCAGTGGACAGTCGGGTTGCGCCCCAACGGCCGGCGGTCAGCCTGTCGACCACATACAGTCCGCGTCCGGCCCTGTCCGACGGCATCGCCTGCCTCAGGCGTGGGAGAAGGGGTACGTCGTCACCAACCTCGCAGCGCAACACGTTGGTGTACAACAGGCGTACGCTAACAGGGCGTTCGGCGTAGCGGGCGGCGTTGGTCACCACCTCGCTGACCAGCAGCTCAAGCGTGTGCTGATGCGCAGTCAGTTTCCAACGTTCAAGGCATGCACGTGCGAAGCGACGCGCCTTCCGGACCGACTCAGCCGTCGGTTCAAGCTCGCACAGTGCCACCCGGTCGGGAGCGATGCCCTCGAAACGTGCGGCGAGCAGTGCCACGTCGTCGTCCCGGTCGCCCGGGGGCAGGATGTTCAGGATTTCGTCGCACAGCGGCTCCAGCGGCGGTGGCCCCTTGAGCTGGGACGTCCGGGCAACGGCGGTGAGCTTCTCCTGGAGCTGATTCACGCCGCGCCACACGTCGCGAGTCCGGCTCTCCACCAGTCCGTCGGTGTAGAGCACGAGCGTGGCGCCGACCATCGCCTCGATGTCTGCTTTGCGGAAGTCGCCTCCACCGACGCCGATCGGCACGTTTGTTGGGAGATCGATCCGTTCGGTGCTGCCGTCCGGCCGCAGAAGTACTGGTGGGGGGTGGCCGGCATTGGCCATCGTGATGCGGTGCATCACCGGGTCGTAGACCGCGTACAGACAGGTTGCCATCCGGTCGGTGCTCAGCCGCTGCACCTGCTCGTCGAGGTGGTGCAGCACCTCCTGCGGGGGAAGGTCGAGACCCGCCAATGTGTGCACCGTGGTGCGAAGCTGGCCCATGATCGCCGCCGAGGTCGTCGAATGGCCCATCACGTCGCCCACCACGAGCGCCACCCGGCCGCCTGGCAGGGGAATCGCGTCGTACCAGTCTCCTCCCACCCGATCCGACTGGGCGGCCGAGAGGTATCGGCTGGCCAGTTGGACGCCGGTCGGCTGCGGCAGGTGATCCGGGAGCATGCTGCGCTGCAGCTCGTCCGCGAGCGACGTGTCGCGGCCGTAGTGCAGCGCCTTGTCCACGCCCAACGCGGAGTGTGTAGCTAACTGCTGCGCCACCTGGAGGTCTTCCTCCTCGAATGGGGTGCGTCCCTGCGCACGCAGGAAGACCGCCACCCCGATCACCCGGCGGCGGCCACGCAACGGGGCGAGGATGGCCTGCCGTCCTCCGGGAGCCTCGGCCCACCCCGTGAGTTCCCGCAGCGCCGCCCGGGACCGGTTGGTGGCGCACAGGACCGATCGCACCCCCCGCAGGACGTGGGCCAGCGGACCGCTGCGTGACACGTCGAGCAGCGGGTTGGCACTGCCGACGAGCGACAGCGGATCGATGGCATCGCCAGGCCCGTCGTCGAGACGGGCGATGTCCGACACATGCTCCTTCGGCACGCTGTCCGTGCGTCGCAGCACAAGCGTCCACGGGGCGACGGGTCGCTCGTCGCCTACTGGAATGGGATCGCGCAAGTAGACCAGGATCGCATCCGAGAACGTCGGGACTGAGGCGCGGCACAGACCGAGCACCGTCTCATCGGCATCCATTCCGCGGGCGATGCGGCGGGTCGCGGAACCCAGGTATCGCGTGTGGTCGTCAGCAGTCAGTTCTGCGCCCTGCTCGGGGGCTTCCCGGGCTTCGCTGGGGCGCGAGATGTTGTTCTGGGTTGTTCCGAACAACCCCGCGCTCCTGTCGCCTTCGGAGGAGGGCCGGGGCAGGCCCACCTCCTCGGCCGCGTCACGGACCGCTTGGTGTTCGCGGTCGAGGACAGAACTGGCCTTGGCCAGCACTTGATCGACATCGTCCAACATCGCGTCGCTGGTGTCTGATTCAAGGGCGACGTCGGGCACCTGAATTTCGGGGTTTGGGAGTGCGCCGCCATCGTCGGGGGGAGTGCCTACTCGGAGGAGAGCGATTTCCTGTTCGAGGCTCTGGATGCGGCGCGCGGCGTGATCGGCTACCTGCTGGGCGGTGTCCCGCTCCTGCTCGGCGCGCTGCAGGGCACTGCGCAGGTCACGTTCCTGCTGGACAGCGCGCTCGAGGCGGTGATCAGCCGTCGTACGTCCGGGAACGAGGGAAGCCGCAGTACGCAGGGCATCGACTTCGCGACGCAGCTCAGCGACTCGAGCCTGCGTGTGACCGAGCAAGGAGAACAAGAAGGTGGCCAAGTTCATGGCCTGAAGCCGTCCCTGCTCGCTGGTCTGAAAGGCGCGACGGGCGCGGTCGATCTCGTGCAGGAGCCGGATCGTCCGGTCCTTCTCATCCAAGAGCTCCCGCGTCTGACGGCGCACGAGCTCGGCGCCGGCCGACTCCGACGGATTCTGTGCCGTATCCCACAGACGCCTCAGGGGGACCAGACGGCGCTCGGTCGTCGACACCGGTTCATCGGGAAAGCAGACGTCTGCCACGGCCTCGGCCAGCTCCCAAGGCATGTCTTGCCCGGACAGCCACGCCCGCAACCTGCGAAGCGATGGTACGGCTCCGGTGCGGAAGTGGTCGTTGGTCAACCGCGCGTGTAGTTCGGGGACGGATACCAAGGACTCATCCAGCCATGACCGCACCTCCTCGACAAGCTGATTCATCTCGGCGCAGTTTCCGCGCGCCGGTGCCCATGGCCGACCTGGACGCTTCCCACCCATCCCCACTCCGTTCCACCCAGGTACTCACGCAACAACCCGGGGTTGTCGCACGAACAACCCCGGACAGCTTGGGGGCCTGCTCGTGCTGGTGCATCGTCAAGTTCACGCTTCCCCGCCATCCCAGGCACGAGCGAACCTGAAGGGACTCTCTACCACATGGCCGCCGAACCGCACGTTCACCGCACCCGCCGCACCCTGCGGACCTCCCGCATCCTCGGCTGGATCTCGGCGGCATCAGGACTGCTGACTTCGGCAACGCTGCTGCTACTCCTGGTCACCGGTCACACTGAGGCCGTCGTCCCCGTCGCCGTCCTCGGCGCGGCCGGGTCTGTCAAATAAACGGTGTATGTGAGTTGTGTGGGGATTAGTGGCGAGCTGCGGTGAGGCGGCCGTCGAAGGTGATGTCGAAGGCGTTGAGGGCGGTCTTCCAGCGGCTGGTCCAGCGCTTGCG
>NZ_JBQQBZ010000047.1:0-49967 GCF_052245655.1 Streptomyces sp. 4N509B
CGTCGCCACCGGAGCAGCAGCCCGCACCGCCTCGACCGCAGCCCGCGCCGCCACCCACGCCGGCCGCGCCCTCGACCCCATGACCCACGTCGCCCGGGGCACCTCCGCCGCGTTCTCGGCCCTGCGCGTTCCCGACCTCACCGCCCACCTCGCCGCCATCAACGCGATCGACGCCACCCGCCTGCCCGACAACGCCGGCTACCGCCTCCCCGACGGCACCACCATCCCGCCCAACCCCACCCTCGACGACCTCCCCCTCGGCACCGCCACACTCCGGCTCGACGACAGCACCATCCTCATCCCCCACAACCCCGCCATCACCACCCCTGGCATCATCATCGACCCCCTCGGCAACACCCGGCTCCTCCCTGACGGCACCCTCACGGACCAGGGCGGCAACGTCCTCCCACGCAGTGGCACCGCTGGACCCCACGTCACTGGTCCCTCCCCGCGAGAACCGGAGTTCGTCGGCTCCGAGCCGAGCAGTATGGCTGAATTCTCCGCCGCTGGTCGCGCGACGAACGTCGAGGTCCGGTTCGGTATCGGTGGCGGAGATGCGGTCGATGTCAGCGATGCGGAGACCGGGGGTGCCGACATAGCTCGTGCGGACGAGCCAGGAGGCATGGGTGCTGACACGAACGGCTCACACGCCGGGTCGGGGGACGTGCCAAGTGATATGGGAACGGGCGGCCCATCGGCCACAGCGGAATGGTTCGATGGGCGAGGCACGCCAACGCCCCGACCACAGACGCACGGGCTGGGAGACAATCACCCAGGGTTCTCGATGATGGCCCAGAATGACCCGTTCTACAGAAATGCTCTCAACATCAGCCCACTCGATGGGCACTACGATGTCGTTGCCCACGGTGATCCGCATCACACGTACATGCACGCTGCGGACGGAAGGAGGATATCTCCTCGGGAGCTGGCTCAGATTATTCGGAATCAGGCGGACTATGCGCCAGGTTCGCCCATCAGACTGCTGTCCTGCAACACTGGTCACATGAACGGGACGTTCGCCCGCAGACTGGCGCAACACCTGGGAGTTCCGGTCATCGCGCCTGATGGATATCTCTACAGCACCGCCCTTGGACGCATGGGCATCCACGGCGAACTCAGGAGAGTCTTTCCTTCGCAGGTACCCGATCTCCCAGGAAGCTTTCATCGATACCATGTTGACGGCACGGTCGAAGAGCTTGAACGATCCGAATGGGCCGTCGAATAGGAGCCATGTTCAGCTATGAAGGTACTCCCCGTCTTCACCGAGATCGAACCGGGGGCCTCGGAGCCTTTTCCTCAGGTGTCGCTGAGAGATCGACTTGGCGCGCTTGATTCTTCGCTCCGTCAGCCACTGTCCGATTATCTTGTTGGATGCACCCCGTTGGTGGCGACCGGCAACGTGCCTGATCCTCTCGACGACACCAAGGGTTATGTTGTTCCTTTTGGGCTTTCCACTGACGGGAGTTGGGTGTGGCCCACGTACTGGGGATATTTCGTCCTGGAGTACGGGGTTGAAGTTCCGGATGATTTTCTCGCACACGTTCGCTTGGCGGACTTCGTGCCTGTTGACCTACCGCCCGGTGATATTGAGCGCGTCACTGAGGAACTTGAGCGCGGAATCTAGCCAGGCGCCCAAGGACCGTGAACTGCTCGGCCTGCGAATGCGGTCGTCTCGTGGCCTTTCAAACTGCGAGAGCGCAAGGCCAAAGGTCTTTACCAGCCCAGGCCCTCGTGAAGTTTGGTCGCCGATGCGGGCGGACGGCGCGTCGCATCGTCGCCAGATAGACAGAAAGTGAGGATTCATGCTCTCCAAAGAAGAAGCCATCAGCATGGCGGAAGACTATTTGCGCGAGGTTTTCACCCTCGACCAGCAACCTTGGACACCCGTGATGGAACCCGACTCTTGCACCGAGTACGACCACCTATGGGCCGTTCCATTTGACACGCAGGAACACATTGACACGGGGGACATCCAGCAAGCCCCGCTCGTCCGAGTCGTCGCTGTTCCGAAAGACGGATCGAGAATTCATTTCCCACCGACAGCCATTCCTGCTGACGATTATTTTCGGCAGTTTCAATCCGACCACTAGAAAGATTTTTCGAAGGGTGGACAGCCTGAAAGTCGGCGCCGCCCAGGTGAGCGGGCGTAGGAATCACCCGCGACGGACGCGGTTCGCCACGTGGAGCACGCGGTCGCCCTGGATCACCGTGTGGGGTCCTCCAGCAGGTGGTGGGCGTCGACCGAGCCGAAGTACCGCTTGCCCGTGCCGATGACGACGGGCACGACGTCCATCGCCACCTTGTCGACCAGAACCGAGGGCGAACGTCTGGCCGCCGACATCGCCCGCCGCCACGGCCACGGTGCGGTCCTCTCCCGCCGGCTCCTTCGCCAGGGCGACCTCCCGGGTCACGTCGTCCACGAAGTGGTAGTGCGGCGCCTCAGGCTGCCAGCCTCGACGGACACAACGTTGTACATGACGACCTTGCTCATCACATCTCCCGAGCGGATTCCGTGGGTTCGGGCGAACCCTCCGTCGAGGTAGACCGGGCGCCGCCCGCGAGCTCGTCGCCCCGCCGCCCGGGGACATCGACCCGCCAGGCCGTGCGAGAACGGTGAGGTAAGGTTTGCCTAACCTCATGAGCGAGGTGTGAGAGGCGTGCCGGGAAGCGGTTCCGGGAGAGTGGGGAGCGTGGCGTGGACAGCAGCGGCCGTGAGCGGGGACGTGGGCTGCGCCCGCTGCTGCTGGTGGCCTCGCTGCTGGTCCTGCTCGCGCTGCTGAGCCTGCTGTCGTTGGCGCTCGGCGCCCGCGACATCCCGCCCGGCCAGGTGCTGAGCACGCTGCTCGGCGACGCGCCCGACCGGACCGTCGAGGACGTCGTGATGGACGCCCGGGTGCCACGCACCGCGCTGGCGCTCGCGACCGGCGCGGCGCTCGGCCTCGCGGGCGGCCTGATGCAGGCGTTGACGCGGAACCCGCTGGCGGATCCCGGCATCCTCGGGGTCAGCGCGGGCGCGGCGTTCGCCATCGTCGTGGCGACGGCGGTGCTCGGGCTCGGATCGGTCGGCGGTTACGTCTGGTTCGCGTTCGCCGGGGCGCTGCTCGCCAGCGTCGGGGTGTACCTGCTGGGCGGCGTCGGCCGCGCCGGACACAACCCGGTGAAGCTCGCGTTGGCCGGCGTCGCGGTCACGGCGATGCTGACGTCGCTGACCAGCGCCGTCGTACTGACCGAGCCGGAGACGCTCAACCGCTTCCGCTTCTGGAACGCCGGCACCCTCGCCGACGCCGAGCCCGACCAGCTGCTGTCCGTGGCGCCGTTCCTCCTCACGGGCGCGCTGCTGGCGCTCGCCTGCACGCCCGCGTTGAACAGCATCGCCCTCGGCGAGGACGTCGCGAAGGCCCTCGGCCGCCGCACCGGCCTGATACGCGTGACGGGCGTGGCGGCGGTGACGCTGCTGACGGGGGCGGCGGTCGCGCTCATCGGGCCGGTCGTCTTCATCGGGCTCGTCGTGCCGCACGTCGCCCGCGTCCTCGCGCAGGCCGCCGGCATCGGACCGGACCACCGCTGGCTGCTGCCGGTCGCGGCCACGCTCGCGCCGTGCCTGCTGCTGGCCGCCGACATCGCGGGGCGGCTGATCGCGCGGCCCGTGGAGGTGCAGGCCGGGGTGCTGGTCGCGTTCGTCGGGGGCCCGTTCTTCGTGGCGCTCGTCCGCCGGCAGCGGCTCGCGGAGGTGTGAGCGGTGGGGGAACCCGTCACGAAGGTGACCGAGGCGGACGAGGCGGCCAAGGCCGTCACGGCGGACGAGGTGGCCGTGGCTGCCAAGGACACCGAGGTCGCCACGGCGGCGGCGCCCGTGCCCGAGGTGCCGGGCAGGCGGACGTTCCGACTCGACCGGCCGCCCGTCTCCGGGTACCTGCGCCCCCGTCAGCTCGTCGTCTGCGCCACGCTGGCCGCCGCCGTCCTCGTCCTCTTCTGCGTCGGGATCTCCGTCGGCGACGTGTCGATCCCGCTCCCCGACGTGGTGCGCGCCCTCGCCGGCACCGGGGACCTCAACACCTGGCTGGTGGTCCACGAGTTCCGGCTGCCGCGCGCCCTGACCGGGCTGCTGGTCGGCGTCGCGTTCGGCATCTCCGGCGCCGTCTTCCAGACCATGACCAGGAACCCCCTCGCCAGCCCCGACATGATCGGCATCACGCAGGGCGCGGGCGCGGCCGTCGTCGGCGGCATCGTGCTGGGCTGGGGCAGCGGCCTGGGCACCCAGACCCTCGGGCTGCTCGGCGCCCTGACCACGGCGCTGCTGATCTACGCCCTCGCGTGGAAGCGCGGCACCACCGGGTACCGGATCGTGCTCGTCGGCATCGGCGTGGCCTGGGTGTGCACCAGCCTCACCGACTACCTCACGGCGCGCGGCGGCGCGATGCAGGCCCAGGCCGCCCTCGGCTGGCTGGTGGGCAACCTCAACGGCCGCACCTGGGACCACGTCACGCCCCTGTTGTGGTCGACGGCGGTGCTGGTGCCCGCCGCGCTGCTGCTGAGCCGCTGGACCCGCACGCTCCAGCTCGGCGACGACGTCGCCGTGGCGCTCGGCACTCCCGTGCAACGGCTGCGGCTGGCGCTGCTGCTGACGGGCGTCGGCCTCGTCGCGTTCGGCACGGCGGCCGGCGGGCCGATCGCGTTCGTCGCCCTCGCGGCGCCTCAGATCGCGCAGCGGCTCACGCGCGCCGCCGCGCCGCCGCTGGTGGCCTCGGGGCTGACGGGCGCGTTCGTCGTGCTCTTCTCCGACCTGGTGGCCAGGGAGCTGCTCACCGACACCGAGCTGCCGGTCGGCGTCGTCACCGGGGTGCTGGGCGCCCCGTTCCTGCTCTGGCTGCTCATCCGCGTCAACCGCGCCGGCTCGGGAGGCTGAGATGTCGTCCACACCGCCCCACGGACAGGACCCCGACGGACCTCACCCGGAGCTGCGGGCCGACGGCCTGCGGCTGGCCTACGGGGACCGCGTCGTCGCCGATGGCCTCGACCTCGCGGTGCCGCCCGGCCGCGTCACGGCCATCGTCGGCGCCAACGCCTGCGGCAAGTCCACGCTGCTGCGCGCCCTGGCCCGCCTCCTCGCGCCGAAGGACGGCGCCGTCCACCTCGACGGCCGCGCCCTGCACGCCATCCCCACCCGCGAGCTGGCGCGGCGGCTCGGCATCCTGCCGCAGGCGCCCGTCGCGCCCGAGGGGCTGACCGTCATCGACCTCGTCAGCCGGGGTCGTTCGCCGCATCAGACGTGGTGGCGGCAGTGGTCGCGCGGCGACGAGGACGCCGTCCACGCGGCGCTCGCGGCCACCGGCATGACGGAGCTGGCCGGCAGGGCCGTCGACGAGCTGTCGGGCGGGCAGCGGCAGCGGGCGTGGATCGCGATGGCGGTGGCGCAGGGCACGCCCGTGCTGCTGCTGGACGAGCCGACGACCTACCTCGACCTGGCCCACCAGATCGACGTGCTCGACCTCGTCACCGACCTCAACCGGCGCGAGGGCCGCACCGTGGTGATGGTGCTGCACGACCTCAACCAGGCGTGCCGCTACGCCGACCACCTCGTGGCGATGAAGGCGGGACGCGTCGTCGCCGAGGGGACGCCCGGGGCGGTGATCAGCGAGGAGCTGGTGGCGGAGGTCTTCGGGCTGCGCTGCCGGGTGGGGCCCGACCCGGTCAGCGGCACCCCGATGGTGATCCCCGTCAGCCGGCACCACGCCGAGAACCTCACGAAGGACGCCCGGCCCGCGCCCGCACCCGCACCCACGCCCGCCTAGGCCCGGTCCGGACCTTCTGGGCCCTCTGGACCCTCTGGGCCCCCGTACGTTCTGGACGTCACCCCGGTCGGAGGCGCACGGCCCCGGCCGCGACGCGGCTGGCTGTCGAAAGGAGGGAAGCCCGTGTCGCTGGGACTCGGACCCGTCGCGCACCGCAGCGTGGAGGTCGACGGCGTCGAGATCTTCTACCGCGAGGCGGGGCACCCCGACGCCCCGGTGCTGCTGCTGCCGCACGGCTATCCCGGGTCGTCCTTCGTCTACCGGCACCTGCTGCCCGCCCTCGCGGACCGGTGGCGCCTGATCGCCCCGGACCTGCCCGGGTTCGGCTACAGCGGCACCCCCTCCCCGGACGACTTCGGCTACACCTTCGACGCCTACGCGGACTTCCTGTTCGACTTCACCCGGGTGATGCGGCTGGAGCGGTACGTCATCTGGCTGCACGACTACGGTTCGCAGTTCGGTCTCCGGCTCGCGATGCGCGAGCCCCGCGCGGGTGGCCGGCCTGGTCATCCAGAACGGCGACATCTACGAGGACGCGTTCGGACCGAAGTACAACGGTCTGCGGAGGTTCTGGAACGATCCCGGCCCGGAGTCGCGGCGAGGCATCGCCGGGCACGTGAGCCCTGACGGGTTCCGCGACGAGTTCGCCGGCGAGCTGCCGTCCGAGGTGGCCGACCGCGTCCCCCCGGACCTGTGGACCCTCCACTGGTCCCTGATGTCCGACCCCGCACGGATGGCCAACCTCGTCCGGCTCCTGGAGGACCAGCCCACCACCCTGGCCTGGTTCTCCCGGCAGCAGGCGTACCTGCGCGAACACCGGCCGCCGGCCCTGATCGTGTGGGGCCCGCGCGACGGCTACATGCCCGAAGCCGCCGCCCGCGCCTACCTCCGCGACCTTCCCGACGCCGAGGTGCACCTGCTCGACGGCGGACACTGGCTCCTGGAGACCCACCTGGCCGAGGTGGTCCCTCTGGTCCGCGACTTCCTGGACCGGGTGCACTCGCCCGCCGCCACGGCGTAGGTCCCACCCGGACGCGCAGCCGCACGGGCCGCGCCGGTCACGGCCCGCGCCCGCTACGGCCCGCGCCCGCTACGGCCGGGCCGTCAGGTAGCCCCCCATCGTCCGGAAGTAGTCCGTCGCGCGGTGCTCCGTGCCGTCGTCCGTGCGCACCCGCCGCACCAGCAGCCCGTGGCCCCGCCCGGTGCGCGCGTCCGCCCCGGCCACGATCACGACGCCCGCCTCGTCGCCCTCCCCCTCGCGGATGAAGATCCGCCCCGGCGTGCCGCCGTACCGGCCCTCCGACACCGCCGCCGCGAGGATCCTGATCCGCCGCCCCCGGTGGAAGGTGAACGCGTTCGGGTACGGGTCGGACTGCGCGCGCACCAGGCGCTCCAGGTCGGCGGCCGGCCACGTCCAGTCGATGCGGCTGTCCTCCTCCGACCGCTTGTGGAAGAACGACGCCCGCGTCCGGTCCTGCGGGATCCACACCGCCCGGCCCGTCGCGATCAGCTCCAACGACTCCCGCACCACGGGGCCGATCAGCTCGACGGTGCGGTGGAAGAGGTCGGTCGCGGTGTCGTTCAGCCCCACGGGGACGGCGCGCTGGAGCAGGATGTCGCCGGCGTCGAGCGTGGCGTCCATGCGGTGGGCGGTGACGCCGACCTGCCGTTCGCCGTTGATGAGGGCCCAGATGAGGGGCGAGAAGCCGGCGTAGGCGGGCAGCAGCGAGTCGTGGACGTTGAGGGTGCCGTGCGGCGGCAGCTCGTAGATCTCGGGGGGCAGCCAGGTGCGCCAGTTGTTGGCGACGATGATCTCCGGCGCGGCGTCGCGGAGCGTGTCGAGCAGTTCCGCGTCGGTGGGGCGCTGGCGCAGCAGCACGGGAACGCCGTGTTTGGCGGCCAGTTCGGCGACGGAGTCGTCCCAGATCCTCTCGTAGGCGTGGTCGCTGCGCGGGTGGGTGACGACGAGCGCCACCTCGTGCCCGGCGTCGAGGAGTGCCTGGAGGGTGCGGTAACCCCAGGTCTGGTAGCCGAACATGGCGACCCTCATGCCGTCAGTTCCCTTCTGCCGTCTGCCGTTCCGCCGTCTGCCGTGCGACCGTCTTGCAAGGTTAGGCTAACCTTACCTACGATCGGCCGGGTTCCCCACCGAGGAGGCATCGCCGCGTGCACCGAGATCCCGACACCGTCGACTCCGACGCCGTCGACTCAGACGCCGTCGACTCAGACGCCGTCCACGACGTCCTGGGCCTGGGCTTCGGTCCCTCCAACCTCGCCCTGGCCGTCGCCGTCGAGGAGCACAACCGGCGCCTGCCCGACGGCGCACGCCCCCTGTCGGCCGGCTTCCTGGAGATGCAGCCGCGCTTCGGCTGGCACCGCGGGATGCTCCTGGAGGACGCCACCATGCAGGTGTCCTTCCTGAAGGATCTCGTGACGCTGCGGAACCCGACGAGCGACTTCTCCTTCGTCAACTACCTGCACGAGAAGGGTCGACTGGTCGACTTCCTCAACCAGAAGACGTTCTTCCCGCTCCGCATCGAGTTCCACGACTACTTCGAGTGGGCGGCGGCGCGCCTCGCGCACCTCGTCGAGTACGGCGCCGAGGTGCTGGCCGTCGAGCCCGTCACCGGCCCGGACGGCCGGATCGCCTTACTGGACGTCACCAGCCGGGACCCCCGCCACCCCGACGACCCGAGCCGCACCGTCACCCGCCGCGCCCGCAACGTCGTCCTCGCCACCGGCCTCGAACCGCACCTGCCGCCCGGCACGGTCCTCTCCCGCCGCGTCCTGCACACCAGCCAGCTCCTCACCCACACCTCCCCCGAGCAGCCGGTGCGCCGCGCCGTCGTCGTCGGCGCCGGGCAGAGCGCCGCCGAGGCCGTGGACCACCTCCACCGCACCTACCCCCAGGCCGAGATCTGCTCCGTCTTCGGCAAGTACGGCTTCACCCCCGCCGACGACTCCCCGCTCGCCAACCGCATCTTCGACCCCGAGGCCGTCGACCTCTTCTACGACGCCCCGTCCGGCGTGAAGCGGTCCCTCCTCGACTACCACCGCTCCACCAACTACTCGGTCGTCGACATGGACCTGATCGAGTCGCTGTCGGCGACGCTCTACCGCGAGCGGGTGCAGGGCAGGCAGCGGCTGCGGATGCTGAACGTCTCCCGCGTCCGCGACGTCACCGAGGACCCCGCCACGGGCCTCACCGTCACCGTCGAGGCCCTCGCCACGGGCGAGCGGGAGGTCCTCGACGCCGAACTGCTCGTCTACGCCACCGGGTACCGGCCCCGCGACCCGGCGGCCCTGCTCGGCGACGTCGCGAAGCTGTGCCTGCGCGACGAGGAGGACGCCGTCCGCGTGGGCCGCGACCACCGCGTCGTCACGGCCGACCACCTCACCGCGGGCGTGTACCTCCAGGGCGCCACCGAGCACACCCACGGCCTGACCGCCACCCTCCTGTCCCACACCGCCGTCCGCGCCGGCGAGGTCCTCGACTCCCTCCTCGCCCACGCACCCGCCAGCCGCCCGGCCCACCCGACGGCGGTCTGAGCCCGTCGACCACCGGGCCGGCGCGCGGGCTGGCGGGCGGTCCGCCGGGCGCGCGCCGGGACGATGATGTTCTTGTCATCCCTTCGAGTGAAAGCCGCCCGACGGCGGAGCGTCGAGGCTCGCGGCATGACTAGGGTCTGCCTGCCGTTTCAGCCTGCTCCCAACCACTGAGGGGAACATCGCCGTGCGCCTTCGATCCGCCCTGGCCCTGGCCACCCTGACGCTCGCCGCCGTCTCCGCCGGCGCGTCCACCGCGACCGCCGCGACCGCCGCCGAGCAGTCCGACGAGAAGCCCATCGACTCCACGATCACCCTCACGATCGAGTCCGTCACGGAGATCGACCCCGTCCTCGTGGTCGGCTGTCTCGCGGAGGCGGCGGCTTCCCCCGTCGCGCCCGAGGCGGCGCTGGTCGAGTGCCTCACCACGTGACGACCGTTCGCCCCACGGCACGGCACCGGCGCTGTCCCCACCGGTGACCGCCACACGACGCGCGAACCCCGAGAGGGCCCCACGCACCCCGTCGGGGCCCTTCCTCGTACGCGCCCAACCCCGCACACGCCACCCGGCCCGCCCATCGGCGGTCTGAGCTCATCACCACCCGAACCCGACGTTCACTCCCACGTGCGCCGAGCCGGTCCTGTGCGAAGGCATGAGACCCATGCTGAGAGCTCGCCCGGGAAGGACCCCGCATGGCTCTGCCCGTCGACCCTCACCACGACGATCCACCGGTCGACGAACCGGACCCCGCACTCGACCCCGAGGAGGTCGTCCTTGAGGTCGCCGCGAGCCTTGAGGTACCCGACGGCCATCGGGTGGAGGTCGTCGGCGGAAGGATCACCGTGACCCGACCAGCCGACGGCGACCACGCCGTTGCCCTCGACGCGCTGGGCGACGCGCTCAAGGCCGCCGGAGCACCACGCGAGGGGCTGCGCGTGCTCCAGGGCCTCGGTCTGTACCTGCTTCCGGGCGAGAAGGGCTTCGCGGTCCCGGACCTGGCGGTCGTGGACGACGCCTTCCGGAACCGCCAGCTGTCCTACAACTGCTTCGCCCCGGACGTCTTCCGCCTGGTCGCCGAGGTCACGTGTGACGACTGGCGAGACGACCTCGGCCCCAAGGTCACCGCCTACGCCACCGTCGGCGTTCCCGTCTACGTCGTCGCGGACCGCAGGCACGGCAAGGTGCTCGTGCTGAGCCGGCCGCACGAGGGCGGCTACCAGACGACGGCGGAGTACCTGCCGGGGGACACGGTGGAGATCCCCGGTCCGCTGCCGTGCAAGATCGCGGCCGACGAGCTGTTGCAGCACTCCTGACCTTCCACCGCTGGCCCCTCGCGCCACTGGGCCAGGGCAGTTGGCTCCCCATCACGGATGGCCACTGCTATCGTGCCTCGCCCCGTTCCCGGATCGCGCAGAGTCGTCGGGGAGGTCCGTGTGAGTCACCTGCGGAAGCTGGCACGTGTGGTCTGTGGCGCCGCCCTCGGCGTCGCGCTGGCCGTCACCACGAGCCAGGTCCTCACCGACAACGGGGTGAGCTGGGCCTGGCTGTACGTGTCCCTCGCCGTGGCGGTGCTGGCCGCGCTCCTCGCCACGCCGGCCGCCCCCGCGCCCCGCACGGCCACCGGCCGGCGCGGCGTGTACCTGCGGCAGTTACGCGCCAGCGTCGAGGAGATGGAGATCGTCGGCATCGTCACGCAGAGCGAGTTCGTGCTGCGGACGCGCGAGGTGTACGTGGACGTGAGCCTGGCGCGCAGGCCGCGCCACGAGACGGCCGGGGAGCCCTACGTGGGCACGGTGCCCACACCCGCGGCGGGCGAACGCCGGACGCTGAGGTCGTTCCTGACGGGCGACGCGAGCCGCGTCCTCGCGGTCATCGGCGGCCCCGGCACCGGCAAGACCACCCTGGCGCGCCGCACCGCCCTGGACCTGTGCGCCAGCCCGTGGTGGCGGTTCTGGGACCGCGCGTCCCTGCCGATCCTGCTGTACCTGCGCGACCACAGGGAGATCGCCGAGGCGGAGCAGCCGCCCAGCCTCGCGGAGGCGGCGGCGTCGGCGGGCTGGCTGCACGACAGGGTGCCCGCCACCTGGCTCGACCGCCGCCTCGACGGCGGCGGCTGCGTGGTGCTGCTGGACGGCCTCGACGAGGTCGCCGACGAGGCCCAGCGCGGCAGGGTGGTGGCGTGGGTGAAACGCCAGGTCGAGCGGTACCCCCACAACCGGTACGTCGTCACCTCCCGCCCCCACGGCTACGACACCAACCCGCTGCCCTCGGCAGAGGTGTTGCAGGTGCGCCGCTTCACCGGCGAGCAGATACGGCGCTTCCTGCACGGCTGGGAGTACGCCACCGAACGCCGCGCCACCGAGTCCGCCGAGGCCCGTGTCAGGGAGGTGGCGGCGCGCAAGGCCGAGGACCTGCTCGGCCGGCTCAGGGACCGGCCGGCCCTGTACGACCTGGCCGCCAACCCGCTGCTGCTGACCATGATCGCCAACGTGCACCGCTACCGTGGCCAGCTCCCCGGCAGCCGCGCGGCGCTGTACGGCGAGATGTGCGACGTGCTGCTCCACCGCCGCGCCGAGTCCCGCAACCTCGCCAACGCGACGGGCCTGCGCGGCCCGCAGAAGGAACGCGTGATGCGGCACCTCGCGCTGGCCATGATGACCAGCAGGGTGCGCGACATCCCGTCCGAGGCCGCCCACCGGGCGATCCGGGGGCCGCTGCGGCAGGTCTCCAGGGACGTGGAGTCAGGCACCTTCCTGGAGGAGGCGCGCAGGAGCGGCCTGCTGGTGGAGCGCGAGCAGGGGGTGTACGCCTTCGCGCACCTCACCATGCAGGAGTACCTCGCCGCGGCCCAGATCGGTCAGCGGCCGGAGCACGTCCAGCTGCTGACCGATCACGTCGACGACCCCTGGTGGCGCGAGACCACCCTGTTGTGGGCCGCCACCGCGGACGCGAGTCCCGTCATCGACGCGTGCCTGGCCGCCGGCACGGTCCGTGCCCTGGCGCTGGCCTTCGACTGTGCCGAGGAGGCGGAGGCGGTCGACCATGCCCTCCGCGCCCGGCTCGACGAGCTTCTCGCCTCGCCCGAGACGCGGGATCCGGACCGTCGGCGGCTCGTCGCGGGCGTGACGGCCGCCCGAAGTCTGCGCGAGACCATCCCCGTCGGTGACGCCGCCCTGTGCGCCCGGCCGGTCTCCGGTGGCCTGTACGCCCTGTTCGCGCGCGAGGAGCAGGAGGCGGGACGCCAGGCTCCCGCCGGCTACCGCACCGACGCGCGGCACTCTGGCGGGCCGGCCGCCGACGCGCCGGCCGTCGGGATGTGGGCGGGCGACGCCGAGCGCTTCGTCTCCTGGCTCAACGACCTGTTCCACGGGGAGACGACGTACCGACTGCCCACCGCCGAGGAACTCGCCGACGCCGCCGTTGACCTGGTGGTCCCCGACCGCACCCGCCACACCGTCTGGATGTCCTCCGACGGCCGGGGCCCTCGGCTCTACCAGCCCGACGGCGCTCCCTGGCCCTACACGCCCGATCCCTCCGGGCTGAGTCGACGCCTCGTGGACGACCGGTCTCGGGCCACCCCGTACCTGCGCCTGGCCCTCATGGACCGCCCCGACCTGGAACGAGCGGTGAAGTACTGGAGCGTCTTCTCCGTGGCCCTCCACCGTGCCCCGGAGTTCGCGACCAACCCCGAGCTCCGCCCACTCGAACTCGCCCTCGTTCTCGCTCTCGCCCGGACTCTCGCCCACGCCCTCGCCCGTACCAACGACCTCACCCTCGCCCTCACCTTCGCCCGCGCCCTCACCCACGCCCTCGACCACGCCCACGACCTCGCCCGGACTCTCGCCCACGCCCTCACGCCCGCCCTCACCCACGCCCACGCCCTCGCCCGCGCCCTCACCCACGACCTCGACCACGCGCACGACCTCAACCTCGACCGCGTCCTCGACCTCGACCGTTTCCTCGACCGCTTCCTCGACCACGACCACAGCCTCGACCTCGCCCTCGCCCATGCCCTCGCCCTCGACCACGCCCACGCTTTCGACCTCGCCCTCGCCCTCGACCTCGCCCAAGGCCACGACCACGCCCGCGCCCTCACTCACGACCTCGACCACGCCCTCAACCTCAACCTCGACCACGCCCTCGACTACGCCCTCGACCGCGACCGTGCCTTCGGCCTCGCCCTCGACCTCGCCCCAGAAGCTGACGCAGAGCCGCTGTCGATCGCTGTCGTTGGCTTCCGTCTGCTCCTCACCAGGTGGAGACCCTCGATTCGTGGACGGAAGGGTCTGCTCACGGACTTCGACGCCTCCCTCTCACGGATCGTCTCCGAGGCGCCTCAGCCCGCCGCTCTCCCCTCGGAGAGTCCTCTCGTTCCGATTCGACGAGTCCGCGATCTCCTCGGCAGCCAGCTCAACGGCGCTCACGTCGACCCCCGACTGGTCGACGCGCGCTTCCTGGTGGACCGCGTCCACGAGCTGATCACGCCGTTCCTGGGGAGGACGTCGCCCGTCGACCCGACGCACCTGGCCTGTGCGCGCATCGGTCTTCTCGCCGCGATCACGCTGCTGCGCGAGTCCGGTCATGAGGGCGCCGAACCGCTGGTAGGCGCGTTGCTGGGGCTGATTGCCCTTCAGGAGCGGGCGGACGGGGTTCTCGCGCCCAACGAGCTGCTCCTGCTCGTCCGCGCCTGAGAGTCGACCGGCAGGGCCAAGGGCTAGCGCAGCAGGGCGCGGACCAGGCGGGTGAACGCCTGGCGTGCGCACCAGGTGGCCGGGGCGTCGAGGAGGCGCGGTGTGCCGCGCAGGTGGGCCTCCTCGCGCCACAGCACGCGGGAGCCCTCGCCCGAACCAGGCCCCCGCCCCGGGTGGACCTCGATCTCGGCCCAGCCGGTGATGACCCGGCCGCGTTTCTCCATGCGGCAGAAGCCCACCCCGCCCCCACCGTCGTCGGGCGGCGGTGACCAGGCGACGACCTCCATCGGGTCGTCGAAGCCGAGACGCCCCATCCCCGTGCGCGCCACGACCACCGTGCCCAGCCCGGTCGGCCCTGGCGGCCGGACGCTGAGCCGGGTCAACGGCGCGTGCGCGCTGTGCCGCCGCCAGTCCGTCAGGCGCCGCCACGCCTCGGCGGCGGGCAGCGCGGACTCCTGTTCGACGAGGAAGACGGCCACGGCCGGATCGTAGTGCCCGGATCGCGGTGGATCACGGTGCCCGCCCGTGCACCGCCCGCGTGCCGGCCGTGCACCTGGCCGTGCCCCATCGTGCACCCGGCCGTGTACCCGCGTGTACGGACACGTCAGACAAGCATCGCGTTCATGACATGAGACCCAACCGCGCGTACAGTCAAGGGAGTTGCCGCGTACACGCACCACGCACCACCGGTCCCACCACGCGGCACCGCCCCACCGCGCACGGCACCCCACGTCGTCGCGCGCTCCCCCACCCCCCACGTCCCCCCCATCACCCCCACTCCCGAGGAGAAGCATGCTGTTCAAGCGCAGCGCCGTTCGCCGTGCGGCCGTGGCCCTGGCCGCCGTGGCGATCGCCGGTGGCGGGGCGTTGGTCGCCCCGGCGACCGCCGGCGCCGAGCCGTCGACACGCATAGTCGGCGGGACCCCCACCACGACCGAGGAGTACCCGTACGTCGTGCAGGTCACGGATGCGGCGGAGAACCAGTTCTGCGGCGGCACGCTCGTGACGCCGACGAAGGTCGTCACCGCCGCCCACTGCGTCGACTGGACCACCGAGGAGGACATCCTCGTCGTGGCGGGCCGCACCTACCTGGCGGGCAGCGACGGCACCGTCGCCGAGGCGAGTGACGTGTGGATCCACCCCGACTACGACGCCAACGAGATCACCGCCGACGTCGCGGTGATCACCCTCGCCGAGGAACTGCCCTACGCGACGCTGCCGGTCGTCTCGTCGGACGACACCGACATCTACGGAGAGGGCAGCCCCACCCGCCTCCTCGGCTGGGGCTACACCAGCGAGCAGGGCCAGTCCTCCGACCAGCTGCTGACCGCCGAGGTCCCGCTCGTGTCGGACGCGGACTGCGAGGACGCGTACGGCAGCTGGTTCATCCCCGAGGCGCACGTCTGCGCCGGGCTGCCGGAGGGCGGCGTCGACACCTGCCAGGGCGACAGCGGCGGGCCCTTCGTGATCGACGGCGTGCTGGCCGGCGTCGTGTCCTGGGGCAACGGCTGCGCCCGGCCGGGGAACCCCGGCGTCTACACCCGGCTGACGACGTACGCCGACGACGTCGCCGCGCAGCTCGGGCTCGCGGCGCCCAACGCCGCCGGTACGGCGACGAACTGACGTCACATCACGGAACGGGCTCAGATCGGCGATCGGACCGAACTGGGCCCGTTTCCGGAGAACCGCCGCCAATCCCCCTGCGTCTCCAGATACCACGTGACCATCACGTGAGTATGGTGTGTGCGCCACATTGCTGGCCATGAACGAAGGAGACGCATGCCCAACCGGTTCCGTCGCCGTGCCAGGGCGGTCCTCGCCCTGGCCGCCGCCGCCATCGCCGCCGCCGGGGTGCTGACCGCCGCGCCCGCCGCCCAGGCCGACGAGGCGTCCACCCGCATCGTGGGTGGCACGATCACCACCACCGACCGGTACCCGTACGTCATGCAGATCACGGACGCCGACCGGTACCAGTTCTGCGGCGGCACGCTCGTGGCGCCGAACAAGATCGTCACCGCCGCCCACTGCGTGGACTGGGTCAGCGACCCCGGCGAGATACGCGCCATCGGCGGACGCACCTACCTCGACGGAACCGACGGGACCGTGCGCCGCGTGACCGACGTCTGGGTCCACCCGAACTGGAACCCGGACCGGCTGCGCAACGACGTCGCCGTCCTCACGCTGCTCAAGCCCATGCCGTACGACGCGCTGCCGATCGCCTCGTCGACCGACACGCACCTGTACGAGGAGGGCCGGATCAGCCGCATCCTCGGCTGGGGCACCACGAGCGAGGGCGGCTGGTCCTCCAACCGGCTGCGCACCGCCCGCGTCCCGGTGGTCTCGGACGTGGACTGCAAGGACTCCTACCCGGTGCGGTACCACGCCACGTCGATGGTCTGCGCCGGCGTGCCCGAGGGCGGCGTCGACACCTGCCAGGGTGACAGCGGCGGGCCGCTGGTCATCGGCGGGCGGCTGGCCGGCATCACCTCGTGGGGCAACGGCTGCGCCCGCGAGGGCTACCCGGGCGTCTACGCGCGGATGACCACCTTCTCCGACGCGGTGGCCGCCCAGATCGCGTCCTGACCAGCGGCGCCGAGCAAGCGCCACCACACGCCGGCCGCGTCCCGACGTGCGCCGGCGCCCGTCGCGCCGGATCATGGGCCCATGCTGCTGGCCGAGCTCGCGCAGACCTCGCGGGAGGTGGCCGCCAGCCGCGCCCTCTCCCACAAGACCGCCGCGCTCGCGCGGCTCTTCGCCGACGCCGGGCCCGAGGAGGCGCCGGTGGTGATCACCTACCTCTCCGGGCGGCTGCCGCAGCGGCGCCTGGGCGTCGGGTGGGCGGCGTTGCGCGACGTGATGGCGGAGGTGGAGGCGCGCGGTCCCGCGCCCACGCGACCAGAGCTGACGGTCCTCGGGGTCGACGCGGCGCTGGAACGGGTCGCCGCGGTCAGGGGCGCCGGCTCGGGCGCCACCCGGCGGCGGCTGATGGGCGAGCTGTTCGCGGCGGCGACGGCGGAGGAACGGGACTTCCTCGCCCGGCTGGTCAGCGGGGAGTTGCGGCAGGGGGCGCTGGACGCGCTGGCCGTGGAGGGGCTGGCGGCGGCCGTGGGGGCCGACCCCGAAGAGGTGCGGCGGGCGGTGATGCTCGGCGGCTCGCTCGGGGCGGTGGCGCGGGCGGTGCTGGCGGCGTACGAGCGGGAGGCGGCGGCGGGGACGGCGGGGGCGACCGGGGCGGCGTCGGTGGCGTCGGTGGCGTCGGCCCTGGGCGCGTTCCGGCTTGAGGTGGGGCGGCCGGTGCGGCCGATGCTGGCGCAGAGCGCGAAGAGCCTCGACGAGGCCCTCGACCGTCTGGCGCCGGGCGCGGTGGTGGTGGAGGAGAAGCTGGACGGCATCCGCGTGCAGGTCCACCGGGAGGGGGAGGACGTGCGGATCTACACGCGGACGCTGGACGAGATCACGGGCCGGCTTCCGGAGGTGCGGGCGGCGGCGATGGAGCTGGGCGCGGCGCGGGCGGTGCTGGACGGGGAGGTCATCGCCCTCGACGAGGACGGGCGCCCGCGGCCGTTCCAGGAGACGGCCGGCCGGGTCGGGACCCTGCTCGACGAGGCGGGCGCGGGCGAGGGGCCGGAGGGCGGCGCCGGCGGCTCGGCGGGGGTGCTGCCGCTCTTCCCCGTCTTCTTCGACCTGTTGGCGGTCGGCGACCGCGAGCTGCTGGAGCTGCCGGCCGAGGAGCGCCACGCGGAGCTGGCGCGGCTGGTGCCGGCCGAGCGGCGGGTGCGGCGCGTGGTCGTCGACGATCCCACGGACGCGGGCGCGCGGGCGGCGGCGCGGGAGTTCGCGGAGGCGGCGCTGGCGCGCGGGCACGAGGGCGTGATGGTGAAGGCCCTGGCCGCGCCGTACGGGGTGGGGCGGCGCGGGGGCACGTGGCTGAAGGTCAAGCCGGTCCACACGCTGGACCTCGTGGTGCTGGCGGCCGAGTGGGGCCACGGGCGGCGCGCGGGCAGGCTCTCCAACCTGCACCTGGGGGCGCGGCGGGCCGACGGCTCGTTCGCGATGCTCGGGAAGACGTTCAAGGGGCTCACGGACGCCGTGCTGGAGTGGCAGACGGAGCGGCTGCTCGATCTCGCCGTCGACGAGGGGGACGAGGGGAACGAGGGGGAGGGCGGCGGCGGGCGGTGGGGCGTGCGGGTGCGCCCCGAACTCGTCGTGGAGATCGCCTTCGACGGCGTGCAGCGCTCCACGCGGTATCCGGAGGGCGTGACGCTGCGGTTCGCGCGGGTGGTGCGGTACCGGGAGGACAAGGCGCCCTCCGAGGTCGACACGGTCGAAACGGTACGCGCGCTGCTGCGCTGAGTCACGGCACGGCCCCGTTGCGCGATCGTGGCGGCTTCGTTATGCCGCGAGGGCAACGATCGCCGGGGTTCGGGGGGTCTAAGGGGTGAGGTCCGATGGGAAGTGTTTTCCCCGGTGCCGTCGTGTCGTGTCAGGAAATCAGGGGGATCAATGCGTACCGCTCTTCGCATGAGCCGCATGAGCCGCATGAGCCGCGTGACCCGTGGAGGTCGCGAGAGCCGCGGGGTTCGCGGGATGGCCGTGGCGGGGGCCGTGGCCGTCGCCGTGCTGGTGGCCGGGTGCACCGCGGAGGGCACCGAGCCCAGCGGCGAGCAGACCGGCGGCACCGAGCAGACGGAGGGCCCGCGCGGCGACGACGGCGAGGGCGCCCAGCCGGACGGCGGAGCCGAGACCGAGCCCGTCGACGAGGTTCTCTTCCAGCGGGGCGACACCTCCGACGAGGTCCGCGAGCTCCAGGCGCGCCTGGCCCAGCTCGGCTTCTTCGCCGCCCAGCCCACCGGCTTCTTCGGGGACGTCACGTTCGGCTCGGTCTCGGAGTTCCAGCGGGCGGAGGGTCTGGAGGTCTCGGGCGAGGTCTCCACGTCGACGTGGGACGCGCTGACCGGGCAGACCGAGACGCCCACCCAGGAGGAGATGTTCCCGCCGCAGCCGGTGTTGGACTACGGCGAGAGCTCGGACCAGGTGCGCGAGTTGCAGGCCCGGCTCGCCCAGCTGGACCACTTCACGCAGAACCCCACCGGGTACTACGGCGAGGTCACCGCCGCCGCCGTCAGCGCGTTCCAGCAGGCGGCGGGCCTGGAGGACACCGGCACGGTCTACGAGGACACGTGGTCGGCGCTGACCAGCCAGACCGAGACGCCCACCCAGGACGAGATGTTCCCGCCGCTGGACGTGCCGGAGGCCGAGCCCGCCCAGGTGCTCGACGAGCGCTGCCTCACGGGCCGGGTGCTGTGCATATCGAAGACGTCGAACTCGCTGTCCTGGGTGATCGACGGAGAGGTCCAGGCGACGATGGACGTCCGCTTCGGCGCCGCGGACACCCCCACCCGCGAGGGCGAGTTCGAGGTGTACTGGAAGTCCCGCGACCACCACTCGACGCTCTACGACACGCCGATGCCGTACGCGATGTTCTTCGACGGCGGCCAGGCCGTCCACTACTCGGCGGACTTCGCGGCCAACGGGTACAACGGCGCCTCCCACGGCTGTGTGAACGTCCGGGACGAGGGCGCGGTCGCCGCCCTCTTCGACGAGGTGAACGAGGGCGACAAGGTCATCGTCTACTGGTGAGCGAGCACCGCGGGCGGTGACGGCCGGCCGCTGAACGGTGAGCCGGGGGTGGCGTCGCGGATCGTGGCGCCACCCCCGCCGCGCTGCCGGCCGTCGGCCACCAGCCGTCGACCGTCGGCCGGCAGCCGTTCCCGCGCGTGTCACTCCTGCACGTCGGGAATGCAGTCCTCGTCGGGTGCGGTGCCCTCCGGCCAGGCCAGGTCGACGAACCGGATGCTCTGCGTCTCCGGGTCCAACTCGACCACGGCCACGGCCTTGTTGTGGGGGGTGCCGTAGCGGTCCAGGCAGATCCAGCCGCCCGCGCCCTCGACGCGGTGGTCCCTCCCGTGCAGGCGCAGCCAGGCGTTCTCCACGTCGTCGAGGGACGGGATGACGTTGTTGCTCCCCGCGGCGTTGCGCACCCCCTGGATCGCGGTCCTCACGGCGTCGTACATGACGATGGCGCGCGAGTCGTCCAGGCGCACCTCCCGCTCCATCCCGGCCTCCTCGATCACCTCGGTCAGCTCGTGGAAGTCCGCGGCGGATCCTCCGGTGGCCGGCGGGCTGCCGGTGGTCCACGCGTCGGGGTGGGTCACCGTGGTGTACCGGACGGTGATGCCGCCCTCCAGCGCCGACCAGTCGAGCTGCTCGTCGGTGATGAGGGTGGAGGCCCCGGAGATGGTGACGACCGTGTAGTCCTTCTCGTCGCAGCCGCGCTGGCCGAGGGCGTTGACGAACATCCGGAGCTGGACGTTGCGGCCCGCGAAGTAGATCGTGTCGACGCCGTCCATGTCGCAGACGGTGTTGATCATCTGCCGGAAGTCGTTGGCGAGGTTGGCCTCGTCGTTGATGTCGTCCGGCGAGCGGAACGGCTGGGGGATGTGCGGGCTGCCGCTGGTGTGCTCCCGGAAGACCTCGCTGAGGGACCGGATGTAGTTGTCGTTCTGCCGCAGGTCCTCGACGAGCAGGGTGCGCTCGGGCGCGATGTCCTCGTAGAGGGAGGCCAGCGCCTCGGCCTGGTCGCTGTTGTCCGGCACCACCTTCACCAGGCCGGGGTAGGCGTCCGGCGTGTCCGGGCCGTTGGCCAGGTCGTCGGCGGTGAGCGGGCCGACCACCATCGGCAGGTTCGCCTGGTTGGTGAGGTAGCGGATGGCGGCCTCGGTGTTGCCGGTGCTGACGTCGAAGCCGGTGACCACGCGCAGCCGCTCCTCCGGCGAGCGGGCCATCTCGGCGAGCCGCTCGGCGGCGGGCCGCCACTGTTCGCTGGCGCGGCCGGCGTTGGCCAGCACCAGCCGGATGGCGGGCCGTTCCTCCTGCTCGTTGGCGTGGAGCTGCGCGAGGTGCGCGCCCTGCACCTCCCGCCGCATGTGGCCCTGCTCGATCGGGTCGTCCGAGGTCAGCGGCAGGATGAAGGCGACGGTCACGTATGGGACCGGGTCGTTGGCGCGCTCGGACTGGCGGACGACGTCGTCGTTCTCGCGGGCGATGCGGGCGGAGATCTCCGCCAGGTAGGGCGCGAAGACGTACGAGCCGTCGGTGACGCCGACGCACTCCTCGTGCGGGCCGTGCCGCTCGACGCCGGGGCCGCAGGAGGTGTCGGGCCGGCTCCTGTCGATGACGACGACCACGCCGTAGGCCAACAGCCCCGCCAGGAGCGCGCCGACGACCGTCCACTGGAGCGGCCCGCCCGGCGGCGGCCACACGCTCGCCCACAGGCGTCGTAAGAAGCCTTTCATCGGTGTGTCCCTCCCGGTGTCGGGTCCGGTGTCGGGCCCGGTGTCGGTATCGGCAGCTCGGGCGCCTGGGTTCCGGCCCTCAGCGCCTCGGGCCATGCGGTCTCGGCCCGCCGGAGGACGCCGTCGGGGTCGGCACCCGGCTGGGTGCGCAGCTCCCGCAGGGCGTCCCCGACGTCGGTGACGTCGTCCTCGGCGGGGGTGAGGGCCAGCGGGTCGGACAGCCGCCACACGGCGCGGACCAGCCGTTCGATCCACAGCAGCGCCCGGTCCGTCGTCGAGGCGTCGGGCGGCGCGCCGAGGTCCTCGTCGTGCCGTGGCGCGGCGCAGACCAGGTTCACGCTCGTCAGCCAGTCGGACGGCGTGAGGTGGGTGAGGAGCTCGTGCAGGCCGGCGGCGACGGTCTCCGTGTGGCCGAGGGCGAGGGCGTGGTGGAGGCGGGCGACGCGCGGCGGGTCCCCCGGTGCTTCCGCCGACCGTTCGGCGAGCACGGCGTGGGCGGCCCGTGGGTCGGCGAGCCGTCGCAGCAGCAGCGCGCGCAGCGCCCGGTCGGTGACGAGGGGGGCGGCCGGCTCGGGCCAGGGGTCGCGCCGCCAGTGCCGGCCCCGCAACTCGGCGGCGACGTTGCCGAGCCGGCGCTCGGCGTCGGTGTCGGTCTGCGGCCTGGGCGAGCCGTGCCGGCGCAGCAGCCGCAGCGCCTCGGCCTCGTCGAGGGCGACGGCGACCAGGGCCATGTCGGCCAGGCGCACGCGCAGCTGGCCGGGGAGCAGCAGGTCGAGGAGGCGGTCGGCGACGGGCTCGGGGCCGTCGGCGCAGGGGAGGGTCAGCAGCCGCGCGCCGGAGAGGGGCTCGGGGGTGGCGCCGGATCTGAGTCGGGCCACCGCCGCCTCCATCAGGACGCGGGCGCAGCCGGCGCGCCCGCCGCTGAGCCGGTCGATGACGCGTTCCAGGCCGTCGGGGTAGGGCGCGACGCCGAGGCGGTCGCGGAGCATGTGGCGGATGCCGTTGTCGCGCACCTCGTTCATGCCGAGGCGGAGGATCCAGCCGTCGGTGGCGCGGCGCCACGGTTTGTCGCCGCGGGCCTCCTCGAAGGTGCGGCCGGCGGTGGAGTCGCCGAGTTCGGTGGCGACGATCACCGGGTGGACGGGGTTCGCGCCGTCCTCGCCCGAGGCGACGAAACGGTTCTTCAGGAGGTCGAGGAGGCGTGGCCCGGTCTCGGCGTGGACGTTGTCGAGCAGGACCAGCGGCAGCGCGGTCCTGCTGCCCGCCTGGACCGCGCCGTAGTGCTCGTCGATGTCGTCGAGGAACGCGGCCACCAGGTGTTCCTCGGCCTCGCGGCGCCGCGCCCCCATCGTCTGGAAGTCGACGGCCAGGCCGACGAGCCGGTCGACCCCGTCACCCTGGCCCGGCAGCTGCTCGCGCCACCAGCGCACCGGGCCGCGGGCGCGGAGGGCCAGCAGCTGCTTCCTGGCCGTCTCCAGCGTGGGCTGGACGAGGACGTCCAGCCCGGGGACGACGGCCGCGAGGTTGACCGCGACGGCGGTCAGCCACGCCTCCAGCAGCTCCCTGCGGCGGCGGGCGTTGGCCTGCGCCGCCATGATGAACGCGTACAGCTCCCGCTGGGCCTGGAGCAGCCCGGCCGGCGCGACGCCCCGGCCGCCGCCGTCCTCGTCGGGCACCCAGGCGGTGGCGACGAGCAGGCCGAGGGAGAGGCGCGGGAAGGTGAGGCCGCCGCCGCGGGTCCGCAGGCCGAGGTTGTACCGCAGGAGGTAGAGCAGGTGGGTGAGAGGGGAGGCGGTCCGCGTCGGGGCGAGGTTCTGCCCGGCGAGCTTCCGGTCGCCGAGGTCGGGCGCCGCCAGGTCCGCGCGGGCGAGCGGCAGCCGGCCGTTGTAGGCGTCGAAGAGGGCGGTGAGCAGGGCGGTCTTTCCGCTGGCCCGGCCGCCGCTGACGCAGACCACGGGGCCGCAGCCGCCGAACGCCGGCTTGGTCCGCTGCTCCCACAGGGCCGCGCGCCGGAGGGGCAGGCCGACGAACTGGGGCACGAGCCCCTCAAGTAACTCCCGCTGTCCGTAGAGATCCTCGCTCATCAAACCCCCGCAGGCGTGGTGTTGCGAAGAACATCGGCGCAGGGACCCGTACGTTACACATCACACCCACGCACTGATCACGTCTCGCCCCCTCCCCCAGATAATTGGCCGATGCGGTACATCATCATCGGCGCGGGCGCCGTGGGCGGCACGATCGGCGGACGGTTGTTCGAGAGCGGTCACGAGGTGGTGCTCGTGGCGCGCGGCGCGCACCTCGCGGCGCTGCGCGAGCGGGGCCTCACCCTGCGGACCCCCGACGGTACGCGCACGCTGCGGGTGCCGACGGCGGCCGGCCCCGAGGAGGCGGCGCCCAGACCGGGCGACGTGCTGGTGCTCGCGGTGAAGCTGCAACACGCGGTCGACGCGCTCGACGCGTGGGCGCCCTACGCGCGGGAGGCCGGCGGCCTGCCGCTGCTGTGCGCGCAGAACGGCGTGGCCGGCGAACGGCTGGCGCTGCGCCGCTTCTCCCGCGTCTACGGGGTGTGCGTCTGGCTGCCCTCGGAGCACCTGCGGCCGGGCGAGATCACCGCGCCCTGCGCCCCGCTCACCGGCATGCTCCACCTCGGCCCCTACCCCGAACGGCCTGCACGGTCTGATGGGTCCGACCGCCTCGACCCGGCGGACGAGGCCGTCCTGCGGCCGATCGCGGCCGACCTGGAGGCGTCCCACTTCATGGCGCCCGTCGTGCCCGACGTCATGCGGTGGAAGTACGCCAAGCTGCTGCTGAACCTCGCCAACGCCGTGGAGGCCGTCACCGGGCCGAACCCCGAGCTCGTGCGACGGGCCCGCGCCGAGGGCGAGGCGGTGCTCGCCGCCGCCGGCATCGCCCACACCGGCGAGGCGGAGCAGGCCGCGCTGCGCGGACGGCGGATGGAGATCCAGCCGCTGGGCGAGCTCGGCACGGGCGCGGGGGGCGGCTCGTCGTGGCAGAGCCTGCGGCGCGGCAGCGGATCGATCGAGGCGGACTACCTCAACGGCGAGATCGTGCTGCTCGGCCGCCGCCACGGGGTGCCGACGCCGGTCAACGAGGCGCTCCAACACGCGGCCAACGACTTCGCCCGCCAGGGCCGCGAGCCGTCCTCCCTCGCGCCCGAGGAGTTCGCCGCGCTCATACCCACGCCGTGAGCCCCTGAGCCCCGTGGCGTGCGTGGCGCGTGGCGTGCGTGGGGCGGCGGTCAGCGGCTGGCGCGCAGCGAGTACAGCAGCGGAACCCTCGGCTGGCCCGGCGGGAACCGGAAGACGCCCCCGCTCTCGCGCAGCGTCGCGAACTGCCCGAACAGCGAGAAGTCCCGCTCGCGGAAGAACTCGATCCGCAGCCCGGCCTCGGCGATCGAGCCGATCACCTCGCCCAGCGTGTGCGGGAACTCCACCGACACCGTCTTCGTCAGCGGCGGCCCGTCGACGTAGGTGTACGGGAGGTCCTCCACGCTCGCCTCGGCCGAGAAGTAGTCGCGCACGACGTGCCGGCCCGTCTCCCCGTCGAGGATCTCCACCACCGGGTGGAACTCCACCAGGTACAGGGCCCCGCCCTCCCGCAGCAGGGAGGCCACCACCCGGGCCCACCGGGTGAGGTCCGGCAGCCAGCACAGGGCGCCCACCCCGGTGTAGACGATGTCGAACCGCTCCCCGCCCAGCGCCTCGGCCGCCCCGTACACGTCGGAGACGACGAAACGGGCCCGGTCCGCCAGCCCGACGTCGGCGGCCAGGGCGCGGGCGGTGTCGATCGCGGCGCCCGAGAAGTCCACGCCGGTGACGTGCGCGCCGCGCCGGGCCCAGGAGAGGGTGTCCAGGCCCATGTGGCACTGGAGGTGGAGCAGGCTCCGCCCGTCGACCTCGCCGATCTCGTCGGGCTCGAAGGACCGCAGCGTCGAGGCGCCGGCCCGGAAGCCCGGCAGGTCGTAGAACTCGCTCGCCGCGTGGACCCGCGTCCGGTCGTCCCAGTTCTCCTGGTTGATCCGCAGCCAGTCCGCCGCCTCGGGTGCCAGCGGTTTCTCCATGCGGATCACCGTAACGCCCGCCCGTCGGGCCCTCCCACCCGTTTTCCCCCGATGCCGTCCCCCCGCCCGGGTTTCCCACGCCGGCCGCGCCGACGGCGCAGCCGGTCCTCCAGCCAGGAGGCGGCGAACAGCGGCGGCAGCACGAGGCAGAGCAGCCACGTCAGGCCGGTGAACGCCTCCCCCAGGAAGCCGCCACCGAGCCCGGCGACGCCGTGGTAGTACCCGACGACCACCGCGACCAGCAGCAGCCAGCCGCCCACCACCGTGCCCGCCACCTGACGGACCAGGCCGGGCCAGCCACGCCGCCACCGCCCGGCGGGGACCCGGCGGGGCGCCCGCCGGCCGGCCGCGCCCGTTGTCCGGCCCGCCGCCCCCGCCGCTCCCGCCCGCAGGCCGAACGCCAGCAGCGCCATGAGCAGCGCGTACCCGGCGCCCATGACGGCCACGATCGTGACGACGTCCACGCCGCCGTGCCCTCCCGCTCTCCCGCTCTCCCTCTCGCCGCTACTCGACGGGGCCGCGCAGCAGGAAGTGCCAGCCGCGCACGAAGGTGTGCCACCCCCACCACAGCCACAGCGCGAAGAGGGCCCACCGCGCCACCGGGTAGCGCATCACCGCGTCCACGGCGTCGCTGAGCGTCGGATAGCCGTCGTCGGAACGGACGAGCCCGACCCCCTCCCACACGAACAGCGCGCCGAACAGCGCCGCCCACACCGCGTAGCCGATCCCCTGGTGCTGTGTCAGCTGGGTCATGGCCCGATCGTCCGTCACGCCCGGCGCGCCGCCACGCCTGCGACACGCCCGCGACACGCGCCACCGGGTGTCGTGTCGGGCCCGTCAGGACGCGTCAGGACGCGTCGCGGAAGGCGTGGGGCGCGATCCCGGTGACCTTGCGGAAGACGCGGCTGAAGTACGCGCGGTCGTGGAAGCCGACCGCGCGGGCGACCGCCTGCACGCTGTCGTCGCTGCGCTGGAGCCGCTCCTTCGCCCGTCGGATCCGCAGCCGCGTCAGGTACTCCCACAGCGTCACCCCGAGCTCGCGGTGGAAGAGCCGCCCGAGGTGGTCCTCGCTGACCCCGGCGACCTGCGCCACCTGCCAGCGCGAGAACCGGTGCCGGTAGTGCTGCTCCAGGTAGGCCAGCGCGTGCCGGACGGGGGCGTGGCCGCGCTGCGCCACCGGGTCGGTGCGGGCGCGTTCCAGCATCCGGGTCAGCAGCCGCGCGGTCTCCTCGTCGGTGAGCACGTCGCGGCCGAGCAGCACGAGCGCCGGGTGGCGCTCGGCGCGCCGCGCGTCCTGCTCGGTGAAGCCGCTGGCGCTGAGCATCAGCACCGGCACGGAGCCCACGCCCGGCTGGCCCGTGGCCTCGCTGAGCCGCTCGACCAGCTCGAAGCCGTCCATGTCGGCGAGGGCCCGGTCGACGATCAGCAGCCCGGGGTCCTCCTCCTCGAACAGCGCGCAGGCGGCGGTGCCGTCGGCCGCGGCCCGCACCGGGCGGCCGGGCAGCACGCCGGTGAGCAGCGCCCGCAGGCGCTCGCGCGAGGCCGCCGAGCCGTCGGCGATGACGGCGGGCTCGGCGAGGCCGGAGGGGCGGGAGGCGTGCAGCGCCTGCCCGAGGTCGCGCGGCTCCTCGCCCGGCACGGGGCCGTAGAGGAGGAACGGGGTGTGGCGCAGCGCCGGGTGGTCGTGGAGGCGGCGCAGCGTGGCCCACTCCTGCGGGGTGGCGCGTTCGGTCTGCCAGACGACGGCGGCGGGCCCCGCGCCGCTGGTCAGCGTCGCGACGTCGTCGTCGGGGTGGAGGTGGCGGACGGTCAGGCCGTGGCGGATCGCGAGGGCGTTGACCTCCTCGGGGGTGTGCCCGCCGGCGGCGAGGAGCACCGTGCCCCGGCCCGACGCCAGGGCCTGCGGCGCGGGCGGCCCGCCGGCCGGCTCGGCGGGCGTGGGGAGCGGCAGCTCCAGGTGGAAGCCGGGGGCGGGGTCGCGCAGCAGGGTGACCGAGCCGCCGTGGAGGACGGCGAGGCGGCGGGCGATGGCCAGCACGAGGCGGCTGCCGCGCTCACCGGAGGCGAAGGGCTGGAAGAACCGTTCCTCCTCGCCCGGGGGCCCGGCGGGAATGACCAGGTCGGGGCTGGTGACGCGGACGTGGAGCCGGTCGGCGTCGGCGTCGGCGGCCAGCGCGGTGGCCGGGCCCGTGGCGGCGGTGAGCAGGCCGCCGGTGATCTGCCGCAGACGGGCCGCGTCGGCGCGCAGGGCGGGCAGGCGCGGCGGCAGCCGCAGGCGCCAGCCGGGGCGGGCCTGGGCGGCGAAGGTCCCGGCCAGGAGCGGGCGGGGGTCGAGGAGCCGGAGGCTCAGGTCGAGGGCGTCGATCTCGGAACGGGTCAGGTCCAGCAGGTCGTCGATGAGGCGCAGCAGGCGCCCGGCCTCCTCGGCGGTCGCCGGGTCGCGGTCGCGGGTGGAGCGCAGGATCGCCTCGACGGGGGTGCGCAGCTCGTCGGTGGCGTTGTCCAGCAGCCGGGTCTTGAACTGGCTGGCCCGCTCGGCGGCGTCGCGGGCGCTGCGCACCTCGGTGAAGAGCCGCACACCCTTGAGCGCGGCGGAGATCTGGTCACCCAGGGCGCGGTAGAGCGCGCCCTGGCGGGCGGCGCGCTCGCGCGGGCCGGCGTCGAAGACGACGTGGCCGAGGCGTTCGTCGCCGATGTGCAGGGGCTCCAGCACGGTCGTGCGCCGCGCGGCGGGGGCCTCGTCGCCGCCGTGCCTGTCGCGGCCGTTCATGTCGCCGCCGCGCCCGCCCGCCTCCCGGCCGCCTCGTGCGTCCCGCTCGCCCGTCGGACCGTCGCCCTGGCCGCTCCGCCCGCCTCGCTCGCCTGTCAGCCCGTCGCCCAGCACCAGCCGGTAGCCGGCGACGCCGAGGCCGGGAAGGTGGCGGTCGAGCGCGGCGCGTATCGCGTCGGTGTCCACGGCCGTGGTGAGGGCCGTGCCGAGTTCGCGGAGCCGGCGTGCCTCCTGCTCGCGCGCCCACCGCTCGTACTCCAGCAGCCGCCGGGCCTTGTCGGCCACCAGCAGCCTGGCCTGCCCCAGCAGCCGTTCGGCGCGCGCGTCGCCGTTCCCGGCGGCGCGCAGGCGCAGCAGGGCGCGGTCCCAGGCGGCGGCGTCCTCGGCGGTGTGGATCCAGCCGTCGAGGTGCCGTTCGAGGAGGCCGAGGAAGGCGACGCCGTGGCCGGCGGCGAGGTCGGCGCGGAGCGCGTCGAGGAGCGCGTCGCTGGCCTCGGGCAGCCGCACCGACCACCGGCCGGTCCCGCCGGCCACGCCGGCCACCCCGTCCCCGACGGCCGCGCTCGCGTCGGCGCCGGCCGCGCCGGCCGCGTCCTCCGCGCCCGCGTCGGCGCCCGTCCGGCTGCCCGTCCGGGTGCCCGTGCCGCCGCCCTCGTCGTCACCGCCGTCCGGCTCCCCCTGCGTCACGAGCGGCGAGTGGCAGCCACACGAGCGGCGCGTCACGAGCGTCCCCGGCACGGCGCGGCGGGTCGGCGGCGGCTCGCCGCGCAGCCGCGCGAGCAACGTCTCCACCGCGAGCGCGCCGAGCTCGGCGAACGGCAGGGCCACGGAGGTCAGCGGCGGATCGGCGAGCCGCGCCTCCTGCGAGTCGTTGAAGCTGATGACGGCGACGTCCTCCGGCACGCGCACCCCGCGCCCCGCCAGGAAGCGCAACGCGTCGGCGGCGAGCACGTCGCTACAGGCCACGACGGCGTCGAAGTCCGTGCCCGGCCGCAGCCCCCGCACGTCCACCAGCACGCGCATGGCGGAGGCGCCGGCGCCGTTGGCGAAGTCCACGGAGGCGGCGACCAGGGACCTGTCGTGGTGGATGTGGTGGTGGGCGAGGGCGTCGGCGTAGGCGCGGTAGCGGTTGACGGAGACGGGGTTGGCGAGCGGGCCGCGCAGGCAGGCCAGGCGGCGCCGGCCGTGCGCCCGCACCAGGTGGCTGACGGCCTTGCGCATGCCGGAGTAGGAGTCCAGCAGCAGCGTCTCGTGGTCGGGGTGGTCGCCGAGGGTCCGGTTGAGGCTGACGACGGGCAGCCCGGCCAGCCGTGCGAGCAGCCGTTCGGCCTCCGCCTCGGGGCCGAGCGTCGAGGTCCAGCAGATCGCGCCGTCCAGCCGCCTCGGCCAGCCGCCGCCGGCGGCGCCGGGGCCGGCCCGGCCGTCGAGGCCCGTTGTCGGGACGGCCGTGAGGGCCGCCGTGGAACCCGCCGCGGGAGCCGCCATGGGACCCGCCGCGGGAGCCGCCGTGGGGATCGCGGCGAGGTCGGCGTCGATGAGGTCGTAGAGCCCGTTGCGGGGTGCGCCGCCCGGCCGCAGCGGGTCGCCGGGGAAACAGACGAGGTCGACGTCGTTGCGCTCCGCCGCCTCCAGCACGCCGGCCCACAGCGTGGCGCCGACGCCCAGGTGAATGTTGGCCGTGACCAGCCCGACGGTGGGCCGCCTCGGCGCCCGCGACGTGGCGGGTCCGCGTTCCGCCATGGGGCTGCCTCGCTCCCGAAGAAACGCCTGACGCGTGGCGTCACGTGGCGAGGACGATAGCGACAGGCCGAAGCCCGGACAAGGCCGTCGGCACCACCCAACATCATCGAGCTCCGTCGAACGTCGTCGAGCCGAGTCCGTGTTGGTTGCCTTGTCCGGGCGGGCCTGGGGTGGGACCCCTGGTGGGCGGTCGCGGGGGCGTCAGATGGTGCCGACGCCCGCGCCCGCGGTGACGATGCCGGGGATCTCCGACGCCGGGTCGAGGTCGTAGCCGTAGCTCGGGTTGCTCACCGAGCCGCCCTGCTCGCCCTCGCCGGAGTTGCTGAACTCGTTGTCGCGGGCGACGAGCGAGCCGCCGGGGGAGTCGCCCTCACCGAGGTGGAAGGGGTCCTCGGTGTTCTCGAAGAAGTTGCCCTCGACGAGCACGCCGGCCTCCTGCGTGGAGGCCACGCCGTAGCTGCCGACGCTGTCGTAGTAGTTGTTGTACACGTGCACCGGGTTGCCGAAGCGGACGCGCGGGTTGCGCTGGTTGGTGCCGTCGAACCAGTTGTGGTGGTAGCTGACGTGCAGCCGGCCGCTGTCCTCCGAGCCGTTGTCGTCGTCGTGGCCCAGCAGCATGTTCTTGTCCTGGTCGTACATGTGGTTCCAGGACACGGTGATGTTGTCCGAGGCGCGCTTGATGTCGATGCCGCCGTCGGAGGCGCCGGTGACGTCGTTGTGGTCGATCCAGACGTTCGTGGAGTACTCGACGTTGATGCCGTCGTCGTCGGAGTCCCGGAACGTGAGGTTCTGGATGATGACGTTGTCGGCCTCGCTGACGTTCAGCGTGGCACCGGAGATCACGCCGGAGGTGCCGGAGCCGATGAGCGTCTTGTCCGACGTCACGTCGACCGCGTCGCTCAGCGCGATGGTGCCGGTGACCTCGATCTGGAGCGGGCCGTCGGTCTCCAGCGCCGAGACGAGGGCGTCCTCGCTCGACACCTGGACGACGTCGCCGCCCGCGCCGCCGGTGGTGCCGGCGCCGTAGCCCTCGGGCGAGCCGACGGCGAGCGTCTGCGGCTCCGCCTCCGCGGCGTTGCCGCTCCAGGCGGTGAGCCCGCCGACGGTCGCGGCGGCGGTGACCACGGCGACGGCGCCGCCCAGCTTCAGCCGTGCGCTCGTCCTGCGCATGGGTGGCATGGAAGTCTCCATCCGGTGTGTGGGGGGTTGTGTGGGGGTGCGTGGGGGCGTGCGTGAGCGCTGTTGGGGAGCGCGGGTCGTGGGGGCTGGTGGGGGTTCGTGGGGGAGAACGGAGAAACGAGGTGCTGTCCCGCGCCAGCACCCACCCCATCGCACGGCGATGCTAGGACGAGCGCTGTGGACGATGACGGTGAGTGTGTGGACTTTTACGTCCCCCGGCTCCGTCAGAGGCGGGTGCGACACTGGCCCCATGTGCCGCAGTATCAAGACGCTCCGCCCGCCCATGACGCCCGAGGCCACCGACGAGGACGTCCGCGCCGCCGCCCTCCAGTACGTGAGGAAGATCAGCGGATTCCGCGCCCCCGCCGCGCACAACCAGGAGGTGTTCGACGCGGCCGTCACCGAGATCGCCGAGGCCACCCAGCGCCTCCTCGACGGCCTGCACGTCCGCGGCACGGCCCGCGGCTGACCCCGGGGCGCCCAGGCCGAGAGCAGGCGCAGGGGCCCTGACCAGGGCCCTCACCAGGGCCTGCCCGCTGGATCCTCACGGGCCCCCGGCCGCCCGGCCGAGGCCTAGACCCAGCCGGAGGCCACGCCCCGCGACCTCGCCTCGCCGCCTCCGTAGCACTGCCCACATGGCTCGTGCCGCACCTGCCGCAGCTCCCGGCCTCGGTCGTACACGTACACCTCGCACACCGAGCCGTCGCACCCCCGCGTCGGGCACGGCGCGTTCGCCCGCTGCACCGCCGCGGCGGGCAGCCACCGCGGCACCCACGCACACCGCAGACACGGATACGGGAAGGAACCCTCCTCCCCGAACAGCACGACGACGGTCTTGTCGGCCTCACACGAGGGGCAGGCGTACGCCACGTCTCTCCAGCTCTCCGGATCGGGAACGCGCCACGGAGGGACGACGCGACACGCCGCGTCGTCCCCCGTCCGCACCAACGACCCGGCCAGCCGCCTCACGCCTCTCCGGCGTTCACACCACCCATACGGGTGAAGATCACGGCAAACCTCCGCCGACCATCGGATCGTCCGCCTAGCTTCCCTTCCATGGTCAACTCCGCCCATGAAGCGATGCACCGCATCTTCCAGGAGGATCCCGGAATCTTCGCGCGCGCCTTCCGCGCACGGGGCATCGACTTCGCCGACCCCGAGACGGTGGACGTCATGCCCACCGACCTCACCGAGGCCAAGCCCGTCGAACGTCGAGTGGACACCCTGCTCAGAATCGAGGACACCGAGGGAACGAGATACCTACTGGCCGTCGAGGCCCAGACCCGGAAGGACGACGAGAAGTCGTGGAGCTGGGCCTACTACGTCGCCCATCTCCACGCGCGGTACAAGCTTCCCGTCGTGCTCCTCGTGGTCTGTCGTGACCGCGCCACCGCGGAATGGGCCGGGACCTCCGCCACCCTCGGTCTCCCGAACTGGCCCACGCTCACCCTGCGCCCCCTCGTCCTCGGCCCCGGCACCCTGCCCGTCATCACCGAGCCCGCCATGGCCGCGAAGGACGTGCCGCTGGCCACCCTGGCCGCCATCACCCACAGCTCCCACGAGGCTGTCGGTGCGATACTGAAGGCACTGTCCGCCGCGCTGGAGACCCTTGACCCGGAACAGGCCACTGTCTACGCCGTCCTGGCGGAACTCGGCCTGAACAAGACCCCCGCCGCTCCGCTCTGGAAGGACCTGATGAGCACCGACCTCTCCCTCTTCCGCCACTCCGAACTCATCGGGCGTTTCCTCGCCGAGGGCCACGCCGAGGGCCACGCCGCAGGCCACGCCGAGGGCCGCGCTGAGGGCCGCGCTGAGGGCCGCGCTGAGGGCCGCGCCGCAGGCCACGCCGAGGGTGTGCTCCGCATCCTGGAGAAGCGCGGCGTCGACGTTCCCCCGGAGGTGCGCGAGCGCGTGATGGCCTGCGCCGACGAGGCGACGATCGACGTCTGGTACGACCGCGCCCTGACCGCCACCACCGCCCAGGACCTCTTCGAGAACCCGTAGCCGCGACCGACATCCCCCGACCGGCCTGCTCCGCCTCGCGGCGGGGCAGGCCGTCGTGTGATCACAGGCCGTGGCCAGTGCCGGCGCCGCCGGTCAGGCGAAGGACTCGATGGCCCGCGTCAGGCTCGCGCCACCGTGGCCCTCGGCCACCTGCCGTTCGAAGAGGTCGAGCAGCGGCGCCAGCAGCCGGTCGTCCACTCCCCTCGCACGGCTCGCGGTCAGGATCGCGTCCAGCCCCCAACGGTTGATGTCCAGGCTGGAGGTCTCCGTCGCGTAGTCCCCCGCGTCGATCTCCTCGGCGAACGAGGGCAGCGTCCGGGCCGCCTCGACCAGCCAGCGGACCATCGGGCGGGCGATCTCCGCCGCAGGGACTCCCTCGGTCCGGGCCAGCGCGACGCCGTGGAAGAAGCCGGCGAACATCCCGTACATGGCGCTGAGCACGGCCATGTCCTGCACCGACGCGAGCGTGGGGTCCTCGCCGACGAACACGCCCCCGCCCAGCGCGGCGTCCAGCGTCTCGTGGTGGGCGTCGAAGACCGCCCGGGAGCCGCTGTAGAGCACGAACGCCTCGGGCGTGCCGATGGTCTGGGGGACGGCGTAGACCGCTCCGTCGAGGTAGGCGGCGCCGTGGTCGGCGGCCCAGTCGGCCATCGAACGGGCGGTCTCCGGCGTCCCCGAGGTGATGTTGACCAGGGCGCGGCCCGCGAACGCGTCCGGCCGCGCGTCGACGGCCCGGGTCACGGCGGCGTGCGCGGCGTCGTGGTCGAGGACGCAGACGATGACGAGTTCGCTGGCGGTGACCGCCTCGGCGACGCTGTCGGCTCGACGCGCGCCCTGGGCGACGAGCGGGTCGGCCTTCGCGGGCGTGCGGTTCCACACCGTCGTGGGGTGGCCGCGTTCGAGGAGCGCGAGGGCGAGGGCACGGCCGAGGTTCCCCAGCCCGATGACCGTGACCGGGACCCGGACCCGGGTCGGGGGCGGCGTTGGCGATGGCGTCTGTGTCGCGATGGTGTCGTGCGTGGTGTCCATACGGCGACGGTGACGGCGGGGACTGTGGGTTCGCTGCCGAAGCACTGCCGAACTACTGCCGAGACGCCGCGAACCAGTGCCGCACCACCACGGGTAGGACCCCACCCGGGCCACCGCCGGACCGCCGATCAGCGCGTCGCCCCTGCCGTAGGGTGGCCGCATGCGCTTCGGGGTCCTCGGCCCGCTCGTCGTCTGGGGGACGGACGGCACGCCGGTGCCCGTCCCGGAGCTGAAGGTTCGCGCGCTCCTGGCCCACCTCCTCCTCCATCCCGGCCACCCGGTCTCCACGACCCGCCTCGTCGACCACCTCTGGGGCACGCGCCTGCCCCGCCACCCCGCCAACGCGCTCCAGGGCAGGGTCTCCCAGCTCCGCCGCACGCTGGAGCGGGCCGAGCCGGGGACGGGGCGCAGCCGCGTCGTCTCCGGGCCGGCGGGCTACGCGCTGGACGTCGACCCGGGGCAGGACGTCGACGCGGGTCGCTTCGTGTCCCTGGCGCGGCGGGCGCGGGCCGTCGCCGGGCCCGACCGCCGGGCGGAGCTGGCGGCCGAAGCCCTCACGCTGTGGCGCGGGCCGGCGTTCGCCGACTTCGCGGAGGAGGCCACCGGGGTCTTCGCACGCGGCTCGGCCGTCGAGCGCCTGGAGGAGGAGCGCCTCACCACGCTGGAGGACCTGTTCGAGGCGCGGCTGGAGCTGGGCGAACACCGCGCCCTCGCCGGTGAGCTGGCCGAGCACGTGGCCGCGCACCCGTTGCGCGAACGCCTCCGCGCCCTCCACATGCGGGCGCTCCACCGCGCCGGACGGCAGGCCGAGGCGCTGCGCAGCTACGGCGAGGTGCGACGACGCCTCGCCACCGAGTTGGGCCTCGACCCGGCGCCGGAGCTGACGGCGCTGCGCGACACGATCCTGCGGCACGACGGCACCCCCGCCCCGACCACGCCGACCGCCCCGGCCACACCCCCCACACCGGCCACACCGACCGCACCGCCGACGAACCTCCCGGCTCCGCTGACAGGACTGGTCGGCCGGGACGCCGCCCTCGCCGAGGTGCGCGGCCTGCTGCGCCGCGGCCGGCTGGTGACGCTGACCGGGCCCGGCGGCGTGGGAAAGTCCCGGCTCGCGGTCGAGGCCGCGCGCCGGCTCCGCGAGCAGGACGGGCGGGAGGCCCGCGACGGTGTCTGGCTCGTCGACCTCTCCGGCGTCGAGCCGTCCGCTCTCACCCCTCTCACCCCCTCCGGTCTCACCTCCTCCGGCCACGCCCCGTCCGACGGCGTCGCGGCCGTGCTGTGCGCGGTGACCGAGGCACTGGAGATCCGGGAGGAGGGCGGCACCGACGACGCCCCGGGGCTCGTGGCGTGGCTGACCGGCCTCCTGCGCGACCGGCGGATGCTGCTCGTCCTCGACGACTGCGAGCGGCTCGTCGAACCGGTCGCCGAGGTCGCCGAGGCGCTGCTGCGGGGCGTGCCGGGGCTTCGGGTGCTGGCGACGAGTCGCGAGCCGTTGCGCATCGGCGGCGAGCTGATCAGCCCCGTTCCGCCCCTGGACGAGCCCAGCGCGGCCGCGCTCTTCCTCGCCCGCGCGGGCGTCGCCACGCCGCCCGCCAGCGCCGAGACCGTCGCGCGGATCTGCCGCCGCCTCGACGGCCTGCCCCTCGCGCTGGAGCTGGCCGCCTCGCGCGTGCGGACGCTCGGCCTGCACGGGCTGCTGGCCCGCCTCGACGACCGCTTCAGCGTGCTGACGCAGGGGTACCGCGACGCCCCGGCGCGGCAGCGGACCCTGTACGCGACGCTCGCGTGGAGCTGGGAGCTGCTGGGCGAGGCCGAACGGGCGGTGCTGCGGCGACTGTCGGCGTTCGTGGACGGGTGCGGGCTGCGGGCCGCCGAGGAGGTCTGCGCGGGCGGGGCCGTCGTGGCGGGCGAGGTGCTCGACCTGTTGGGGCGGCTCGTCGACCGGTCGCTGGTGATGTTGGAGGACCGGGTGGACGGGCCGCGGTACCGGCTGCTGGAGTCGGTGCGGGAGTTCGGCGCCGCCCGCCTGCGCGAGGCGGGGGAGGAGGCCGACACCCGGGCCCGTTTCGTCCGCCACCACGTCGGGCTGGTGGAGCGCGCGACGCCGTCGCTGCGCGGGCGGGAGCAGCGACGTTGGCTGGCCCTGCTCGACGCGGAGAGCGGCAACCTTCGCCGCGCCCTCGACCTCACCCTCGACCCCGGCCCTGTCCCCGGCGGTCCGTCCACCCCGCCGGAGGCCGCGTTGCGGCTGGTCAACGGCCTGGCGTGGTACTGGGTGCTGCGCGGCCGCTTCGCGGAGGCGCGGCGGTCGTTCCGCCGTGCCCTGGCAGCCGCCACGGCCGCCACGGCCGACACGGCCGCCGCCCCGACGCCCGACGTCGCGCGGGCCCTCGCCTGGCAGGCCGGCATCCGCCTCCTCGAGTCCTCCGCCCCCGCCCCCGCTCCCACTCCCGTTCCCACCCTCGCCCTCCCCTCCACGAGCGACAGGGCTGACAGGGCCGACGTCGCCCTGGCCCGGTGGTTCCTCGCCTACGCCCAGCTCGGCACCGCGACCGTCGCCAGCGGCGAACACCTCGCGGGCCAGGCCCTCGCCGGCTTCCGCGCCCTCGGCGACCTCTGGGGCGAGGCGGCGTCCCTCAGCGTCCTGGCGCGGCACGCCCTCGCCCGGGGCGACCTCGCCGCCACCCGCGAACAGGGCGAACGCGCCGCCCGCCTCTTCCGCGAACTCGGCGACGACTGGGGCGTCTCCCAGACGGTCTTCCCGCTCGCCTCCCTCGCCGAGATCGCCGGGGACCACGCGCGGGCGGCCGCGCTGCACCGCGAGGGGCTCGCCATCGCCGAGGACCTCGGCCTGTCGGCCGTCGCCGTCCACCGCCTGTGCGGCCTGGGCCGGATCGCGCAGCTGACGGGCGACCACGCCGGGGCGGAGGCGTTCCACCAGCGGGCGTTGGACCTCGCCACCGAGCGCCACTTCCGTCCCGGCCAGGCCGCCGCCGACCTCGGCCTCGCCCTCGGAGCCCGCCGCGCGGGCGACCTGGACGGCGCCGAGGAACGGCTGCGGCGCCTACGCACCTGGTTCACCTCGACGGGATACGGTCCCGGTCTGACGCTGGTCCTGGCCGAACTCGGCTTCGTCGCGGAGCTCAGGGGCGAGGCGGACGCCGCGCTGGCCCTGCACGAGGAGGGGCTGGCCGAGGCCCGGCGGCTGGGCGACCCGCGCGCCGTGGCGCTGGCGCTGGAGGGCCTCGCCGCCGCCCACGCCGCCGCCGGTCGCCACGAGCGGGCCACGACGTTGCTGGCCACCGCCGCCGCCACCCGCCAGTCCGCCGGCGCCCCGCTCCCCCCGGCCGAACGCGGCGACGTGGACCGCACCACCACGCTCGCCCGCGCGGCCCTCGGCGACGACCGCTTCACCTCGACGTACGCGACCGCCCTCCGACGGGGCGCCCCTCGTCCGGACGTTCCTCGTCCGAACGCCCTCCAGCCAGAAGCCCTCCGGCCGGAAGCCCTCCGGCCGGACACCCCGCGACGGGAGGCGGCCCTCCCCGGGCAAGACGAGGGATCGACCGGGGCCGGCGACAACCCCGAGGGGACGCAGGTCCGTCAGGCGAGGTAGACCCCGGTCGGCGCGCGGCGCCCCGAGCCCACGCGCTCAGCGCACGTCCCTCGTGTCAGCCCACGTCCGTCCGGTGTGCCGCGGGCGGGTCCGTGGCGGACACCTCGCCGTGGCGTGCGGGGCCACCGGACGGATGGGCGTGGTGCCGCTCCAACGCCTCGCTGTGTTCGACGAGCGCCGGATAGTCGACGGCGGCCCCCCTGAGCAGGGCCTCGACGGCCTGCGCGGCCTCCTCGTCGCTCAGGTGCCGTCGGCCGAACGTGGCGCGGTAGTGCACCAGGGACCCCACCATGTCGAGGAGCAGCCGCCGGTTGACGTCGGCGCGCAGGTCGCCCCGGGCGATGGCGCGGTCGAGGGTGTGGGCGACGGCCCGGCGGGACGGCTCGATGACGGTCTCCAGGTAGCGGGCGCTGAGCTCGGCGTCGCTGGCGCAGTCGGCGTGGAGCGTGCTCAACACGTCGGGCCGAATGGTGCGGTAGGCGGCGAGGAAGACGTTGAAGCTCTCGGCGATGTCGCACAGGGTGCACCCGGAGTCGGGCGGGGTGGGCACGTCCAGCCGCGTGGCGATGGCAGCCAGGGCGAGGGGGGCCCGCCCGGACCAGCGCCGGTAGATGGCGGGACGGGAGGTGCCGGCGCGTCGCGCCACCTCCTCGACGGACAGGCCCTGGTAGCCGTGCTCGTCGAGCGTCTCCAGGGCCGCCGCGATCACGGCCGCGTCAATGTGCTGGTCACGTGGGCGACCGGTGGTGCCCTTCGCCGCCGAGTTGCGTGCCTCCGCCATGGCCCACCAGGCTACCGGGCGCTTTCGTGACGTTCCGTCACAACGGGGCGACCACGAGCTCGGGTCGCGCCTCCGGCAGCGCATGCGGCGGAGGCGTTGCGTCCCCACCCCGAGAAACGTTACGTTACGACACGGAACGAATCGCCATCCCGCATCCCTCCCAGGGAACGAGGCCCCGCCATGCAGACGAACCCTCCCCCTCCCCAGGACGCCACCGCGCCAACGGTCGCGGAGCGCGCCACCGCACGCGACTGGGCGGGACTGGCGCTGCTCGTCCTGCCCATGCTGATCCTCTCCATCGACCTGACCGTGCTGTTCTTCGCGCTCCCCACGCTCAGCGCCGACCTGGAGCCCAGCGCCTCCCAGACCCTGTGGATCTCGCACGTCTACGGCTTCCTCATCGCCGGGTTCCTCGTCACGATGGGCCGCCTCGGGGACCGCGTCGGCCCCCGCCGCCTGCTGCTGGTCGGCTCGGCCGCCTTCGGCGCGGTCTCGGTGGTCGCCGCCCTCGCGCGCGACCCCGCCACGCTGATCGCGGCACGGGCGCTGCTGGGCGTGGCTGGCGCCACCCTGATGCCGTCGCTGTTCTCCCTGCTGCGCGTGATGTTCCGCGACGAGGGCCAGCGCCGCCTGGCGATCGCGATCATGTTCAGCGCCTTCTCCGTGGGAGGCGCCCTCGGCCCCGTGGTGGGCGGGTTCCTGCTGGAGCACTTCTGGTGGGGCGCCGTCTTCCTGATCAACGTGCCCCCGACGGCGCTGCTCGTGCTCGCCGGCCGACGGCTCCTGCCCGAGCGCACGGAACGCGTCACGACGCCGCTCGACCTGCCGAGCGTCGCGCTCTCCGTCGTCGGCGTCCTCGGCGTCGTCTACGGCCTACAGGAGCTCGCGGCCGGCCACGAGTCGCAGGGCTCGGGGGCCGGTGCGGTCGGCCGGAACCTGGCGGTCGCCGCCCTCGGCGTGCTCGTCCTCGCCGTCTTCGTCCACCGGCAACGGCGGCTGCGCCACCCCCTCTTCGACCTCACGCTGCTCACCAACCCGCGCGTCGGCGCGTCACTGGCGACCCTGCTGCTCGTCGGGGTCGGCCTCGTCGGAATGTTCTACCTCTTCACCCAGTACCTCCAGTGGGCCGTCGGGCTCTCCCCCCTGCGCGCCGGCCTGTGGACACTGCCCTACATCGTGCTGAACGTCGCCGGCGCGATGCTCGCGCCCGCGCTCGGCGCGCGGCTGCGACCGGCCGTCGTCGTCACGGCCGGTCTGGTGCTCGCCGCACTCGGCGCGGCGCTGCTCCTCGCGCTCGCCGACCCGCAGACGCCGCTGGCGCTGCTCGTTGGCGCCCTCTCGCTCGCCGGCCTGGGGCAGGGAGCCGCGATGGCCCTGGTCAGCGACCTGATCATCTCCAGCGCGCCGGTGGCGCAGACCGGCTCGGCCGCCGCGGCCCAGGAGGTGAGCGGCGAACTCGGCACCGCGCTCGGGGTCGCGGTCGGCGGTGCCGTGGGCACCCTGGCCTACCGCGCCGCGCTCCCCGACGATCCGCCGCCCGGCGTGCCGGAGGCGGCGATGGCGGCGGCGCGACCGGACGCCCACGAGGGCGTCACCACGGCCGAACGGCTCACGACGGGCGGCCCGGCGCTCCTCGACGCGGTGCACGAGGCGATCACGCAGGGGCTGCGGGTCGTCGCCGGCGTGGGGACCGCGCTCGTCGCGCTGGCCGCGGTGCTCGTCGCCGTGGTTCTCGCGGGGGGTCGCCGCGGGCACGAGGAGAGCCACGAGTAGAGCAGGGCGGCCACGCGCACCTCGGCGAACGCGCCGTGCGCGTGGCGCACGGCGTGGGGGCGGGAGGGGAGGTCAGCCGCCGCGAGCAGGCGAACAGCCGGCGGCGTCGCGGCACTCCGCCACCGCACACAACGCGAAAGCCCCGTTCCGATCATGGAACGGGGCTTTGACCTGCGCGCTCGGAGGGATTCGAACCCCCAACCTTCTGATCCGTAGTCAGATGCTCTATCCGTTAAGCTACGAGCGCTCAGCGAGACCGTGGCCTCTGCTGGGATGCGGGACCAGCGTACATGACCCTCGCCCGGGGATGAAATCGCTTAGTGCCCGACGCCCGGTCTCCCCCGCTGACCACCCGCTGACCAGCGCAAAGGCCCCGGCCGAGGGGCCAGGGCCTGCGATGGATCCCGTGGATCACGATCATGTGGTGAGGGTGGCGGAGGCTCCGGGATTTGAACCCGGGATGGGGGGTTACCCCAAACCGCATTAGCAGTGCGGCGCCATAGACCAGACTAGGCGAAGCCTCCTCGCACAGCAGCGTGAGCGGCGCGTGCGTGCAAATGATGCCACAGTCCCGCCGGATGCAGCCAATCCGAATCCACTCTAAGGGGGGAACCTCGCGGGTCCTGAGTTGCGGGACGCGCCGCGTACGGGAGCGTTGACAGAGAGGAACGGTCGCCGGCCGTCAGGAGCCGTTCGGGCCGTCCTCGCCCACGCTCACCTCCAACGATTCGGAGCACCGTCATGCCGCTGCGCACCCCGCTGGCCGTCAGTCTGACCGCCGCCCTCACCGCCACCGCCGCCGTCGTCGCCCTGGCCGCCACCCCCGCCGCGGCGAGCGTCGGCACCGAGGGGATCCCGAGCGACCTCCTCCGCCCGGCGCGCTCGCAGACCCACCACCTGATGATCACCGTCAGCGGCGCGGGCGACCAGGACGGCACCTACGAGCTGTCGTGTTCCCCGACCGGCGGCACCCACCCCGAGCCGCGCGAGGCGTGCGACGCGATCGGCCAGGCTGAGGAGCCCTTCGCCGCCACCCCGTCCAACGCCATGTGCACCTATGTCTACGGCGGCGAGGCGACGGCCGAGGTCACCGGCTCCTGGAACGGCCAGCCGGTCCGCGCCACCTTCGACCGGAGCAACGGCTGCGAGATCGCGCGCTGGGACCGCCTCGTGCCGGCGCTGCCCCGCATCGGCGGACACACCTCCTGAGGAGGGAAACGATCAGGGGCAGCATTCCTTCTCGTCGCGGTTTGCGGTTGTTTGGACCACATCAGGCGTGATCGGGCCTGATCACGCCTGAATCGCGTTCTTTCGAAGGGACCATCGCGCCCGGGAGCGCTGCCCGTAGACTCCCCTCAGGACACGCACGGGGTCGTGCGCGAAGCACTCGTGGTCAAGGGAGGAACGACGTCGTGAGCAGCAGGCCAGCGAGGGGCGCTGCTCGCCTCGCCGCCATACTCGACGCGCTGCCTGACGCGTTGTTGCTGGTCAACGGCAACGGCACCGTCGTCAACGCCAACGCCATCGCCGTGGAGACCCTCCAGGCGCCCGGCGCTCCTCTCGTCGGGCGCGGACTCCTGGACATCATCCCGGACTTCGACCCGCGTCGTATCCCGGGGTCCATGCGCCGGCCCGACGACGATCCCACCATCCGCACCAGACCGACGCGCATGGTCGCTCGGCGCACCGACGGCGTCGAGCTCCACGTCGAGGTGACGAGCGCCGGCCTCAACGCGGGTCACACCCCCTACGCGTACGCCTCCTCCATCGAGGCGGCCTTCGCCGACGACTACTCGGGCGACGAACTCCTCGTGCTCGTCGTCCGGGACCTGTCCGGCACCCTCGACACCGAGGCCGAGCTGGTGCGCCAGCAGCGGCAGACGGAGATGATCCTGCGCGCCGCCTCCGAGGGCGTCGTCGGGGTCGACGTCGCGGGCCGGATCGTGCTGGTGAACCCGGCCGCCGCGCAGATCCTCGGCCACCGCGCCAGCCAGCTCGGCGGGCAGGAGCTGCACCCCCTGATACAGCACTCGCGCGCCGACGGCTCGCCGTTGGCGTTCGAGGAGACCCCTCTCCACGACACCCTCCACTCCGGCCGGAAGCACCGCGTGCGCGGCCAGGTGCTGTGGACCAGGGACGGCCGCGCCGTTCCCGTGGACCTCACCACCGCGCCGGTGCGCGACGGCGACCAGCTCGTCGGCGCGGTCCTCGCGTTCACCGACCGCCGGCCCTACGACGCGCTCGCCGCGCGCCACGCCCAGCTGCTGTCGGTCCTCGGCGACTCGCTCCGCGGCCCGTTGGAGGAGCTGCGCGGCGAGCTCGCCGCGCTGGCCTCCGACTCGGCCGGCCAGCTGTGGCCCGAGGCCAACCAGGTGTTGCACCACCTCGCCGCCGGCTACAGCCGGATGTCGACGCTGCTGGACAACGTCCTCAGCTTCCAGCGCCTCGACGAGGGCCTGGAGAAGCTCGAACGGCGCCTGGTCCCGCTGGACGAGGTGGTGGCGACGGCCGTGGAGGGCGCGACCGAGCTGATCGGTCCCGGCCGCGCGCAGATCGCCGTGCACGTTCCGCCGATCGAGGCGGAGGTGGACGCGGAGCGGATGGCGCAGGCGCTGGCGCACCTGGTGGCGGACGTCGCGGGCGTGGACGCCACGGGCCGGCAGCAGGCCACGCCGGGCGGTGCGCCGGGCGGCGACTCCACGATCGTGGTGGCCGCCGCGCAGCGCGGCGAGGTGGTGCGCATCGAGGTGCGCGGGCCCTACCCCGGGGGCGACCCCGTGCACGGGCCGATCGTCCGGGGCATCGTCGGGCAGCACGGCGGCGTGGTGCAGACGCACGACGTGCCGGGCCAGGGCGGCGCCGGGACCTGCACGTACGTGCTGGAGGTGCCGGTCGCGGCCGGTGGGTCCGTCGGTCCGGCCGCCGCCCCGGCGCGCGAGGGCAGCGGGGACACGACGGTGATGCCGGTGCCGTCCCAGCCGGCGCGCGGCACGGCGGCTCCGACGCCGGAGCCGCAGCCGCAGCCGGTGCCGGCGACGGGGACGGGGACGGGCCAGGCGGCCGGGCCGGAGCAGCAGGCGGGGCCGGAGGAGATAGGGCCGGTGCCGGGCGGGGACGACACGTCCGGGCACCACCACGCGCTGGCACCCCAGCCACCACCGCAACCGCAATCACAGCCGCAGCCACAGCCACAGCCACAGCCACTGGGTGAGCAGCCCCAGGCGCCGTCGCCGCAGCAGGGCGAGGCCCCGGCCACCGTGGGGGGCAGCGGGCGCCGCCGCCGCGCGCTGGCCCCGGCCCAGGCCGAGTCGGCGCAGATCCCCGACCAGGCCGCGACGGACCAGCCCACCGGTCGGCGACGCCGTCGTGCCCAGGCCGAGCAGCAGGCCCAGGCGGCCCAGTTGGCCCAGGCGGGCCCGACGCCTCCCGCCCCCGACGGCGGCGCCGGCTCCGCCGCGATCGCCCCGCCCGCCCCGCCCGCCCCGCCCGCTCCCGAGCCGACGGGCGCGGCGGCGTTGGAGCCGGCCCTCGCGGCCTTGCCCGCTCCCTCGCCCGTGCCCGCGCTGGAGGCCGAGGCCGGCCAGGGTCAGCCGGAGGGCCAGCAGGGTCAGCAGGGCCAGGAGGGAACGGCGGAGGGGGAGGAGCCGCCGCCCGTGGCTCATCCGGTGGTGGCCGCGAGCCCGATCCTCGACGGCAGCGCTCCCCGCACGCCGTCCCCGCGCCAGGAGCGGCCGTTGCCGATGCCGGGCAGCGATCGCGGCGCCCCCGATCCCCGCTCGCTCCCCGGCGTGAGCGTGCAGACCCTCGGGGCACGCGTCCCGGTCGCGCGCCCCGCGCAGCCTCGGCCCGCGTCGGCGGCGGCGATCCCCGCCCTGCCGGCGCCCGGCCCCACGCCCACGCGGCGGCGCAAGCTGGCCGCGCCGCCCGCCGAGGACGACCACAGGATCGCGCCTCCGGCGCCGCTTCCGGCAGGCCCCACGCCCGCCGCCGGCGCCCCGTCAGCCCCGGCTCCGGCCCCGACTCCGACTCCCGCCCCGGCGCCACCCCCGTTGCCGCAGCGCGGCGGCGGTCGCGAGTTCGCGATCAGCGCCCCCGCCGCCGACGGCGTCGAGGGCCCGGAGCCGCTGGACGGCCCGAACGGCGCGGTGGAGATCACCGAGGGACACGCCCAGAGCAACGGACGCGGCCTCCTGGCGGGGCCCCAGGGGCAGGGCGTCCCGGGCCAGGGGCAGTTCGCCGGCCAGGCCGCCGCCGAGCAGAGCAGCGGCGGACGCGGTCTGCGGCTGCCCGAGCCGGCCGACGACGAGCTTCCGCCCGAGCCGTTGGACAACCCCAGGCGGCTGCTGGTCTGGCCCGAGCCGGACGTCTCCACCCAGCAGGCCCTGACCGACCGCGGCTACCGGCCGGTGATCGTGCACTCGCGCGAGGAGGTGGACGCGCAGATCGCGGCGTACCCGGCCGCGCTCTTCGTCGACCCGCTCACCGGACCGATCACCCGCACCGCGCTCCAGTCGCTGCGCGCCGCGGCCGTGGCGGCGGAGGTGCCGGTGCTGGTCACGGCCGGCCTGGGCCAGGCGAGCCGCGAGGCGGCGTACGGCGCCGACCCCGCCGTCCTCCTGAAGGCCCTGGCGCCGCGGGACAGCGAGCAGCACCCGCCCCGCGTGCTCCTGGTCGAGGAGGAGGAGGCGATCGCGGGCGCGTTGGCGGCCTCGCTGGAGCGACGCGGCATGCAGGCGGCGCACGCGCCGAGTGACGCCGCCGCGATGGAGATGGCGCAGCAGCTGCGGCCGAACCTCGTGGTGATGGACCTGAACCAGGTTCGGCGGCGCCGCGCCGGCATCATCGACTGGCTGCGGGTCAACGGGATGCTCAGCCGCACCCCGTTCGTCGTGTACACCGCGGCCGAGATGGACCCGAGTCAGCTGCCGCTGCTCGCGTCCGGGGAGACGGTGCTCTTCCTCGCGGAGCGTTCGACCCACCCCGAGGTGCAGTCGAGGATCGTGGACCTGCTGACCAAGATCGGCGCCCAGTAGCGTCCCGGGAGAGGCGCGTCGGCCGGCGGGCGAGCGGCCCGGCGGCGGGCACGCGGACCCGAGGCGGGCGAGGCCCGTCCGGTCCGGCCGGGCCGGGCTCAGGCCGCGATGGCCTGGCGGCTCTGGAGCATCCGGGGCCGGGCCTGGGGCCGGGCGACCTCCGCCAGCTCCGCGTCGTCGCGCAGCTTCGCCAGCGCGCGGGAGACGGCGCTCTTGACCGTGCCGACGGAGACGCCGAGCACCTCGGCCGTCGACGCCTCGCTCAGGTCCTCGTAGTACCGGAGGACGACCATGGCGCGCTGCCGAACCGGCAGCTTGCGGACCGCCCGCCACATCGCGTCCCGCACGGCCTGCTGCTCGGCGGGGTCGGGGTCCGGGAGCGGGTCCGGCTCGGGCAGGTCCTCGACGGCGTACTCGTCGACGCGTCGCTTGCGCCACTGGGAGGTGCGCGTGTTCAGCAGGGCGCGCCGGACGTAGCCGTCCAGGGCACGGTGGTCCTCGATCCGGTCCCACGCCAGGTAGGTCTTGGTGAGGGCGGTCTGCAGCAGGTCCTCGGCGTCACTGGGGTTGGCCGTGAGGGAACGGGCCGTGCGCAGCAGCACGGGCCCGCGGTCGCGCACGTACGACGTGAAGGTGGGCGGCTGCTCCGACCCTCCCGAGGCCGGTGCCGGTGCCTCTGCGTTCCTGGGCGTGGTCATGCCTACCAAACTAGGAGGCATCGCCCCCCGCGCGGATCGGCCAGAGGTCTCGATGAGGCATCCGCCCCAGGGTGTAGAGGGGGAGCGGGGGTCACCTCCCAGAGGTGGAGGCTCCTTCTTCCGGCGCTCAGGGGGACTCAGGGATTCACCTGATGATCACGGTCACACGACCGCGGCGACGGCCGTCTCGGGGACGGCCGGAACGCGGCCACGAAGACGACCGCACGGCCGCACCCGACAGGTGCGGCCGTGCGGCCTGACCCCTTCCGTCACGTCCGTCGACGGCTGGTCCCGCACGCCGTCGACGGACGCCGCTCACCGGCCGCTCACCGGCCGCCGCCGTAGGGGCTCTCGAAGACCACGACGACGTCGTCGTCCGTGTTGTGCTGCTGGATGTGGGGGTCGCCGGAGCCGATGACGTTGGCGCTGTTGTTCTGGTTCGAGCCCGAGCCGCCGGCGGTCTGCACGGTGGCGTTGGAGTTCCCCTCGTGCCCCACCCCGGTGCCACCGACGGTGCCGATGATCGTCTCCTGGGCCCCGGCGGCCGTCGGGTGCATGGCGGCCTGGGCGACGCCCCCCATCACGCCGAACGCCAGGGGCAACGCGGCGAGGGCCGCGAGGGCGCGAGTGGTGCGGATGCTAGCCATTGACTGGGTTCCTCCGTGAATCGGAATCGAGAGTGCAGCGGTCGGAAGGGCGGGTGGCCACCCGCCTTTCCGGAGAGCGCGACGTCGCGCAACCAGAGTTGCCCACGACGGCGACGCGAACGCTGGGTTCCTCGCCGATTCGCCCACACGAGGGACGCGGCCGAACAGGTGTCAGGCGGACTCGGTCAGCTCCTCGATCCGTTCGGCGAAGTCGGCCGCCGGGAGGGGGAGTTCCAGCTCGTCGACGAAGTGCAGGGCGCCCGGCACGTAGTGGAGCACCGCCGCGGCGCGGGCCGTGAGGTAGTCCCCGCCGGGGCCGCGAAGCCCCGTCAGCACGCGCAGGACGAGCCTCGGGCTGCTGCCGTCCTCCTCCGGGTCGCCCTCCGCGTCCCCGTCGTCCGACCAGTCGCCCGGCGGCGGCCCGGGGAGGACCTGCCGGTGCCACAGCTCGGCCTCCCACGCCTCACCGAGCGTCAGGTGGTGCAGGTAGAGGCAGTACGCCGCCGCCGCGTCGCCGGCTCCCGCGGCGAACTGCCACCAGAAGCGGGCGCTGTCCTCGCGGCCCGCGAGCTGGAGCACGCAGCCGAGGACGCGGGCGCCGGCCGGCTGCGGGATGCGCCGCGCGAGGAAGGCCGCCATGTGCTGCAACGCGCCGTCGCGTTCCACGACGGTCCGGCAGAGCATCGTCAGGTGCCGCTCCGCCTCGCTCATCCACCGGGCCGCCGCGCCGCCGACGCCGCCGACGCCGCAGGGGCGGCGGAGGCGGGCCTCCCGGGCCGCGGTGGGCAGGGGCACGACGCCGGGCCCGTGGCCGTGGGGGTGGGGCTGCGCGTGGCCGTGGGTGTGGCCGTCGCCGATGCCCTCCCTGACCTCGTCGTCCAGGCACAGGGCGTCCTGGAGCATCCGGTTCGCCAGGCGGGCCGCGATGCGCGTCTCGGCGGCCTCGATCTCCTGCTCGGAGTACGGACGGGGCCGCAGCACGGCGCGGGCCAGTGCCGCCTCCACCAGTTGCTCAGCGGGTGTCCCCATCGTCGCCCCCCTTCCGTTTCACCTCTGTCACGTCTGTCGCCTCGGGCTGCCTTGCCTGGGGCACGAACGGCGTTGCCCCGCCCGTCTCCTGGTCCAGGCCCAGGGCCTCCTTCAGGCGGTGCCGGGCGTACCGGGCGGTGGAACGGACCCCCGGCACGCTGATGCCGAGGATGTCGGCGGTCTCGGCGGTGGTGTAGCCGATGCAGTACAGCAGCACGATCACGTCGTGCTGCCGCTCGGGCAGCTCCCGGATCGCCTGGTAGATGCTCAGGCTCTCCTCCAGCTCGCCGATGGGATCGACGGCGGTGTGCAGCGCCCTGGTCTCGAACGCCGCGGTGTCCATGACCACCGGCCGGCGGCCTCGGGCGCGGGCGGCGTCGATCGTGCGGTGCTTGAGGATGGTCCAGGCGTAGCCGGCGGGGCTGTCGCGGCTCAGCACCTCCCGCCAGTCGGCGGCGAGCTGCTCGAACGTGCGGTCCACCGCCTCCTCGGCGTCGGCCCTGGTACCGAGGTACAGCTCGGCCCAGCGCACGTAGGCGGGGCGGTAGAGCTGGTGGAAGGCGCGGAAGTCGGCGGGGAGGGGCGAGAGCTGCGCGTTCGACTGGCGCGCGACGCTGGTTCGTGGGATGTCGGGCGACGCGTCGGTCACGGGCGGACCTCCCGGAGCGCGACACCGCCGGCGATGGCGGAGGCCACTAATGCGTTCACGAAAACCCTGGGGTCCTCTCCTGCTCGTCGTCGGGGCGCCGTCGACGGCGTCCCGGGAAGGCCGCGCACGCGCCCTCTCTTCTTATAGCGACCGTCGACGACCTGTCGTGCATCGACGCGACCGAAAACATTCGGAACGGATCTCTTCCGTCCCCTGACACTGATCACTTCTCCAGCGCTTCCGGCCGCTCGGGCCGCTCGAACTGCTCCTGTGGTTCAAGCTGTTCGAGTTGTTCGAGCTGGGCCCGGACGTCCGCGGCCTGGTTCAGGCCCAGGGTCTCGTACAGTTCGAGGGCCTGACCGAAGTGCTCGCGTGCCGCGTCGCGCTCCCCGCGTTCGGCGTGGAAGGCGGCGAGGCGGGCGTGCGCGTCGGCCTGCTCCCTCCGGTTGCCGGCCCCGGTGGCCACGGTGACAGCTTCACGGTACAGCCGAAGTGCCTCGGTGTGGTGGCGCGCGGCGGCGTGGGTGAAGGCCAGGTCGCTGATGCGGGCGGCGAGCGAGTCCGTGTCACCGATGGCGCGGGCCAGCGTGACGGCCTCCTCCTGGTGACGGATCGCGCCCTCGTGGTCGCCCTCGTCGCGGGCGAGGTTCCCCAGCAGGCACAGGGCGTCGGCCTCCACGCCGCGGTAGCCGGTCTTCCGGGCCAGGTCCAGGCTGCGCTCGGCGTGGTCCCTGGCCCGGTCGTCGCGGCCCAGTGTGTGCCAGGTCTCGGCGAGGCCGAGGATCACGTTGGACATGTTGGTCTCGTCGCCGTGCCGCTCGCAGAGCACGGCGGCCTCCTCGATGTACGTCAGCGCCTCCCTGGGCCGGTCCAACCCCATGAGGCAGTAGTGGAGGTTGACCAGGGCGGCGCGGCGCGCCGGCCACGGCCCCTCGGTGCCGTTCAGCTCCAGTGCGCGCTCGAACTGGGTGACGGCGTCCGCGAGTTCGCCGCGCCTGACGAACGTGATGCCGAGGCTGTTGCGCGCGATGGCCTGCCACTCGGGCTCGTCGGCCTCCTCGTAGATGGCGATCGCCCGACGGCTGTGGGACAGCGCCGCGACGTGGTCCCTGCCCGTCCTGCTCACCGACAGCGCCAGGTGCACCCGCGCGTGGGCCTCCGACAGGAGGTCGCCGAGGGCCTGGGCGGCGTGGAGCTCCGCCGTGCAGAGCGCGATCGACTCCTCGCCGTAGCCGGCGATGTCGAGATAGCGCCAGATGGTCTTCGCCAGGTCGATGGTGAAGGCGTGGTCGCCGTGGTGGGCGATCTCCAGGAGGGTGTCGCGTTCGGCGTCCAGCCAGCGCAGGGCCTGGTCGTGGTCGGTCAACGGCGGGGCCTCGCCCGGCCAGGCCGGCGGCTTCGGCCGGCGGTACGCCTCGTAGGGCGCGATGGCGTCCAGGGCGCTGGAGGCGGTGGCCAGGTAGTAGTCCAGCAGGCGGGCCAGGGCCTCGGCCCGCTCGGTGGGGCCGTCGGTCTCGGCGGCGAGCTCGGCCGCGTACGCCCGCAGC
>NZ_JBQQBZ010000048.1:0-48670 GCF_052245655.1 Streptomyces sp. 4N509B
GGGCCGATGACCGGCACCCCCGCCCCCAGCCCCGCCTCCCCGCACGCCCCCACCCCCTCCTCCGCTCCCGGCTCCGGCGCGGCCCCACCCGGCACGGCGGAGCTCCAGCGCCACTTCGACGCCACCCTCGCGCGCGACCAGCGGATCGAGCCACGGGACTGGATGCCCGAGGGCTACCGCTCGACGCTGGTCCGGCAGATCGCCCAGCACGCGCACTCCGAGATCATCGGCATGCAGCCCGAGGGCGAGTGGATCACCCGGGCGCCCTCGCTGCGCCGCAAGGCCATCCTCCTCGCGAAGGTGCAGGACGAGGCGGGCCACGGGCTGTACCTGTACGCGGCGGCCGAGACACTCGGCGCCGACCGCACGGACCTGACGGACCGTCTCCTCGACGGCCGCCAGAAGTACTCCTCGATCTTCAACTACCCCACCCTGTCGTTCGCGGACGTCGGCGTCATCGGCTGGTTCGTCGACGGCGCGGCGATCTGCAACCAGGTGCCGCTGTGCCGCAGCTCCTACGGCCCCTACGCGCGGGCCATGGTCCGCATCTGCAAGGAGGAGTCCTTCCACCAGCGGCAGGGCTACGAGCTGCTGCTGACGATGATGCGCGGCACCGACGCGCAGCGGGAGATGGTGCAGGACGCGGTGAACCGCTGGTGGTGGCCCTCGCTGATGATGTTCGGACCGCCCGACCACGACTCCCCGAACTCCGCCGCCTCCATGGCGTGGAAGATCAAGCGGCACTCCAACGACGAGCTGCGCCAGCGGTTCGTCGACATGACCGTCCCGCAGGCGACGCGGCTCGGCGTCACCCTCCCCGACCCCGAGCTGCGCTGGAACGAGGAGCGGGGCCGCCACGACTTCGGCACCCCCGACTTCTCCGAGCTGCGGCGCGTGATCCGGGGCGACGGGCCCCGCAACGCCGAGCGGATCGCCCGGCGCCGGCACGCCCACGAGGAGGGCGCCTGGGTGCGCGAGGCCGCCGCCGCCCACGCCGCCAGACGGGCGGCCCGGCACGCGGCCGGCACCGCGCGAACCGACGCCCGGACCCCGAAAGGAGCCACCCCGTGACCGCCACCAACGCGAACTGGCCGCTGTACGAGGTGTTCGTGCGCGGCAAGCGCGGACTCAACCACGTCCACGTCGGCTCGCTGCGCGCCGCCGACCCCCGCATGGCCCTCACCCACGCCCGCGACGTGTACACCCGCCGCAACGAGGGCGTGAGCGTCTGGGTCGTGCGCAGCGCGGACATCACCGCCTCCGCGCCCGACGAGAAGGACCCCTTCTTCGACCCCAGCGGCGACAAGGTCTACCGCCACCCCACCTTCTACGACATCCCCGACGACGTCCCGCACATCTAGGACCGGCCATGAGCGACGACCACGTGTACCTGTCCCTGACGGAGGAACACCCGGGCGGCGACGACCGTTGGGCGTTCGGCACCGGCTTCGCCGACCCGCTGCACGGCGTCGACACGCGCGTGCCCGACGGCGTCGACGCCGCCGCCCTGGCGGAGGCCTGCCTGGCCCTCGGCGACGACGCCCTGGTCAGCGCCCAGCGCCTGGCCGAGTGGTGCACCCGCGCCCCGGAGCTGGAGGAGGAGGTGGCCCTGGCCAACATCGGCCTCGACCTCCTCGGCCAGGCGCGCCTGCTGTACGCGAGGACGGGACAGGCCGACGGCAGCGGCCGGGGCGAGGACCACTACGCCTACGCCCGCGGTCCGGCGGAGTTCCGCAACGTCACGCTCGCCGAACTGCCCGGCGGGGACTTCGCCTTCTCCATGGCGCGGCTGCTGGCGCTGTCCTGCTGGCGCCTGGCCCTGCTGGACCAGCTCGCCGCCTGCCCCGACCCGGTGCTCGCGGCGATCGCGGCCAAGGGCGTCAAGGAGCTGACCTACCACCGCGACCACGCCGCCGGCTGGGTGGTGCGCCTGGGCGACGGCACCACGACGTCCCGCCGCCGCATGCTGCGCGGCGTCGCCGGGGTCGCGCCCCACCTGGAGGAACTCCTCGCCGCGCCACACCCGCTCGGCGTCGACACCGCGCGCGTCCGCGCGGAGGTGACGACCGCCCTGGACCGGGTCTGCGAGGCGGCCGGGATCACCGCGCCGCGCGCCGCCCCCGCCGGATGGCGCGGTCGCGAGGGGCGCCACACCCCCCACCTGGCGCCGCTGCTGGAGGAGTTGCAGAGCGTCCGCCGCGCCCACCCGGACGGGGTGTGGTGAGCGTGGACCGGGTGGACGGTGCGGACCGCGTGAACGACGGGGAGGCGCTCGACCGGGCGCGGCGCGCGGCGCGCGAGGTCACCGACCCCGAACTGCCGATGCTCACCATCGAGGAGCTCGGCGTCCTGCGGCAGGTGGCGATCGACCCCGACGGCACGGTGGTCGCCACCCTCACCCCCACCTACAGCGGCTGCCCCGCCGTGGCGGAGATGCGGGCCGCGGTGGACCGGCGGCTGCGCGCCGCGGGCTTCCCCCGCGTCGCGGTCCGCACGGCGCTGGCCCCGCCGTGGACGACCGACTGGATCACCGCGGCCGGGCGCCGCAAGCTCGCCGAGCACGGCATCGCGCCGCCGGGGCCCGCCGCCCCCCACCCCGAGCCACCCGGAGGCGGACCGGGACCGGGCCGTCCCCTCCCGCTGACGCTCTCGCCCACCCGCCGCGCCGCGCCGCCGCCCTGCCCCCGCTGCCACGCGACCGACACGCGGCAGACCTCGCCGTTCTCCGCCACGCCCTGCCGGGACCTGTGGCACTGCCGCTCGTGCCGCGAGCCGTTCGAGCACGTCAAGGAGTTCTGAATGACCGCCGTCCCCACCGTCCCCGCCGCCCGCCACTCCCGCCGCCGCACCGCCTTCCACACCCTGCGGGTGGCCCACGTGGAGCCGCTGTGCGAGGACGCCGTGGCGGTCACCTTCGACGTGCCGGAGGAGAGGGCCGAGGAGTTCGCCTTCCGACCGGGCCAGGCCCTCACGCTGCGCCGCGAGGTCGACGGGCGCGACGAGCGCCGCTCCTACTCCATCTGCGCCGCCGCCGGCGCCCCCCTGCGCATCGCGGTGCGCCTCGTGCCCGGCGGCCTGTTCTCCACCTGGCTGGTGCGCGAGCTGCGGCCGGGCGACACCGTGCGGGCCATGCCGCCGACGGGCCGTTTCACCCCGGAGCTCGGCACACCCGCCCGCCACGTCCTCGTGGCCGCCGGATCCGGCGTCACCCCGATGCTGTCCATCGCCACGTCCGTCCTGGCCGCCCACCCCGATGCGCAGGTGACGCTCCTGTACGGCAACCGCCGCACCGCCACCGTCATGTTCGCCGAGGAACTCGCGGACCTGAAGAACCTCCACCCGGCCCGGTTCCAGCTCGCGCACGTCCTCTCCCGCGAACCCCGCGAGGCCGAGCTGCTCACCGGCCGCCTCGACGCGGCGCGCCTCGCGGCCCTCGTCGAGGCGCTCGTCGACGTCGAGCGCGCCGACCACTGGTGGCTGTGCGGCCCCGACGGCATGGCCCGCGCCGCCCGCCGCGTCCTGGCCGACCTCGGCGTGCCCCGCGACCGCGTCCACCAGGAGCTCTTCCACGCCGACGACGAGCCGGCCCACACCCTCAGGCACGCCGAGGACCACACCGAGGGGCCGGCCAGCCGCGTCACGGTGGTCCTCGACGGCCGCACCACCACCGCGTCCCTGCCCCGCCACCGCTCCGTCCTCGACGGCGCCCAGCGCGTCCGCCCCGACCTGCCGTTCGCCTGCAAGGGCGGCGTGTGCGGCACCTGCCGCGCCCTGGTCCGCGAGGGCCGGGTGGACATGCGCCGCAACTTCGCCCTCGAACCGGCCGAGGTCGCCGAGGGGTACGTTCTGAGCTGCCAGTCCTACCCCGCGTCCGACGCGCTCACCGTCGACTTCGACAGCTGAGGAGCCCGCCATGACCACCCGACTCGACGTCGCGGACGGCGTCGGCACCATCCGTCTCGACCGCCCGCCGATGAACGCGCTGGACATCGCCGCGCAGGACCGGCTCCGCGAGCTGGCCGACGAGGTCGCCGACAGGGACGACGTGCGCGCCGTCATCCTCTACGGCGGCGAGAAGGTGTTCGCGGCCGGCGCCGACATCAAGGAGATGCAGGACATGGACCACGCGGCGATGGTCGCGCGGTCCCGGCCGCTCCAGGACGCGTTCACCGCCCTCGCCCGCCTCCCCAAGCCCGTCGTCGCCGCCGTCACCGGGTACGCGCTGGGCGGCGGCTGCGAGTTGGCGCTCTGCGCGGACTACCGGATCGCCGCCGCCGACGCCCGGCTCGGCCAGCCCGAGATCCTGCTCGGCCTCATCCCCGGTGCGGGCGGCACCCAGCGCCTGGCCCGCCTCGTCGGCCCCTCACGGGCCAAGGACCTCATCTTCACCGGCCGCATGGTGGGTGCCGAGGAGGCCCTCGCCATCGGCCTCGTCGACCGCGTCGTGCCCCCCGCCGAGGTCTACGACGCGGCGCACGCCTGGGCCTCCCGCCTCGCCCGCGGCCCGGCGCTCGCCCTGCGCGCCGCGAAGGAGTGCGTCGACGCCGGCCTGGAGACCGACCTCGACGCGGGTCTGGCCCTGGAACGCGCCTGGTTCGCCAGCCTGTTCGCCACCGAGGACCGCGAGCGCGGCATGCGCAGCTTCGTCGAGGACGGCCCGGGCAAGGCCCGGTTCACCGGCGCGTAGACACCACCGGTCCGGCACGCTCGGGGACCGGCACCCGTTCGGCGCCGTCCCCCCGCCCCGTCGGGCATGCTGGAAGACACGGGCGACACGAAGGCGGGGGTGGGCCATGACCGGACGGACCACGGGGGACGGCGACGGGCCGGCCGGCGACGCTCCCCGCTCCCGCGGGCGGTGACGGCGCGTGGAGACGCGCGACGGACGCCGTCGGTGCGCCAGGTGCGGCAGCTCGTATCCCGCCACCGTGGCCCACGACCGGGAGCACCCCGAGCTCTGCCCCGTCTGCGCGGAGAAGACCAGGCGGTACCTGGAGATGCTCGCCGAGGCCGAGCGGCGGGCCTGGACGACGTGCGCGCGGTGCGGCACGCGGTACAACCCGAGACATCAGGACCTCGTCGGCTGCGCCGCCTGCGAGGCCAGGAAGCGCCGACGTCTCGTCGCCCTCGGCGTCGTCGTGGGCCTGCTGGGCGTGGCGGCCGGCGTCGTGGCGGGCAGCCCCCACGGCGTGGCCGGCATCGTGGGCGGCGGGCTGACGGGCGCCCTCGTCGGGCTGTTCATGGGCGTCGTCGTGTCCATCTCCTTCCCGCCCGACAGGTCGGGCGGGAGTTGACGACGGCTCGGGCGAGGGCCCTGACGCCCTGACGCCCTGGCGTCCCGCGGTGCCCTGGCGTCCTGACGAACGGTGGGGCGGAGCCGACCGCCCGACGGCGGGAGGGGTTGGGCAAGATGGGGGGGACGCCGGTGTCCCCCGCGCCGCCGCTCGTTCGTCGTACGGCGAAGAGCCTGTTTCCCAGGAGGTCGCGATGCGGTACGCCCTGATGATCTACTCCGAGCCCGGCACGTTCGAGGCGCTGGACGACGCCGAGCGCGAGGCGGCGGTCGCGGAGTACCTCGCCTTCGCCGAGGACCCCCGGTGTCTGGTCGCCGCACAGCTCCAGCCCACCGAGATGGCGACCAGCGTGCGCGTCGTCGGCGGCCGCACGCTGATGACCGACGGGCCGTTCGCGGACACCAAGGAGGTGCTCGGCGGCTTCTGCCTGGTGGAGGCGGCCGACCTCGACGAGGCGGCCGACCTGGCGGCGCGGCTTCCGGCCACCCGGTTCGGTGGCACCGTGGAGGTCAGGCCGGTGATGCGGGGCTGACCGTGCTGGAGGAGGTCTTCCGGGAGGAGTGGGGCCGGGTCCTGGCCTCGCTCGTCGGGTTCCTCGGCGACTTCGACCGGGCCGAGGAGGCGGCGCAGGAGGCGTTCGCGATCGCGTCGGAGCGGTGGCCCGCGTCCGGCGTGCCGCGCAACCCCGGCGCGTGGCTGACGACGACGGCCCGCCGGCGTGCGATCGACCGCATCCGCCGGGAACGCACCCTGGCCGAGAAGATCCACCTGCTCGCGGTGCCCGAGGCACTCATGGACGAGTTCGACGACACGGTCGCCGACGCGACGATCAAGGACGAACGGCTCGAACTGATCTTCACCTGCTGTCACCCCGCGCTGCCGCTGGAGGGTCAGGTCGCGCTCACGCTGCGGGCGCTCGGCGGCCTCGCGACCGCCGACATCGCGCGGGCGTTCCTCGTCTCCGAGGAGACCATGAAGCGCCGCCTGACCCGCGCCAGGGCCAAGATCAGGGCGACCGGCATCCCGTTCGCCGTCCCCGACGCGCACCGGCTGCCCGACCGCCTCGACGCCGTGCTGGCCGTCGTCTACCTGATCTACAACGAGGGCTACAGCGGCCGGGTCGACCTCGGCGCCGAGGCCATCCGGCTGGGGAACGTGCTCGCCGCGCTGATGCCCGAGCAGCCCGAAGCCCACGGCCTGCTGGCCCTGATGACGCTCCACCACGCCCGGCGCCGCGCCCGGTTCTCCGGCGACGACCTGGTGCTGCTGGAGGACCAGGACCGTTCGCTGTGGGACCTCGACCGGATCGCGGCCGGGCGGGCCGCCCTCGACCGGGCGATCGCGCTCGGCGGACGCGGCCCCTACGTCGTGCAGGCCGCCATCGCCTCGCTCCAGACCCGCGTGCCGATCGACTGGCCGCGCGTCGCCGAGCTCTACCGGCGGCTGGTCGAGCTCACCGGGTCACCCGTCGTCGAACTCAACCGCGCCGCGGCGCTGGCCCAGGCCGGCGAGCCCGCCGAGGCCCTGCGCGCCGTCGACCGCCTCGACCTCGACGCCTACCTCTACTACCACTCGACGCGCGGCGAGCTGCTGCGGCGCCTCGGACGCGACGACGAGGCGCGGGCGGCCTACCGCCGCGCCCTCGCGCTGGCCACCTCGACACCGGAGCGACGGTTCCTGACACGCCGGCTCGAGGAGTTCTGAGCACCTCGACGCGCACGGGCGGGGCTGCCACCGGAGCACGCGACGGCACGACGCGCCACGACACGGCGTGGACCGGGCCCCGCCAGCCGTGCTGGACGGGGCCCGGTCTCGTCGTGCTGCGCACCGGCGCGGACGCCGTCGCGCGTCAGCGCATCGGCTCGGCCTCGTCGGTGACGACCGTTTCGAGCACGGCGGTGCTCGTGATGAGGTCGCCCTCCCGCCGCTCCACGTCGGTGACCGGCTCGACGAAGTCCTCCGCCGCGACGCTGCGTTCGCCCAGGTAGGCGTAGGTCTCCGGGTCGAGCAGCAGTTCGTGCCTGACCCTGCCGTTGAACGAGTCGGTGACGAAGGTGACGGCGACGGCGCTGCGCCCCGCCAGGTCCTCGACGAGGTGGTCGGCGACCTCGACGCCCGGAACGGTCGCCAGCGCGCGGTACAGCGCCGCCTGGACCTCCGGCGGGAAGACGTACGCCGTCTCGAACAGGATCCTCATCTCCGTGAAGTCCCGCTCCGCCTGCGACGCCCCGCCGGGGTGGATGACGCTGCGCTCCCGCAGCGTCGCGAGCAGCGCCTCGGGGTCCTCGGTCGGCAGCGAGGACATCAGCTCGTAGAACTCCTGCGGCGTCCGCTCGTCCCCGTCCAGGTCCATGTCGTGGACGCGGAAGGGCGGGTTCTCCTCGTTCTCCAGGTATCCCCAGCCGGCGCCCTTCTCGCCGTCGAACCGGATCCAGTCCTCCTGTTCGATGGTGTTGTGGGGCTGGTCGCAGGGGTCGACCATGCCGTCGACCGAGGGGTAGAGCAGTTCGGTGTCCTCGTGCTGCTGGTGGCTACAGTCGCCGAGCCTGAGCAGGGACCGCTCGTAGATCCACTGGCGCGGGCGCGGCTCGGTCACGTCGTTGCGCTCGACCGTGTCCGCCGCCAACGCCAGCAGGGCGGTGGCGTCGCCCAACGGTGGCCGCTGCGGAGCCGGCCCGCCCGACGCTCCGAGCTGGGTCGCGACGACGACGGTCGCCACGACGGCCGCCGTGGCCCCGATCACGCTGAGCCGCCAGGCGACCCGGGGGGAGCGGCGGCGCGTCGGCCCGCCGGCGGCGGCGTTGAGCAGCAGGTGGCGGCCGGGGTCCAGACGCGCCCGGTCGGGAGCGGGGACGTCGTCGCGGAGCGAGCGCACCGATGTCATCTCATCCATGACTGATCGCCTCCTGGGCGCTGGAGCTGGTGCCGGTACCGGTACCGGCACAGGATCGGGAGGAGCGCAGCTCCTCGGTGGCGAGGGTCGGATCCACACCGCCCAGGGCCCTGCGCACCACGCGTCGCGCGCGGTTGAGCCGGGAACGGACGGTGCCGATCGGGATGGAGAGCGCGTCGGCGACCTCCTGGTAGCTCAGGTCCGCCCAGGCGACGAGCAGCAGCACGTGCCGGTCCCGTGCCGAGAGCGAGGCGAGCGCCGCGGCCAGCGGCCGGTGCGCCGCCTGGGCGGCGAGGCGCTGGTCCGCCGAGTCCGTCCAGGACTCCGCGACGGGGTCGGCCCCGGTCCGGGCGAGCGCCCGCAGCGACCTGACCTCGGAGCGGCGGTGCCGGCCGATGAGGTTCGCGGCGATGCCGTACAGCCACGGCCGGGCGTTGGGCCTGCTCGTGTCGTACCGGTGGCGGGTACGGAAGGCGGTCAGGAAGGTCTCCGCCGTGATGTCGTCCACGACGCTGTGGCCGAGGCGGCGCGCGACGTAGCGGTGGATGTCCGCCGCGTACCGGTCGTACAGCTGGGCGAACGCCTCGGGCTGGTCCCGGGAGGCGTCGATGACGGCGCCGTCATCGGCAGGGGGGTCGGTGTCGGTGGGTGGATCGGTCACACGTTCCTCGTTTCGCCGCCGGCGACGTCCGTCGTCAGCCGTGTCGCTGGCTGTTGCCCGATGGACGCGAGGGAGTTCACGGTCACCAACGGACGGCCCGGCAGCGGAGGGCCCGGCGCACGGACCGTACCCTCGTGCGCCGTCGCGGGCGCCCCCCGGGGCGGGTCACGCCGGTTCGGCCGCCGGCGAACGAGCCCACCGCCGTGGCCGCCCGGAGGCGAGCAGCTCCGCACCGCCCAGGACGACGGTTCCCAGGAACAGCCTGGCCAGGACGAGGCTGCTCCTGTCCCTGCGGCCGTGCGCCGCGCGGCGGGCCCTCACGCGCACCTTCCGTGGGTGTCGTGACGAGGGGTGGTGACGCGGGGGCGGGCCGTGGCCCCACTCAGGTCGCTAGCGCGGGCGCGAGGCCGAACAACGGCACCAGGCCCGGGTCGTGGAACGCCGTGACGCGGCCGATCCGCCCCCCGACGAGGGTCAGCACCACCACTTCGAGCGCCTCGTACCGGCCGTCGCCCGCGTGCTGGTAGGCGACGGCGGCGGGCTGGCCGTTGGCCCGGGTCGGCACCAGCCGCCACCGGTCGCGGCGCAGGACCCGGCGGGCCAGGAAGCCGACGACCGCCTCCCTGCCGCTGAACCAGGTCGGGATCGGCGGCATCTCCAGCTCGACGTCGGCCCGCAGCAGGCTCACCAACGCGTCGGCGTCCGCCCGGACGAAGGCGTCGACGTAGCCGTCGAGGAGGGCGCGCCGGACGCCCTCGTCCGGCTCGGCCAGGTCGTCCGCGACCGGCCCGGCCTCCGCCAGGCGGGCCCGCGCGCGGCGCAGCGCGCTGTCGACGGCCGCCTCGGTCGTCTCCAGCATCCCGGCGACCTCGACCGTCGTGAACGCCAGCACGTCACGCAACGTCAGCACGGCGCGCTGTCGGGCCGACAGGTACTGGAGCGCGGCGACGAAGGCGAGCCGCACCCCGCTCCTGCCGGCCACCACCGCCGCCGGGTCGTCGCCGCCGAACAGGGCGTCGGGCGCGGGCTGGAGCCACGGCACCGACCGCTCGCCGGGCGCCACGGCCACCCGGTGGTCCTGCGACGGCGCGCCGAGACCCGAGGGGAGAGGCCGCCGGGCACGCGTCTCCAGCGCCGTCAGGCAGGCCATGGTGGCGATCTTGTACAGCCATCTCCGCACCGTGGAGCGGCCCTCGAAGCCACCGAAGGCGCGCCAGGCCCGCAGGTAGGTCTCCTGCACCAGGTCCTCGGCGTCGTGGATCGAGCCGAGGAGCCGGTAGCAGTGCGCGAGCAGCTCGGGGCGGAACGGTTCGGTGAGGGCGGCGAACTCGGGGTGCGCGGCGGGCCCGGCGTCTCCGGGCGGTGGTCCGGTGAGGTGCACGGCGCGACGCCTCAGCCGACCGGGCGCGGGCCGGCGCCGCTGACCACGTACTCCGGCGCGCTGTCGGGGTCCGCCGCGAGGTCCACGACGGCCCGCGCGAGCTGGTGCGGGGTGAGGGCCGGCCGCATCCGGTCGACGAAGGTGTCGCGGTCGACGCCCTGGCGGGCGGAGTAGGCCGCTACCGCGGTCGAGCCGATGCCGGTGTCCGGCGACAGCTGCGGGAACAGGGTGACGAAGCGGACGCCGAGTCCCGCCCGCCGCGACTCGTCGGCCGCGTACTGGCAGATGTACCGGACGCCCGCCTTGGCGCCGGCGTACCCGCCGCTCAGCACGGACCCGCCCAGGGCGGCGCCGCTGGAGACCGCGACGACCACGCTCCCCGGCGGCAGCGGCTCGCGCAGCGCCGCCCGGACCCAGGCGAAGACATGCCGGGTGTCGACGTGCCAGGTGCGGCTGAAGGTCTCCCAGCTCTGTTCGTGGAGGGGAGCCATGTGCGGCACGGCCCCGGCGTTGAGGACGAGCAGGCCGGGGCGGTGGGCGCGGATCACCTCCCGCGCGAGGGCGTCGTCGGTGGCGTCGGCGGCGACGGCCGTGAAGCCCTCGCCGATCGCGTCGGCGGCGGCGCGCAGCTCCCTCTCGTCGCGGGCGAGGCCGACGACGCCGCTGCCCGCGGCGACGAGCGCGGCGGCGATGGCCCGCCCGAAGCCGCGGCTGGCGCCGGTGACGACGGGCGAGGGGGTGGGGGGCGTCCGGCGGCCCGTCGCGGTGCGCGGCCCGCCGTGCGTCCCCGTCCCTCACCCGCGCCCCCCGGCACCCACGCTCGGGTCACGGCTGCTCGAAGACCCCCACCGCGTCGTAGGCGATCCACGACCCGCTGGTCTTCCGCAGCGCCAGCACGTTCTCCCCGGCCGTGAAGGCGTCCGCCGGCAGCGGGAACTCGTAGTACGACGGCCTGAGCGGGGAGCCGGGCCGGGTGGCGTCGCCCTCCAGCGAGCCACGGGTGGCTCCGCCCGCGAACGTCAGCGTGCGCACGGGGCGCCCGTTGACCGCCAGCTCGGCGGCCCCCGCGGCGGTGGCGTGGGAGTCGGTCAGCCACAGGGCGAACGCGAGGTCCCGCTCCGGCGCCGCGTCCAGCGAGAACCGCAGCCGGAACGTGTGCTCCCTGCGGCCGGCCCACGCGTCGCTCGGTCCGGGGTGGAGGTAGCACCAGTCGCGGCCGGGCGTCGAGGTGCCGTGGTGGTAGTCGACGTCGTCGGGGAAGGCCGTCAGGTACTGGGCGCTGAGGTTCGGCGAGAGCGCGAACTCCAGCCCCCTGTGGTCGAACGCGCCGACCCGCGCCACGACGCGGCTCGCGGCCACCGACCGCAGGTTGGTGCCCGCGACGGCGCGCGCCGGCCGGGTGCGGGCGCCGGAGTCGACGACCGCGACCACGGTGTAGCGCCGGGTGCGGGCCTCGGGACCCACCCGGTGGGTGGCGTGCGGGTAGAGGGTGCGGGTCAGCAGGGTGGTCGCCCCGGAGTCCGCCAGGAGGTGGACCTCGTAGTGGTCCACCAGCCGCCGCTCGTAGGGGTCCCAGGCCAGCTCCACGGTGGCGAGGCCGCCCGTGGCGGTGAGGCCGCCGACCGTGCCGGAGGCGGGGCGGCGGTCGAGGGTGCCGCGCGTCGGACGCGCCAGGCTGCTCGGGCTCATGGGTCGTCAGCTCACCTTCTGCATGCCGGGGCGGTCGGCCTCGACCCGGAACCGTGCGAGGGACATGCCGGCCGCGCCGGCGTCGGCGCGGACGTAGGGCACGGCCCGGTACTCGGTCGTGACCGCGCCGGCGTCGACGGTGCCGCGGACGTGGCCGCGGCGGCCGTCGTAGAACGTCATCCAGGGGTGCTGCATCCAGTCGCGGGTGTAGTTGTCGGTGGGGGCGCCGTCCCCGTCCGAGGCGATCGAGGTGCCGAGGAACTCGCTGGCGACGACGGCCGACCCGGGGTCGGAGAAGTCCGCGAGCAGGTCGCCGGCGATGGAGCGGTGGCAGTCGCCGGTGAACACCACGCTCGGCGCCACACCCGGCTCGCCGAGGACGTCGAGCAGCCGCTGCCGGGCCGCCGGGTAGCCGTCCCACTGGTCGATCCGGCTCTCCGTCACCCTCACCATGCCGACCTGCTGCAACAGCAGGTTCCAGCGGGCGCGGGAGGAGCGCAGGCCGTCGTGGAGCCACCGCTCCTGTGCCGCGCCGAGCATGGTGCGCTCCGGCGCGTACTGCTCCTCGGTGGTGGTGGGCTTCGGGTCGCGGTACTGGCGGGCGTCGAGGACGTGGAGGGTGGCCAGGCCGCCGTAGCTCAGCCGGCGGTGCAGGCGGCTGTCGGGGCCGTCGGCCAGCGCGAGCGGCGGCAGCGGGCAGTTCTCGTAGTACGCCCGGTACGCGACGGCGCGGCGCAGCAGGAAGTCCTCCTCGGACAGGCCGTAGTACGAGCGCCCGTCGCCGTAGTCGTTCTGGACCTCGTGGTCGTCGGGCGTGAGGACCCAGGCCGCCGCGGCGTGCGCCGCCTGGAGGTCGGGGTCGGACTTGAACAGCCCGTACCGCACCCGGTAGTCGGCCAGCGTGCTGGTCTCGATCTCGTGGCGCGGACCCGGCAGGGGCGCGGCGCGCCACATGGTGGAGCTGGTGATGCCGTACTCGTAGACGTAGTCCCCGAGGAAGAAGACGACGTCGGGGTCGTGGGCGACCAGGTCGCGGTAGGCCGAGAAGTAGCCGTGGTACCAGGCCTGGCAGGAGGCGGTGGCGAAGGTGAACGAGCCGCCGGCGTCGCGGTGGTGGGGCGCGGTGCGGAACCGGCCGACGGGGCTGAGGTGGTCCTGGGCGCGGAAGCGGTAGAAGTAGTGCCGCCCCGGCCGCAGGCCGCGGACCGTCACGTGGACGGAGTGGCCGAGTTCGGGCAGGGCGATCGCGGAGCCCGAGCGCACGACGCGGCGGAACCCCTCGTCCTCGGCGATCTGCCACCGCACGTCGTACCCGGCCAGGGGCATGCCGCCGTGTCCGTCGTCGGCCAGCGGCGCGGGGGCGAGGCGGGTCCACAGGACGCAGCCGTCCTCGGCCGGTTCCCCGCTGGCGACGCCGAGACGGAACGGGTCCTCCCGCAGCCGCGGCGCGCCGCCGGCGGCCTCGGCCTGGCCGGCGAGCCCGGCGCCGGCGAGCAGGGCGCCCATGCTGACGCCGGCGGCCTGGAGGAGGGAACGCCGCCGCGGGCCGCGCGCACCGGTCGGTCCGCTCGGGCCGTCGACGGACGGTCTGTGGTGTGAAGCCATGTGGTACTCCTGGCATTGGTGCGAATCCGGGCCGATGCTGGTCGGGCCGCATGGCCGGGGCACGGCGGACAGATGAAGATCCGCGGGCTGCCAGGAAGACGAGTGACGATCACCGAACGGCGCCGCCCGGCCGGTCGCGGTGACCGGCCGTGGCGGTGACGGGCGCGTGCGACGACTCCGCCGTGGCGCGGGAACGCCGCGCGCGGGAGGCCGCTCAGCCCCAGGTGAGGGGGTCGAGGAGGAGGTAGAAACGCAGCCGGTCGGCGTCGGGGACCCGGCCGTACCGCTCGGCGAACGCCGCGTCCGCGGCGCGCGCCCGCGCCTCGTCCCGCCACGTCTCGCGCGCGTTGGTGAGCAGCAGCGCCAGGTCGGCGTGGCGGTCGGCCAGCCCCAGACGGCCCAGGTCGACGAAGCCGGCGACCTCCCGGGTGCGCGGGTCGAGGACGATGTTGGGCAGGCACAGGTCGCCGTGGCCGACGACCGTGTCGGCGGCCTCCTCCTCGCGTCGCCTCGGGAGGTGCGGGAGGAGGTCGGCCAGCAGCCGCTCGGCGGGCGTGTGCTGGTGCTCGACCGGGAGGAACTCCGGGTTGACCGCGTCGCGGGCGACGACGTCGCGGGCGAGGGCGACCATGGCGTCCACGCCGTTGCGGAACGGGCAGTGCTCCACCGGCAGTTCGTGCAGCCGGCGGACGGCGTCCGCGACCGATCCCCACGCGGCCCACAGCTCGTCGGCCGGCACCCGGTCGGCGGACACGCCGGCGACGGCGCGGGTCACCAGGCAGGCCCCCGCCTCCCCGGGGCGCCAGTCGAGCACCCGGGGGCCCGGGACGCCCCGGCCCTCCAGCCAGGCGACCCGGTCGCGCTCGGCTTCGAGGCCGGCCGCGTCCGCGGGAGGCACGCACTTGGCGTAGCGGGCGCCGTCCGCGCTGCGGAAGACGGCGGCGCCCGACTCGCCCGTGGTGACGGGCAGCCAGCCCTCGCCGCCCACGCCGAACAGCGCCGGTGACAGATCCTGCGCGGCGGCACGGGGCCTGTCACCGGCCCGGACTCGAAGGGGATCGCTCACAGCGACCACTGTAGTCAGCGCGGGAGCGGCCGTCCGAGGCGTCGCGGGGCCGGGCGTGACGCGGACCACGGCGACGTTCCCCGCCGGGTGTCACGTTTCCGTCGGCTCACCTGTCCCCTGGGCGTTCCCCTCTCGTGACGAACACCGGAGTGAGTGAGATGAAGGACCGCCACCGCATCGTCGTCCTCGGCGCCGGCTACACCGGCATGATGGCCACGGTCCGCCTGGCCCGCCGCACCCGTCGGCTGGGCACCCGGATCACGCTGGTCAACCCGTCGGCCCGGTTCACCGAGCGGCTGCGGATGCACCAGATCGCGGCGGGCCAGGAACTGGCCGACCACCGCATTCCCGAGCTGCTGGCCGGCACCGGCGTGACGTTCGTCGAGGGTCGGGCCACCGCGATCGACCTCCGGGCGCGCGGTGTCACCGTCGACGTCGGGCGGCCCGAACCGGCCGTGCTCCCCTACGACACCCTGGTCTACGCCCTCGGCAGCGGCACCGACACCCGCCGTGTCCCCGGCGCCGCCGAACACGCCGCGACGCTCGACGACCCGCGCGCCGCGCACGGCCTCGCCACCCGGTTCGCCGAACTGGCCGTGACCGGCGGCGACGTGACGGTCTGCGGCGGCGGCCTGACCGGCGTCGAGGCCGCGGCCGAGATCGCCGAGAGCCACCCGGGGCTGCGGGTCACCCTCGTCAGCAGGAACGAGCCCGGCGCCATGATGGGCGAGCGGGCCCGCGCCCACCTGCACCGTTCGCTGAACCGGCTCGGCGTGACCGTCCGCGCCGGCGTGACCGTCACCGAGGTGCTGCCCGACGCGGTCGCCCTCGCCGGCGGCGAACGGCTCCCCTCCGGGCTCACGCTGTGGACCACCGGCGTGCGGGCGCCGGGACTCGCCGCCGAGTCCGGCCTCGCGACCGACGACCGCGGCCTGGTCGTCGTGGACGCCGGGCTCAGGTCGGTGTCCCACCCGGAGGTGTACGCGATCGGCGACGCCGCCGCCGTACGCCAGGGGTGGGGGCAGATCCACGGCACCTGCCAGAGCGGACTGCCCACCGCGCAGCACGCCGCCGACGCCATCGTGCGCGGGCTGCGCGGCAGGAGGGTGAAGCCGTTCCGGTTCGGCTACGTCCACCAGCCCGTCAGCCTCGGGCGGCGGGACGCGGTCATCCAGTTCACGCACGCCGACGACAGCCCGCGCCGCTGGTACCTGCGGGGGACGTGGGCCGTCCGCTACAAGGAGATGGTCAGCGGCAGCCCGCTGACGCTCTACCGGCTCAGCAGGCGGGTGAACGTGAGCGCCAGGCTCTCCCGCGGCGGACGCGCCACCCGCAGGCCGGCGGAGCCGGCGGCGGTCAGCGACGCGCCCCTGGCGACCGGCGCGGACCGCTGACCCCCCGTGCCCGGCCGGCCCTGCCGGGCGGTCAGCCGTTGGGGAGGATGACGGCGCGGCCGTTGATCCTGCCGGCGTGCAGCCGTTCGTAGGCCAGGGGCGCGTCGTCGAGGCCGAACGTCTCGGTGTGCACGGAGATCGCGCCGGACCTGGCGAGTTCGAGCACCTCGATCAGCTCCGAGCGCGTCCCCCAGTACGGCGCGGTGACGTTGACCTCGAACGGGAGCAGGCCGAACCCGACGGGCAGCCCGGCGCCGCCGACGCCGACGATCGTCACGTCGGACTCGACCGACGCCACACCGGCCGCGATCCGCACGGTCGGCTCGACGCCGACGAAGTCGAAGACGCCCTGGGCGCCGCGGCCACCGGTGAGCTCCATGACCCGTGCCGCGGCGTTCGCGTCGGACAGCACCACCTCGTGCGCCCCGACCGTGCGGGCCAGTTCCAGCTTGTCCTCGCTGACGTCCAGCGCCACCACCCGGGCCGAGGTCAGCGCGCGCAGCAGCTGGATCGCCACGTGCCCGAGTCCTCCGGTGCCGATCACCACGGCCGTGGTGCCGGGCGCCAGCGTGCCCAGCGAGCGCTTCACGGCGTGGTACGGCGTCAGGCCGGCGTCCGTCAGCGGCACCGTGGCCACCGGGTCCATGCCGTCGATCGGGACCAGGTGACGCGGGTCGTCCACCACCATGTACTCGGCCATGGCGCCGGGGGCGCCGAGGCCGGGCGGGAAGATGCCGAGCTCGGCGGCCCGCAGGCAGTAGTTCTCCCTGCCCTCCGCGCACTTCACGCACGATCCGCAGCCCCAGGGGCCGTACACGGCCACCGGGGCGCCGATCGGCAGCGAGGTGACGCCGGGGCCCACCGCCGCCACCGTGCCGACGCCCTCGTGGCCGAGCGTCAACGGCAGCCCGTACGGATAGTCCTCCGCGGACCAGCCCATCACGGCGATGTCCGAGTGGCACACGCCGGCCGCGCTGACCCTGAGCACCACCTGGCCGGGGCCGGGCTCGGGGTCGGGAACCGTGACCACCTCGGGGGCGGCGCCGATCGTGCGGTACTGCAGTGCCTTCATGGTCCTCTCCGTCCCGGGCTCGCGAACACCGACGGGTCCGTCGCCGGTGAACCGTGTCGTCCGTGTACCGAAACTCCGCGCCTTTATGCTCGAAAGGCGGAAATGAAACGTGGAAAGTGGTCCGCGAGGACGCGACACGCCGCGGGGGGACTCCTCGGCGTCGACCGAATCCGTGACGACGCGGCGGCCGACAATCCGGCGATGTTTCCCGTTCGGACAGCGCGAGAGCGCGTCGGGTTCGGGAACAGCCGAACGTCGCGCATGTTCTTCTCCCGACGAAAAGTGACGCGAAGGACACATTCCGCACCACGAGGACCGGGATTTTCTCCCGGGATGCGTCCGCCGCCGCGCGGAGTAAAAATTTCGAGGAGAGGTCGCCCGGAAGCCGACCCTCGGGAGATTCCGTGTCTGAGATCGAACTCCGTCTGCACCGCCGGGAGGACATGTTCCTCGCCTCCGTCAGGTGCGTGAACCTCGTCCTGCGGAACGGGCGTCTGTTCCCGGAGCAATCCGGCGAGCCCGTGCTGCTCGTCTTCCGCCTCCCACCGCAGCACGTGACCGAGCGGTTCTTCGAGAGCGGGGAGGAACCCGACGCCGTCGCCGAGGCGTGGGCCTCGGGCCCGACCGAGCTGGCGTTCACCGTCTCGCTCGACCGCGAGGGCCTGGGCCTCGCCCTCGACGAACTCCTCGACTGGGCGGCCCCGCGGTTCCGGGGCACGCGGGAGACCAGCATCGAGTTCCCGACCCGGCTGCTTCTGGGCCCGGAGGGCGAGGTCACCTGGAAGCTGCGGAAGGAGCCGTTCACCTCCGAGACGGGCCGCACCGAGCTCTGGCACGCCAACCTGTGCGGCCCCGCCCCCGCCCCCGCGCCCGACGCCGGCACGGACCTCACCGCCGGCACCGGAGAGGTCCACCTGCGGGCCCGCGCGGTGGCCACCGGCCGGGTCGACCGCGGCGGCGTCAGGACACCGCTGAGCCCGGAGGAGCTCCAGGAGATCGTCACCCTCACCACCGTGGGCCGTACCCTCCCGCCCCCGGAGCAGGTCGAGGCCGTCAGGGAGGAGCTCGGCCTGCCCGCGGAGACGCCGTTCCACGACTACGACCCCCAGCCGCTGCACGCCGACCGCTTCATGCTCACCCCGCTCGGCGCCACGGTCCGGATGCGCGGCTCGTGGGAGGAGTACCCCGAGGCGCACGTCGCGCAGCCCCTCGGCTGGCCCGCGTCGAGCCTCCTCGGGTACGCGCACAACGCGGGACTCGGGCGTGACTACTTCGTCCGCACGGTCAACCGCGGATACCTGTGCACCGGCCACCTCGCCGCCCTCGTCACGACCTACCGGCGGGAGTTCGTGACCCCACCCGGCGGCACCGGCACGGTCGCCCGGCTGCGCCAGACGGAGTTCGTCACGGTCCGCCAGCCGGAGATGCGCTACGACGCCCAGACCGCCGGCTACCCCAACGACGGCCGGCAGATGCCGTTCGTCTCCCTGCGGATCACGGACCTGAAGACGCCCGAGGTCAGCCAGGACACCTCCCGGCCCTTCCTCCCCAGGAACGAGAGCGGCCAGCCCCACCGCTTCACCCTCGTCGGCGTCGACCGCGAGGGCCACCAGGTGACGTTCACCCTGCCGCTGATGTTCTTCGGGATCAACGAGGTCGGCCTGGCGCCGGGCGAGTACAACGCCCAGGCCCGGCAGGACCGGACCGCGGACCTGGCGGGCCAGACCCTGACCCTGGGCGTGCCCCCGGAGGGCAACCCCGGCTCCACCACGCTGCCCGTCACCTCGCTGTTCTTCGCCATGGACCCGGCAGGACGCCATCCGCTGCACTCGCTGGCGGTCGTCAGGGACGCGCGGGTCCGGGTGCCCGCCCTGGAGGCGATGGGGGCCGGCATGGGGGAGCAGGACGTCCGGTTCAGCGACGGCTATCTGGCGACGGGTCCCCAGTTCCACCCCTCGGGCACGTTCCTCACCCTGGGGCAGGCGGAACCGGCTCCCGGCGCGGCACCCGTGCCTCCGCGCGTCGATCTCACCTTCGGCGCGGAGAACGCGGGCGGCATCGCGGCCCCCAACGTCGGCGTCTCCGAGATCACCAGCCTCGCCGGGCCGTTGCCCTCCCAGCTCGCGAGCCCCGGCGAGGCCCCCGCCGCGGCGCTGAAGGACGCCTTCGCCACCGCACGCCTCATCGGCTCGGTGACCCTCGGGGACCTGCTGGGAGCCATCCCGGAGCCGTCCCCCGACGCGTTCCGGGAGCTCGCCGAGGAACGGGTCGCCGCCCTGCTCGAGGAGGTGAAGGGCGAGGTGGTCCGCAACCGGACGCCGCTGCCCGTGCCGATCCTGCGGACCTTCCAGGACCCGTCCTCCCTCAACCGGGTGATCCGCTACGTCTGGACGCCCGAGCTGGTCACTCCCGAGAACCCCCTCATCAACGTCGAGAACGCCGCGCTCGCGCTGGAGGCGACGACCACCGTCTCCCCGTCCGGGGAGCGCGACTCCAGGGTCAGCGGGCTGCTGCGCGACTTCTCCCTCGACATCGCCGGCCTCGTCACCGTCGGCGTCGAGCGGCTGTCGTTCACCAGCCGGCCGGGCGCCAAGCCGGACGTCTCGGCGAGCGGCCTCGACGTGCGGTTCCGCGGCCCCCTCTCCTTCGTCAACGAGCTGCGCTCGCTGCTGCCCACGGACGGTTTCGGCCCCGGCTCCTTCGTGGACGTCACCCCCGGCGGCATCAGGGCCGGCTACTCCCTGGCGCTGCCGGGCCTGCCGCTCGGCGTGTTCAGTCTCACCAACGTGGTGCTGGGCGCCGAGCTGACCGTGCCCTTCACCCCCGACCCCTGCGGCTTCCGCTTCTCCTTCTCCGAGCGCCACAAGCCGTTCAACCTGAGCATCGCGCCCTTCGCCGGCGGCGGCTTCTTCTCCCTCAGCGTGCGCGGCCCCACGGTGCGGCAGGGACCCGACGGCGCGCTGGAGCACGTTCCCCCGTCAATCGAACTCATCGAGGGAGCCCTGGAGTTCGGCGGCAGCGCCTCGCTGAACCTCGGCATCGCCGAGGGCGGCGTCTCCCTGATGGCCGGCATCTACTTCTCCATGAAGGGCGACGGCAGCGTCTCCCTCGCCGGCTACCTGCGCTGCGGGGGCCACCTGTCCGTCCTCGGCATCGTCAGCGTCTCCGTGGAGTTCCAGCTGGCCCTCACCTACCAGTCGGAGACGAACACGGTCTGGGGGCGGGGGGAGCTGCGGGTCAGCGTCAGGGTCCTGTTCTTCAGCAAGTCCGTCTCGCTGACGCTGGAGCGCAGCTTCGGCGGCTCGCCCGACCCCGCGTTCGCCCAGGTCGTCGACCGCGACGCGTGGGACCAGTACTGCCTGGCCTTCGCCGCCTGAGGGAACCGAAGGATCCGGAAGACCCGGAGGAGCTCACCCATGACCACCACGCAGGACGTCCAGTGGACCTCGCTTCCCGCCGGCCTGGGCCGAGCGGACGGGAGCCCTCGGGTGTCGGTCCTCGTCGCTCCCCGGCTGCGGTCCGACGAGGCGGACACCCTCGACCCGTTCGCCGACTTCCACGACTGGCCCCGCACGCTGACCGACATCACCTTCCGGTTCGACGTCCTCGACACCGAGGGCGCCGAGGCCGCCCCGTCCGTCGAGGCCGCCCCGTCCGGCGACGTCCGGCCGGACGGGGCGACGTGGCGTCGCCTCTTCGGCCGGGCCACCCCCGTGGACTCCTTCGAACCCGACGACCCGACGGCCCAGCGCTACGCCACCTATCCGGCGGCCGCCGCCGCCAGGGAGAACCAGAGCGGCCTGGCGGGGCTCGCGGCCGACTCCCCGAGCGAGATGCCCACCGCGAGCATGATGGCCGGCCCGCGGGCGTCGATGACGGCGGCCGGCATGGGCGAGCTGCGGGGCCTCATGGCCTCCGCGCTGGCCCCGGAGGGAGAACCCACCGGCCCGATGGCGTTCGGCGGCATGACCACGCGCGACCAGCAGCTCGCCTTCCACGAGGCGCCGCCCGAGCGCCCCGGGATCGCCGCGCCGAGCGGGCCGGAGCCCCTCACCCAGCGGGAGCGGATCGACTTCCACCGCATGCTCTCCGTGCTCGGCGACCACCCCTTCCTGATGCGCCGCCTCGGCCTGGTGCTGGACTTCCAGCTGCCCGCCGACTCCCTCCCGGAGGGCGCGGGAGTACACGTCCTGCGGCTGCGGCCCGTCTGGACCCCGCACCTCGACGCGACCCGGAACCTGCGACCGGGCACGGTCCTCGTCCACAGTCGCGACGCCGGCCTCTTCGGCGCGGCGGCCGGCGGGGCCGACCCCCTGGCGCCGCCGGCGCGTGGGCTGGCGGCGCTGCCCGAGGGCCCCGAGGACGCCGAGGGCATGTTCTCCCTGGAGCAGACCGACATCGACGGCGCCGCCCTGAAGACGGCCGCCGCGGAGATCGCCGCCGCCGCGGCGGCGGCACGGGAGGGGGCCGTCGACCAGGCGCCCCCCGGCGAGCCGCCCCCGGCTGAACCGCCGGCCGAACCCCCGGCCGAGCCGCCTCCGGTCGAGCCCCCGGCAGAACCGCCCCCCACCGAGCCCTTCATCGGGGAGGCCACGCCCGGAGAGCCCGTTCCCGGAGAGCCCGCCCCGCAGCAGCCCGGCGCCGGCGCCGGAGCCGGGGACCAGCCGCCTCCCGCCCTGCGCACCAAGGGCATCTCGCTGGTCCGCAACGGCCGCGCCACGGCCCTGCACGCCGACCTCACGCGCGCCGCCGACAACGCCAGCACGCTCGACCAGGCCGGCCCGGACGGCGAGGGCCCGCTGGTGAAGCTCACCGCCGAGGACCTGGTCCGCGGGCACCGCCTGGACGTCTTCGACGACGGCCTCGGCCGATGGTTCTCGCTGCACGAGCGGGACGTCACCTACGCCGGCCCGGACGGCAGCGCCGACGACCCGATCGCCACGGTCACCGACGAGGGCCTCTTCCAGGACACCCTCCTCTCCCGGCCGGGCATGTCGGACGTCGTCCACCTCCACGAGCAGTTCGTCACCTGGGACGGCTTCTCGCTGTCCGCTCCCCGTCCGGGGAAGTACCTGACCGCCGCCGGCACCCCCGACGACACGCCGGAGGAGGACCTGGGGACTCCCCCCACCGGCCCGCCCCCGGAGGTCGAGCTGCCGCTGAGCATCGAGACCGCCGTCCACCCCGGCTCCCTGCCCCGGCTGCGCTACGGCCGCGCCTACCGCCTGCGGATGCGCACCGTCGACCTCGCGGGCAACGGCCTGACGCGGGAGGAGGCCGACGCGCTGCTCGCCTCCCTCGGCGACGACCCGGCCGCCGCCCAGCTGGTCAACCCGCCCGGCGAGCCGCTGGTCTTCCGGCGCTACGACCCGGTGCCCCACCCGGAGGCGGTCCCGCGCCTGCGCTTCAACGAGTCCGAGGCCGCCTACCGCATGGTGGTCCGCAGCACCGCCGAGCTGTCCGCCGAACGGTACGCGGCCGAGTTCAACCAGCTCCCCCAGGTGGACCGCGGCGACCACCCGCCCTACCGGGCGTCGGACGAGCGGCACCTCGTCGCCCCCAAGGCGTCCCTGGAGTGCGTCGAACGCCACGGCATGCTCGACGAGGACATGAGCTCCCGCGACGAGAACCGGCGGCAGGCGGCCTACGAGCTGGCCGTCCGGGAGAGCGGCACCCTGGACGACCCCTCGCTGCCGGGCGTCGAACGCGTGCCGTACCCGGTCGCCCTGCCCGAGGGCGGGGAGCGGCCCGCCGAGGGGCACTACGTGCTGCACACCGGAGAACAGGCCAGCGTCGGCTACCTCGCCGACCCCTCCTCCGTCGGGGTCGTCCTCGTCGGCCTGCCGGACGACCCGGACGAGCCGTTCACCACCCGCTGGGACGGCGAGGTCTGGCACCAGCCGAAGTCGTTGCGGCTGCGGATCGTCGAGGGGGAGGGACGACGCCACTTCGACGAGCGCGCCCGCGTGCTGACCGTGCCGCTGCCGAAGGGCACCGTCCACACCGTGCGGATGTCCTCCCTGGTGGACGCGGGCGAGCCCGGTGAGGAGGCGCTGTTCGGCGCGTTGCACCTGTGCCGCCACCGGCTCGGGGAGGGCGACGCCCGGCTGGAGCAGGTCCGCGAGGCGATGGCGCGGAGCCGGCACTGGATGCTGACGCCCTGGCAGGAGATCACCCTGGTCCACGCCCTGCAACGGCCCCTGACACGCCCCGCCCTCACGATCCCGCCGGACGACCCGCACCGGCCGCCGGGCGCCACGGCCGAACACCTGTCCGGCACGGTGGAGCTGCACCCCGGAAGCACCCAACGGATCGACGTCGTCGCCGAGTGGACCGACGTCACCGACGAGGGCCCGGAACCGCCGGTGAGGAGGGAGCGGTCCGAGGCCGTCTTCAGCCTGCCGGTCACCGCCGTCCGGCCCAGGCCCGACCTCGCGGACGAGCAGCAGCCCTACCGGCTCGACGGCGACACCCTGATGTTCGACACCCACGCCGCCGAGGCCGACAGGCCGTCGATCCCCGCCCGGCACGAGTTCGGCGACACCCGGCACCGCACGGTGCGCTACCGGGCCGTGGGCGCCTCGTCCTTCGCGGAGTTCTTCCCGCCGGAGTTCGCCGAGGACCCCGAGGCGCTGTCCGTTCGGGGCGACCCGGCCGAGCACGCCGTCCTCAGCAGCGCCCGGCCCGACGCCCCCCTCCTGGAGTACTGCGTGCCCACCCTGGCCGTCGAACAGGTCGAGGGCGCCAGGGGCACGATCGTGCGGCGCCGCCCGGGTGGCGGGCTGCGCGTCTACCTGTCGCGACCGTGGTACTCCTCGGGCGAGGGCGAGCTGCTCGGCGTGCTGCTCGGCGAGCAGGCCGGGGGCCCGCAGCCCGCCGAACTGGCCTCCGTCACGCTGGTGGGCCGCGACCCCGTCCACGAGTCCGCCGCCGTCACCCCCCTCACGGCCGCCGCGTTCCCGGGAGCCGACAAGGTGGTCAGGGGGGTGATCCTGCCCACCGACACCGGCGCCACGACCGTCACCGTCGTCGGCTACAAGCCCCGCTTCGACCCGACGACCGAGCGCTGGTACTGCGATGTCGACATCGAGGGCGGCACGACGTACCAGCCCTTCGTGCGGCTGGCCCTGGCCCGGTACCAGCCGAAGTCGCTCGACCTCCACCACCTGTCGCCCGTCGTGCTGTCCGAGACCGTGCGGCTGCTGCCGGACCGCGTGCTGACCCTGACCCCGATGGGCGAGGACGACGTCCTGTCGGAGCACGAGGCCGGCGGCGGACACGGACGCGGCCGTCACGACCGCGGACGGTCGGTCCTCCCCGCCCACCCCGACCTGGTCAGCGTGGAGGTGCGCCTGGAGGGCCCCTCCTCCGTGCCCGGCCCGAACGGCGCCCCGCGGGCGGTGGCGTTCCTGGAACGTCCCCTCCCGGGCGTCCGCGACCGCGACGTGGGCTGGGAGGAGATCCCCGAGAGCCGGGTCGAGCTGCCGCGGGAGGACATCGCGGGGGGCACGGCGGTCTTCACCGGGCAGCTGCCCGTGGCCGCCGAGCACCTGGCGGGGCACGGAGACCTCCGTCTCGTGGTCTGGGAGACGGAGGGTCTGCGGACGGACACCGGCGCGGACCCGTTCGACCCGGCCGAACTCCGGCTGCTCTACTCCGACGTCGTCGAGTTCGACGGCGAGCACCACGACCACGACCACGACCGGTAGGGCGACCGTCACCGTGACGGCGGGCGCGACGGTGGCGGACGGCGCCACTGACGGCCGCGCCCGGCCCTCGCGAGGAGGCACGACGTGTACGCGGGATTCGACCGGATGACACCGCCGGGACTCGACGGCGGGCACGGCGACGCACAGATGCGCGCCATGCTCGCGCACACCAACCTGCGCTGGGCCGGCTTCTACCTGGGACACGACGCCAGACAGGAGTCGGACACCGACTGGACCCGGCCGCGCGGGCGCGTTCCCGCCGTCTCCGGCTGGCGGTACTACCGCTCCGAGGGCTGGGGTCTGGCCCCGCTGGTCTTCGCGCGGCAGTTCATCGGCCCGTCGGGCCACGCGCACGCCAACCCGGACTGGACGGCGGCCAACGGAGCGGACGACGGCCGCCGCCACGTGCGGCGGGCGCGGGCCTCCGAGATCGAGGCCGACGCCACGCTCTACCTGGACCTGGAACTCGGCGGCTTCATGAACCAGCGCGCCTTCCCGTCCTACCTGGGGGCCTGGCGGCAGGAGATCCTCGCCGGCGGCTACCGGCCGGGCGTCTACTGCTGGCCGGTGGAGATCGCGGACCTCGCCAGGAAGTTCCCCGACATCGCGATGTGGATCGTCGACCCGGGTGGCGTCCAGCCGCACGTCTACGACGAGGCCGGACGCCGCCTGGCGCTGCCGCCCCCGTCGCGGTGGTCCGATCCGACGGAGGGCCAGTGGGCCGACCTCGGCTCCGTCGCCTTCCAGTTCGCCTGGTACAACCCGGACCGCAGAACCCCGCAGGGCGGGGAGATCTCCAGCTCCCAGCTGCCCGTGGGGCCGACGCGGAACGGGCTCGTCCTCAGGATCGACTACGACGCGGCACGGGTGCCCGATCCGGCCCACCCCGAGGACCCCGGGGCGCTGGTGATGACCCCCTACCCACCGCGCGGGCCGGCGCTGTTCGCGGTGCGCCCCGGCGTCGTGGTGTGGACCCAGTACGAGGCCGACGTCAACCGCTGGGACCGCTGGGGCGGCGGCATGGGCGGGCCCGGCGCGATGGGCGTCGGCGACGTCGGCTACGGCCGGTGGTTCGACACGGCCTCCGCCGCCGCGGTGTCCCGGGCGCCGGACCACGTCGACCTGTTCGGCACGGGCGTCGACGGCAGCCTGTGGACCGCGTGGGCGAACCCGCAGGGGGAGTGGACCGAGCACCCCTGGACCCTCAACCCCACCATGCCCGCGCGCCCCCGTTCCCCAGTGGCGGCCGTCAGCCGGCGGCCGGGCCAGCTGGACGTGTTCTTCGTCAACACCCACCACGAGGTCGTCACCACCTGGTGGGCGCCGCAGGACACCGACTGGGCCGCCCACACCGGCCCGATCACCCACGGCTTCTCGACGGCCCCGGGCACCGACCTGACCGCCCTGGCCTCCCCGCACGACCCGGACGCGCTCGACGTCTTCGCGATCGACGAGAACGACGCGTGCCGGTGGACGCACTGGAAGCCCGCCACGGGCTGGACGACCGAGACCGTGCCGAACGCCGCCCTGCTCGACCCCCGCCTCGGCGTGCGCGCCGCGCACCACCAGGGTCGACTGCACCTGCTCGTCGCCGGCCGCGACGGCACGGTCAGCCACCTGGTGCGCGACCACGCCGACCACGGGACCCCCGAGGCCTGGAGCCTGGCCTTCTCCCTGCCGCAGACCGACGCGGCGGCCCGGCCCGTCGCGCTGCGCCTGCTGAGCGTGGGCGACCTGCTGGTGGCCGTCGCGGTCACCGCGCACGGCGAGCTGGTGTGGTCGGCGTGGAACGGCCTGACGTGGACCCTGCCGGGCGTCGACACCGGAGGGACGGTCCCGTACAGCACCTGCGGCCGGCTCGCGGCGGTGGCGCTCGACGACGCCACCCTCGACGTCGCCCTCGGCACCCTCGGCCGCAAGGTCGTGGTCCGCCGCCTGCGCCGCGATCCCGCCAACCCGCTGCGGCCGTTCGCCGCCGGCGAGCTGTGGGAGACGATGCTGAGCTGAGGCGCTGAGAGACAGACGATGGGGAGCCGCGCTGACGAGCCGCGCGGAAGGAGCCGCCACAGGGCCCGGCCGGCCGCTACAGGGCCCGGCTGAGCGCCGGCAGGGCGAGTCCGAGGCCGGCGGCGATGGAGCGGACCAGCTGGACGAAGGCGGCGACCTCCTCGGCCGTGGCGGCGGCCGCCAGCAGCTCGGGCGCCAGGGCCGCCAGGATGGCCAGGATTCCGGCGGCCAGGCGCACCCGGTTGAAGTAGCTGACGAAGTCGCCGCTGACGCAGAAGCGGTAGAAGATCAGCCCGGGCAGCAGGCGGCGGGGCTCGATCGAGACCTCGATCCGCTCGCCCTCCGGGGTCACGAACTCGCCCAGCGTGATCAGTCCGCTCGGGGTGTACAGCTTCCCCGGGCGGTAGGGGAAGCCGTTGCCCTCGTAGCCGGACCGGAGCCGGACCCCCTTGCCGATGCCCTCGGAGACGCCGCCGGGGGAGAGGGGCTTGATCTCGTACCACTCGGCCTGCCGCTCCGGGCGGTGGCTGAGGATGTCCGGCCGCACGCCGGCCCCCACGGCGTCCACGACCGACGGGCTGATCCCGGGGTTGTGCGCGCGCAGGAACGCCGTGTAGGGGGCGGGGCTGTTGATGATGTCGAAGAAGTCGTCGGCGCCGCAGGGGCCACTGCGCGTGCAGAAGTCCTTGGTGATGTGCGGCTCCACGAAGCGTCCGACGAAGCTGGCGAGCTGGGGCGCGTCGAGCACGGCCATCGACATGGAGAAGCAGATGCGGTCGCCGAGCTCGAAGAAGTCCAGGACCCTGCTCGTGATGTCGAGGTCCGGGTGGAGGACCTCCACGACACCCGCGGTGAAGGGCTCGCCGGTCAGCCGTTTGACGTCGGTGCGCGCGGCGGGTGGGTCCAGGCCCTCCAGGTAGGCGAGCTCCGCGTCCAGCCGGGTGATGGTCCCGGTGCCGACGACGGGGTCGGAGGGCTGGAGTCCGCGGTCTGTCTTGAACGCGCTGACGGCCGTCCCCGTCTCCGTGCCGAACGCCCGGTCCACGCCGAACTCGGGCAGCGGGAAGCCGGTGGCCACCAGGGCCTGCTGGACCAGCCCGACCGACTCGGAGTTCTCGGGCGCGTGGACGCGCCGGTTCCCCGCGGCGACCTCGGCGAGGTCCGCGCTGTCGCGGAGGAGGTCAGACGTGAGCATGGGGTCAGTGTGGAAGAGAGAGCGCCACGTCGCGAGCGGGGTCCCCGAAAGGCGGAACCCTCGAAAGGCGTCCGCGAACCGCTTCCGCGAATGGCGCCCTCGAATGGCGAGGTCTCCGAAAAGCGGTGTCCCCGAAACGGGAAGCCTCCGCACACTCTTCCCGCCGAACTGGATGAAGCGTGAATCACCTGTTTGCGAACTCGGACGCGCCTCGTCATCGTGGAAGGTATGGGCCAGCCGGACCACGGCCCAGTATCCGCAGGAAACAACTGAAAACCATTCCCGCGAGGAGTGAATCATGGCTAAGCGCGTCTCCTCCCCGGTGCCGGGACACAGCGCGACCACCGCATACCGCAAGAAGGGCCCGCACTGGAGCCTCGGCTACCACACGGGCGCCGACTACGCGGCCCCGAACGGCGCGAACTGCGTGGCCGTGCGCGGCGGCACCATCCGTTCCGGAACCGACCGCAGCTACGGCAACTACCTCGTCCTGAGGACCAGGCAGTTCGACTTCTGGTACTGCCACCTCTCCCAGCGAGCCGTGACCAGCGGTCACGTCGAGGCCGGACAGAAGATCGGCGAGGTGGGTTCGACCGGAAACGCCTTCGGCCCCCACCTGCACTTCGAGAAGCGTCCCGCGGGCGGCGGATTCGGCTCGGACGTGCCCCCCAGGTGGTGACCCCAGCCGACCCCCGGCCCGCGCCCGCCCCGGCACACGCCCGGTAGCACCGACCCGTCCCCGCCGGGCGGGGCCAGGCCATGCCCGCTGGCACTCGCCCGTCGGGGAGCTCCGCCCGAGGCGCGTTCAGTCCTTCGGCGGCGCGGTGCTCTCCCGGACGACGAGCGTCGTCGCGATCTCCAGCCCGAGCTGGGGCGCCCGCTCGCCCCGGCCGAGAGCCAGCGCCAGCTCCGTGGCCGCGACCGCCATCTCGGTCAGGGGCTGGTGGACGGTGGTCAGGGGCGGGTCCACCCAGGCGACGACCGGCAGGTCGTCGAAGCCCACGACGCTCAGGTCCTGCGGAACGCCCAGCCCGATCTCACGCGCGGCCTGGTAGACGCCCAACGCCTGGAGGTCGTTCGCGGCGAAGATCGCCGTCGGCCGGTCGGGACGCGACAGCAGGGTGCGCGCCGCGGCGTAACCGTCGGCCCGCGTGAGCGGGACGCGCACGACGAGGTCGGGCTCCAGCGGAAGGCCGGCCTCGTCCAACGCGGAGCGGTAGCCGGCCAGCCGCGCACGGCAGCACAGCACCTGCTCGGGCCCGCTGATCATGGCGATGCGCCGGTGCCCCAACGCGACCAGGTGTCGCGTCGCCGACTGGCCGCCCCGCCAGTTCGTCGCCCCCACGAACGGGACGTCGTCGGGGAGCTCGGCCGTCGGATCGAAGACGACGAACGGGATGCCCCTGGCCGTCAGCTGCTCCCGCTCGGCCTCGGACAGCTGCGCCACCGACAGCACGCACCGTGGCCGGCGCCCGACCGTGTCGTCCATGGACATGGCGGTCGAGTCGTGGAGGCCGAACTCGGAGACCATGACGCCGACCCGTTGCTCGCGGGCCACCTGCTCGACGCCGCGGATGATCTCCACCGCCCACATGCTCTCCAGCTCGCGGAAGACGAGCTCCACGACGTTGTTCCGGCTGCCCGAGGGCTTGCGGTACCCGTACTCGTTGACCAGGGCCTCGACGCGGGCCCGGGTGTCGTCGGACACGCCCGACCTGCCGTTGATCACCTTCGAGACGGTGGGTACCGAGACGCCCGCCGACTCGGCGATGTACGCGATGGTGACCGGCCGCCGCGTGTCACCCCCGGGAACCCTCCCCGTCGTCGCCGACGCCGTCGCCTCCGACTCCTCCGTCGCCTCCGACGCCCCCGGCCGTTCCTCCGCCATGATCGCCCTCCCTCGCCGTGGGCGGCCGGGCCGTGCCCACGATCACCGGCACGAGCCCAGCTCACACGCGTCGCCCTCCACTACGCCGTCATTCTTCCATCTCTCGCGGCACTCGGGCGGGAAAGTTTCGCGTTCTCGGGCGAAAGGAGAAGTCGCGGAAATGATCTGCCGAGGCGGGCGGAGAAGGGGCAGACTCGTCACATGACTGGCATGGGGGCGTTCCGGGAAGCGGTCACCACCTGGGCGGCCGGCGGCTCCGGCGACCTCGCCCGTGAGCTGGCCACGGGGCTGTCCGTCCGAGCGGTGGTCCTGCTCGAGGGGCCGAGCGACGTGGCGGCGGTCAGCGCGCTGGCCGCCCGCCGTGGCCGCGACCTGGAGGCCGAGGGCGTCTGTGTCCTGGCGATGGGCGGTGCGATGAGCGTCGGGCGCTTCGCCGGCCTCCTGGGTCCGCCCGGCCTGGACCTGCGTCTGGCGGGGCTGTGCGACGAGGCGGAGCGTCGCTTCTACACGCGCGGCTGGGAACGGGCCGGCGCCGCGCCGCAGGGGTTCTTCGTGTGCGCGGCCGACCTGGAGGACGAGCTGATCCGCGCGCTGGGCGAGACGCGGGTGGAGGAGCTCGTCCGGGCGGAGGGCGACCTGCGCGCCCTACAGACCTTCCTGCGCCAGCCCGCGCAGCGGGACCGCACCTCGCAGCAGCGGCTGCGGCGCTTCTTCGGCACGAAGAAGGGGCGCAAGATCCACTACGGCCGCGTCCTCGTCGAGGCCCTGGACCCCGACCGCGTGCCCGCTCCCCTCGACGGGCTGCTCACCAGTCTCTGACCGCTTCACGGCGCGGCGCGCTCCGGTCCCCGCCGGACCGGTCAGGTCCCGCCCCGTCAGCGGCGGGCGACGGGGCGCGCCCGCGGTACGGGCGGTGCCGGTGACGGCCCGCCAGCCGGCGGCTCCATCGGCCGGCGGCTGTCGCGGTCCCGTGACGCGACCGGCATCGAACCGTCGGCGTCCGCGCCGTAGATTCCCCGCGTCGAACCGTGATCGGGAGAGGGGCCGTGTCAGTGATACCGGAAGAGGCCGACGAGGGGTGGCTGCTGCTCGCGACGACCACCGACCTCCTGGTCACGCTCGGCGTCGGGATCGTCGGCGCGCGGGCTTTCGCGGTGGAGGACCTCGACATCCTGGGGTACGTGCTGCCGTTCCTCGGCTGCGCGCTGGCCGTCTCCTTCCTCAACCACGTCCTCGGCATGTGGCTGCTGCGCGCCAGCGTCGGCAAGCTGCTGTGGGGCCTGCGGGTGGTCCGGGTGGTCGACGGTGGGCGGCCCGGCTTCTGGCGGTCGGTCGGCCGATGGCTGAGCGGCTACGGGCTCCTCGTGGTGATGATGATGGCTGAGGAGGGCGGCGGCGTGGGGGAGGCGTGCGGACTGCGCACCGTGCGCCGGCGCCACCTGCGGCGCTACACCCGCTACGGCTTCTCCTGAACTCCGAGGAATCGAGACGGCGATCGCCGAGTGGGGCCACGAACCAGCCGTCCACGCCCTCGGATCCCACAGCCGCGTCCGCGGCGAGGCCGCCAGAACCGACCTCGACTGGCGACCCACCCACACCTCCGCCACCGACTGGGTCCTCCACCACGCCCCGTCACACCAACCGGGGGACGGCCGGACCACCCAACGGCCGTCGGCGCTCCTCAGCGCAGCGGCTCCCCGTCGACCTCGACGGTCACCCGTCTCGTCTCGTGGGGGAAGCACAGGTGACCCCGTGCCTTGAGGGCGCTCTCCAGGGGGTCGGGATAGGACCACGCCACGTCCTGCACCTGCCGGCCGCCGGCGGTGAACGACCAGTAGGTGGCGGTGCCCTTGTAGGGGCAGACGCTGCGGGTGGCGCTCTCGCTCAGCGCCTTGCGCCGGACGTCGGTGGACGGGAGGTAGTAGCGGTTGGGCAGGCCGGTCTCGGACAGCAGCATGGGGGTGGTCGTCTCGGCGACGGGCGTGTCGTCGACCAGCACGCGCACGTGCCGGCCGCTGCGGCGCACGTCGACACGGTGGTAGGGGTCCCGGAGATGGCCGTGGACCTGCTCCTCCTCGTCGAACCAGGCGTCGGCCGCGTCCCAGTACAGGGCGAGCAGGTCGCGCAGCCACGCGGCCTCCGTCCGCGGCCGGGGATAGGACCACACCACGTTCGGTGTCCGGCGGTCGCCGACGCGGATCGACCAGTAGCTGGCCCGCCCCTTGAAGGGGCACCAGGTGGTGTGGTAACTGGGCGCCAGCAGCTCGCGACGGACGTCCTCGGCGGGGACGTAGAGCTGGGGCAGCAGGCCGGTCTCGTGCAGCAGCGCGCCCCTGCGGGTGTCCACCACGGTCTCGCCGTTGACCACGGCGCGCACCCGGCGGGGGAACTCCTGGAGGAACAGGCGGTGGGCGGGGCCGGTGAGGTCGTAGTTGACCGACGAGGGAGGCGTGGCGGACAGCGGCCCCTGCGAGAGCGTCAACGTCACCGTCGTACCTCCTGCGGCGTGGCGGCGTGGGGGAGAGGAGGCGGGACGCGGCCCGGCCTGCGTTCCCTGGCACGACCCTACGGTCGGGGCGCGTGAATCCCCGCAGACCCACCGAGCCGGCGTCCCGAAAGCCCGGGTGGCGGAGGGTGCCGGGTGGCGGGGATGCCGGGTGGCGGGGGAGGCCCGCGACCGGCCCGCGCGGGCGACCGGGGCCTCCCGACCGCTCAGTCGTCGAAGAACGCCAGCAGTTCGTCGGTGACGAACTCCGGGTTCTCCTCCGACAGCCAGTGGCCCGCCCCCGGCACCTCGACAGCCCGGGTGAGGCGCGCCACCAGGGGTTCGAGCGTGGCCCGGGTGGGCGCGAGCAGTCCCTCGGCGGTCATGAGCATCGTGGGCACGGTGACCGGCGCGCCCTCGGCGTTGTCACGCTCGTCCTGACCAAGCGTCCGGTACAGCTCGAACCCGCCGGTCAGGACCTGCGGCCGGCTGTAGGTGCGGGCGAACTCGTCGATCTGCTCCTCGGTGAACGGGGAGCGCGCCCCCGACCCGCCGAAGCTCGCCCCGCCGTGGGCGACGTACGGGAAGAACAGCGCGAGGTACTCCCGCACGTCGTCCGTCACGAGCGCCTCCGGGAACGCGTCCTGGTCGTGGAAGGCGAGGTGCCAGCTCAGCGACCGGTACTGGTCCGCGCTGAGTCCGGGGCCCGGCAGGGGATAGTCCAGGTGGGCGTACCGGGCGACCTCGTCCGGGTACCGCGCGGCGTACCGGAACCCGACGCCGGCGCCGAGGTCGTGCCCGACGAGGTTGACGTCGTCCAGGCCCAGCTCGTCGGCGAGCAGGCCGTGGACGTACCGGGCGAGGGTGGCCTTGTCGTAGCTGGGCGGCGCTCCCTCGCTGTCGCCGAGGCCCGGCAGGTCCAGCGCGTAGACCGTGTACCGCTCGGCAAGCGCCGGCATGATCCCCCGCCACGCGTACCAGGACTGCGGCCAGCCGTGCAGCAGGACCAGCGGCTCGCCCGTGCCGCCGGTGACGTAGTGCATGCGCACGCCGTCGACGTCGGCGAACTCGTGACGGAAGAGCCGGTTGAACTCCGCGTCGTCGCGGGTGGCGGAGTCGAAGGCCGGGGCGCCGGCCTCGGCCGCCGGCGGGCGCGGTGGCCCGTCCGTCGTCCGCCCGCCGTCCGACGCACACGCGGACGTCAGGACGAGGGCGGCCACGGCCAGCCAGGCGCCTCGCGCCCGTCGTGATCCGGCCTCGCGGACGCCAACCGTTCCGTTCCGCCGGGCTGTTGTGAGTGTCTCGACCACTGGGTGTCACCTCCGCGGACAGCGTCGCCCCCGTTGTTCCGCTCTTGCAAGAAAACTTGCGGATCCGCACAATGCGGGGATGGAGAGAACGGACGAGGACGTCCTCGCGGGAGTCGGGCCACGCCTGCGCGCCCTGCGCCGGGCGAGGGGCACGACGTTGGCGGCGCTGACCACCGAGACCGGCCTCACGTCGAGCACGCTCTCGCGGCTGGAGAACGGGAAGCTCCGCCCCACGCTGGAGCAGCTGCTGCCGCTGGCACGGGCCCACGGCGTCACCCTCGACGACCTCGTGCAGGCGCCGCCGACCGGCGACCCCCGCGTCCACCTGCGGCCGGTGCGCCGGTCCGGGCTGGTCATGCTGCCGCTGACCAGGCGCCCCGGCGGCATCCAGGCGTACAAGGTGATCCACCCACCCGCGGGACGCGCCCCCACGACGACCCCGCAGACCCACGAGGGATACGAGTGGTTCTACGTCCTGAGCGGACGCGTCCTGTTCGTGCTCGGCGAGAGGGAGCTGCGCCTCGGCCCGGGGGAGGCGGCGGAGTTCGACACCCGCGTGCCGCACTGGATCGGCAGCGCCGACAGCGAGCCCGCGGAAGTGCTCACCCTGTTCGGAGCCCAGGGAGAGCGTGCCCACGTCTAGGGGGCCGAGACCTGACGTCGCGGCGGTCGCGTCCGGCGACCGGACGCCCGAAACCCCGGCCGGGCTCCGGGAGGAGCGCGCTCGACACGGGGCCGTCCCGACACCCCCGCACCGCCGACCGGATGATCGGCAACGTAGGGTTACGGCCAGAACTTCGACAACCACGGTCGCGGCAGGGACAGCAACGGCCCTGACCTGCCGCCAGGTTGGTCGTACGAACATCGAACGGGTCGTGAGGTATCACAGGTGCGAGTGCGCAGAGTAATCGCCGGTGTCGCGAGCGCGGGTGCGTTCGTTCTCCTCGCCGCGGGGTGCGGCGGGAGCGGCGGGTCCGACGACTCGGGGTCGGCGTCAGAGGAGCGTCCCGAACAGGCCGCGGAGGTCGCCGAGCCCGAGCCGATAGCCGTGGACACCGCCGCCCGGGCGACCGTCTGGACCGACCCCGAGGACCGGGGGCACGAGGTGGAGATCGCCCCCGTGGCGCTGGGGCGCGGCGACGTATCCGACCTCGACGGCATCCAACTCGACGCCGACCTCGCCCGGATGGTCCCCCACTACCTCACCTTCTCCTACACCCCGACCGGAGACGAGCCGCTGGTCGAGGCGGACCTCGCCCGCAACCTCTCCGTCAACGGAGGGGACGGGCAGCCGGCCGAGCGGCTCACCTTCTTCGGCGGCTGGGGCGACACCCCCGCGCCCGGCGGCTGCGACATGACCACCCCGGAGCGGGTGGCGGCCGGCGAGACGGCCGAGGCCTGCCAGATCTTCATGCTGGCCGAGGGACAGGAGGCGGTCTCCGTCTCCTACACGGACGCCGACGCCGCCCCGCTGGTCTGGCTCGTCGAGGGCGCGGAGGCGGACGAGAGCCTGCTGGCCGCCGACGAGGCCGTCGAGACGTCGTGGCAGGACAGCGACAGCCGGAACGTGCCGCTGCGGGCGACGCCGGTGAGCGTGGCCGCCGGGACCATGGACGACCTGCGCGACTGGGACGTGGACGACGAGAACGTGGTGCCGTACTACGTCACCGTCGAGTACCGCAACGGCAGCGAGGTCGAGGTGTACCCCAACTTCCAGGAGGCCGTGGAACTGCGGACCGTCAGCGGGCAGTCGGTCCAGCAGCTCCTCCTGCTCGACGTCTACGGCGTGGGCGTGGAGCCGTGCCCTGAGCGGCTGCCGGACGAGATGGTCCCGCCGGGCGGCACCGTCACGATGTGCTCCATCCACCTCGTGGACGAGGGGGACACCCCGTCCGTCCTGGTCTTCCAGCCCCGTGGCGCGCAGACCGAGCCGGTGACCTGGCAGGTGCCGGAGCAGGAGTAGACGGCCCGGGGGAGGACACCCCTCGCCAGGAGGCGAGCGGGTGCCCGCCACCGGCTCGGCCGGAGGGCCGCACCCCCGCCGGGCGCCGGTGACGGCCCGGCGAGGCGGTCGATCACCCGGCCGACGTCGTCCCGGTGGCGGCGTCCCTCGTCGGCGGGCAGGCCACGGGCCGAGGCAGGCCGGGTAGGGCCACGTCGCCCGTCTCCCCGCGTGCCGTGTCCGTGCCCTCCCCCTGACACCGCGTCACCGGTACCCTCGACAACACCCCGCGCTCCCGGAACCGACGGCACGTCCGGCGGCGTGTCAGCTGCGGGGACACCACGGCGAAGCTGCGGGAGGGGGCCCGGCATGGCCGACGCCTACGTGGCGTACGCGTCGGAGGACGCCGACTGGGTCGACGTCCTCACCGAGCGCCTGCGCGCCCACGGGGTGAAGGCCCTCGGCGACCGTCACCGGCTGCTGCCGGGCAGCGTCGTGGTCCACGAGGTGGAGGACGCCATCCGGTCCGCCACCACCGGGCTCGTCGTGCTCAGCTCCACCGCCCTGTCCCAGCAGTGGCTCCGGCAGGAGTACGCCGCGCTGTTCCAGGCGTCGACCACCCGCGAGCTGCGGCTCGTGCCCGTCCTGCTCGGCGACGCCGAGCCGCCGCCGTTCGCCGCCACGCGGCTGCCCATGGACTTCCGCCGGCTGCCCGTCGGCGGCGACGCGTTCGACGACCGGGTGGCGCTGCTCGCGCGAATCATCCGGGGCGAGCCCCTGCCGGAGCACCTCCCGTGCAACGGCCAGGACGCCGCCGACGACCTGTCCGTCGTGCGGGAGGCTCCGCCCCGCCCGCTGACCGCGCCCGCCGAGCCGAGCGTCGTGATCTGCCACGCCAGGACCGACGTGGGCTACGCCCGCCGGCTGGCCCACCACCTGGCCGCCTCCGGGCTGCCGGTGTGGACCGTCGGGAGTCTGACCTGGGGGGACGACTGGGTGTGGGCCATCCGGCGGCAGTTGGCCAGCGCGCTGGCCGTCGTGGTGGTGATGTCGCCGGAGGCGCAGGCGGCCGAGGACGTCACCCGCGACATCCTCGAAGGCCAGCGGCACGGGCGCCCGTTCCTGCCGATCCTGCTCCGGGGCGAGCGGCACTACCTGCTGGCCAGCAGCTGGTACTTCGACGCCCGTGGTGGCGCGCTGCCGGGCCCGTCCGAGCTCCACCAGCTGCGACGGCTCCGGGACCGCGTGCGGGACTCCCGTTCGCGCGTCCCGTCGCCGGCCCTGGCCGGCGGGGCCGCGTCGCCGGCCGTGCCCCCGCCGCCCGTGCCCACCTTCGACCCGCCGCCACGGCCCGGCCGCCACCCCGCCGTCGTCGCGGTGCGCGCGCCCGTCGACGCCTCCCTGGCCACGCTCGCGCATCTCCTCGCCGCGGGCGAGGTCGAGCAGGCCGACGTGTTGACGACGACGCTGCTGTTACAGGAGGCCGGACGGCACGAGTTCGGATTCGTCCGGCCGCTCGGGGCCGACGCCGCGCGGCTGGCGCGGACGCTTCCCGACGCGTTGCTCGACGCCGTCGACGCGTCCTGGGCGGGACTCGTGCCGGGCGCGGCCGAGGACGGCACGGCCGGCCTCCACGGGTTCCGGGCGCAGCTGCGGCGCTCGCGCCTGACGGGCCGGGGCCACCGCGCGTTCACCGCGCTCGCGCAGGCCTACGGCTGGAACGACGCCCCGCACGTCCCGTCACCGCGCTACGAGACGTTCGTCCGCGCCGCGGCGTCGGCCCCGGCGGCCTTTCCCGCCTTCTTCCCGACGCTCCGCAACCCCCAGAGCGAGTCGAAGAAGGACTGGCACGACCAGTGGTCCCTGACCGTCCGCGCGCTGCACCAGCGGCTGCTCGCCTGGCCGGGCTGAGTGGGCCGAGCGCGGTTCAGTCACCGAGGAACGTACGGAGGAGGAGGACGGATGGCCATGGTTCTCGTGCTGGCGCTCCTGGTGCTGGTGGCGGCCGGCGTGGCCCTCGGTGCCGCGGCCCTCCAACCCGAGAGTGGCCTCGCCCGACGGATGGGCTTCGTCGTGGTGCCCGCCGACAAGGTGGGCGTGGTGCGGCGCCGCGTCGGGGGCAACCCGTCGGACCCGCGCTTCAAGCGGGTGGTGCCAGGCGACGCGCGGGGCGTGCAGGCCCGCTGCCTGACGCCGGGCACCCGGTACTGGCTCAAGCCCGGTGTCTACAGCGTCGAGCTGGCGCCGCGCACCGACGTGCCGCCCGGCATGATCGGCCTGGTCACCGCGCTGGACGGCGTCCCGCGTCCCTCGGGCCGGCTACTGGGCCGCCGGGTGGAGTGCGACAACTTCCAGGACGGTGACGCCTTCCTGCTCGGCGGCGGGGAGCAGGGCCGGCAGCTGGCGACGCTGCCGGGCGACGCGTCGTACTACATCAACCCGGCGCTGTTCACCGTGGTCGTCGTCCCCCGCACCCACGTGCCGGACGGCACGGTCGGCCTGGTCATCGCGAAGGTCGGGCGGCTGCGCCCGCCGGACCAGCCGTTCGGCCGGCACGTGGAGTGCGACAACTTCCAGGACGGCGACGCCTTCCTGCTCGGCGGCGGGGAACAGGGCCGCCAGCTCGCGGTCCTGGGCGGCGGCGCCTCCTACGACATCCACCCCGACCTCTTCGAGGTCCTGACCACGGAGAACCTGCGACCCGGCAGGAAGGACGGGATGACCCCCGACCACCTGCGGGACATCAACATCCCCGTCGGATACGTGGGCGTGGTCGTCACCCTGCACGGCATCGAGCCGCCGCCGGACGACGACGTGATCGGCCCCGTGGTGCCCGGCCACAGCAACTACCGCCTGCCGTGGGCCTTCCTCTCCGGCCTCGGCTGGCGCGGCGTGCAGCAGCAGCCGCTGCGGCAGGGCGGGGTGTACGCCCTCAACCCGTGGTTCGTGCGGGTCGTCCTGATGCCGACGCGGCTGCTGACGTTGGAGTGGAAACGCAAGACGCCCGGCGAGGCGGACAACTACGACGCCGAGCTGGAGCAGCTCGTCATCAGCATCCAGGGCTTCCTGCTGAACGTGAACATCACCCAGACCCTCCAGATCCCGGCCTCCGCCGCCCCCCGCCTGGTCAGCCAGTTCGGCAGCGCGGTCACCGCCCACGGACTGGGCGGCCTGGTCAACGACCCCCGCCCGGTCCAGCGGTTCGTCGAACGCGTCCTCGGCGGCACCGTGGAGAACTACCTCACCGAGGTCGCCGCCTCCAGCACCGTGGAGGAGTACCTCACCCAGCAGGACACCATCCGCGCCGAACTCGCCGCCCGGGTCCGCCAGAACCTGTCCGAGTGGGGCATCACCGTCTCCGACACCCTCATGGGCCTGGCCGTCGCCCAGGATCCCGAGCTGGACCGCATCCGCCAACGCGTCATCGCCGAACAGCAACAGCGCCTGACCCTGGAGGAGGAGGTCAAGAACGCCGAGATCCGCGCCCGGATCCGGCGGATCGAGATCGCGGTCGAACGCGAGGAACGCGGCCTCGCCGTCGCCGAGCTGGAACGCCTCGCCGAGCTGCTCGGGCCCGAGGTCGCCTCCGTCCAGGCGCTGGTCGCCGAGATCAAGGACATGCGCGTCCCGGAGGTCATATCCGGCGACGCGGCGGTGCTGGGCGGGTTCATGCCCTGGCAGCGTCTCCAGGAGGTGATCGCCACCGTCCGCCAGCACCACCGCCCGCAGGGCACCCCGCTGGAGGCGGCACCGACGAAGGAGGCGCTGGAGGCAGGCCACGGCCACGGCGACGGCGACGGCGAGCCCGACGGAGCGACCGCGGCGGAGGTCGACGGGGACCTCAGCCCGGACCCTCCCGCACCACGCGGCTGATCTGCTCACACAGCCGCTCGTACGTCGCCTCGTCGACGCCCCGGAAGTCCGCGGGGTAGAGGACCTCGGCGAACTCCGGCAGCTCCAGCGGCGCGTCGGGGTCCCCGACCAGAACCGGAACGAACCGCTGCGCCTCGTTCTCGATCGACCGCCGCATCAGCGCCGCGTACTCCCGCCGCACCCACCCGTCGTCCCACACGCCGGGGCCGAACACCAGCAGCCCGTGGGCCGCCTCGCGGATCGCGCGCTCCAGCGTGTGGACGCGCACCCCACCGGGCCGCGCCAGCAGTTCGTCGTAGGCCACCCGGACCCCCCGGGCGGCGAGCCGCCCGGCGAACGCGCGTACCCACGCGGCGTCCCCGCTGCCGTAGGCGACGAAGACGTCGTACGCCGCCTCGTCCCCGTCCCCGTCCCCGTCCTCGTCCGGCCCGGCCACCGGCGGCGCGGCCGGCCCCGGCCCGACGCTTCGCCGGCGGAGGTACTCCCGCACGGCGACGTACGTCCCCGCCAGCGTGGCGACCGTACCGACGATCGTGAGCAGCAACCCGGCCAGCTCCATCCCGCCAGGCTACGCGAGGCGGCCGACCCAACAGGGGGGCGCGTGGGCGGTGTTCGCGTCCACGACGCCGTGGCCGGCAGGGGGGTGCCGGCGCGTCCCGCCGGCACCCCGTACCGCTGACGTGAGGCGTCAGTAGCCGTAGATCATCTTGTACGCGACCTCCGGCAGGAACTGGCCGGCCGTGGAGCCCGCTCCGACACCGCAGTCGCCGTCCGACTCACCCGGGGTCTTGATCCACAGGAGCATCTCGGCGCCGTTGCCACCCTCCTGGGTGGGGGTTCCGATCCTGCGGCCGCCGGGGTTGCACCACTCGCCGTTGGACCCGTTGCCGTTGCGGCTGGTGTCCACGACGAACGGCTTGGTGTAGCCGCGACGCTGGCTCAGGATCTGGTTGACGCTGCCGGCGTAGGAGGCGTTCTCGGCGGTGGGGAAGTAGTTCGAGACGTTGAGCGAGAAGCCCCTGGCGAGGCTCAGCCCGGAGGCGTGGAGGCGGTCGGCCATGGTGGAGGCGTCGACCCAGCCGGGGTTGCCCGCGTCGAGGTAGACCCAGGCGTTCGGCGCCTGGGACCTGAACTGGGTGAGGGCGTTGGTGAGCATGTTCTGGCGCTCGTTGATCTGGTCCTGGGTCATGCAGTTGTAGTCGCCGAGGGCGTCGGGTTCGAGGATGACGACGGCCGGCCTGCTGCCGATGCCCCTGGCGAACGCGGAGATCCAGTTCGCGTACTCGGACGGGGACGCGGCTCCGCCCCCGGAGTGCCCACCGCAGGCGTCGCGGCCGTACATGTTGTAGGAGACGAGGATCGGCAGCTTGTCGGCGGACTCGGCGGCGCCGACGAACGAGCTCGTGGCGGAGCCGATGTCGCCGCTCCAGGACCCGAACCATCGGGCGCTGGGGACGCTGGCGATGGAGTCGCGGATCGCGGCCGCGCGTCCGTCACCGGGGTTGGCGGCTGACCAGACCGCGGGGCTGGAGTTCGGGTCGACGTAGAAGCCGCTCGTCATGGCGAGCGGGTTGGGTGCCGCCTGGGCGGTGGGCGAGGAGACCAGGAACAGGGGCAGGGCGAGGAGTCCTGCCACCACCCCGTGGAGGAGTCTGCGCATGGGTGTACCTCATTCGTGGGGAGGGAAGCGCCGCGCGGCTCTCGTCCTGAAGACCGCGACGTGGGGCTGTGGCGCCGTGCTACGGCGTCCCGAGCGCGGGCGGCGCGTTCGGAAACCGATCAAACTGGGAGCGCTCCCAGACCGCAGGGTGTGACTTGAAGGTCCACGGACATCGTGTGGTAGCTGGTGAGAGCTGTCAAGACGGGTCGCGATGCCGCACTTCAGGCGGAAGTGACGGGCTGCTAGGGTCAGAAACTGGAAGCGCTCCCAGGAATGACCAGTTCGGCGACCACAGGGAGAGGGCCCTTCAGTCCATGACAGACGTGCCGCGCCGGCAGCCCACGCTCGACGAGGTCGCCGAGCGTGCCGGCGTCTCCCGCTCGGCGGCCTCCCGGGTGCTCAACAACGCCCCTCACGTCAGCCGCGACAAGCGCGAGGCGGTCCAACGGGCCATCAGGGAGCTCGGGTACGTGCCGAACCCGACGGCGCGGGCCCTGGTGACGCGCCAGCGAGGTGTGGCCGCGCTCGTCATCTCCGGGGAGACGCCGTCGATCTTCGCGGACCCGTTCTTCGCCCGGGTGATCGTCGGCGCGTCTGCCGCACTGGAGGAGGCCGACCTCCACCTGATGCTGTGTCTCGCGGCCTCCGACCGCAGCCGGCGGCGCCTGGAGGAGCTGCTGCGCGCCCGGGGTGTCGACGGCGTGATGTTCATGGCCGTTCGGGAGGAGGATCCCGTCCTCGGCATCGTCCGGGAGACCGAGGTGCCCGTCGTGTTCGGTGGGCGCCCGGTGGGCTACGACCCGCCGTGGTACGTGGACGTCGACAACGTCGGCGGCGCGCGTCAGGCCACGGAGCACCTGCTCGCCCGTGGGCGGCGGCGGGTGGCCATGATCTGTGGACCGGGGGACACCCGGGTGAGCCGGGCGCGCCACCGTGGTTACCGCGAGGCACTGGTCCTGGCCGGGCTGGAGCCGCTGGCCCCGGAGAGCGGTGACTTCACCGAGCCCAGCGGCGCGCGGGCCATGACCGATCTCCTGGCGCGGCACCCGGACGTGGACGGGGTGTTCGCCGCCAACGACAACATGGCCGCCGGAGCCCTGCGCGCGCTGCGCTCCGCCGGCCGGGACGTCCCCGGTGACGTCGCCGTCGTGGGCTTCGACGACCTGGACATCGCGCGGATCGCCGAGCCGTCGCTGACCACGGTCCGCCAGCCCATCCAGGCTCTGGGGCGCGAGACGGCGCGCATGCTCGTCCGGCTGGTCGCGGGCGAGGAGGCCGACCCGTTGGTCCTTCCCACCGAACTGGTCACGCGCGCCAGCACCTGACCGGCACGTGACCTCCCCAACGCGTCGGCGCCCGACGATCGGCGCCGCCTGCCCCCAGGTCCGAGAAAGCGATTTTTTCGTAAGGTTCGTTGAAACAAACGTGGACGAGGGTGTTGACGTCGTGCAGGCGATGCCTATCTTTGTGATGAGCGTCTGGTAAGCCGGTCATCGTTCGAGATATCGAACATTGCGGCTGACCCTACGCCACTCCCACCCCGCCCCCCACCGCCTGACCGCACGTCACCACCCCGTCCGGGTTCGCCCGCTTCGGTGCCACCCCGCGCCGACCCCGTTCCCGTCAACGGTGGCCGTCGTGCGCACGAGCCCTCCCGTCGAGCCGCACCACAGCACACCGACATCCTCGGCCCCACCGTCGCCAGGGGCCCTCCGCGCCGCGCCCCGGAGACCGCCGTCCCGGTCGGGGAGGGTGTCGATCTCCACGTCCGTCACCGGACGTTCGGGACGCCCGCGTCCGTACGTCCGTCTCCCGCGCGACGGCCGAAGCGCCCGAAAGGGCTGTCCACCGTTTCGTCAGAAGGGACGACCGATGCATCACCCGACCCGGGTGGGCCTCCTGCCCGCCCCGTTAGGACGGCTGAGAGCGCTGGTGACGCTCCTCGCCCTCGTGCTCCTCGCCTCCGGCATGTCCGTGGCGTTCTCGGGCTCCGCCCAGGCCGGCACCACGCTCGGCACCGCCGCGGCCGAGAGTGGCCGCTACTTCGGCACCGCCGTCGCCGCCGGCAAGCTCAACGACAGCGTCTACACCACGATCCTCAACCGTGAGTTCAACAGCGTCACCGCCGAGAACGAGATGAAGTGGGACGCCACCGAACCCTCCCGCGGCTCGTTCAACTTCACCGCCGGCGACCGGATCCTCAACCACGCCCTCCAGCGCGGCATGGACGTGCGCGGACACGCGCTCCTGTGGCACTCGCAGCAGCCGGGCTGGGCGCAGGGCATGGAGGGCAGTTCGCTGCGGTCGGCGATGATGAACCACGTCACCCAGGTCGCCAGCCACTACCGGGGCCAGATCCACTCCTGGGACGTGGTCAACGAGGCCTTCGCCGACGGTTCGAGCGGGGCACGCCGCGACTCCAACCTCCAGCGCACCGGGAACGACTGGATCGAGGCCGCGTTCCGCGCGGCGCGCGCGGCCGACCCGAACGCCAGGCTCTGCTACAACGACTACAACACCGACGGGATCAACGCCAAGAGCACCGCGATCTACAACATGGTCCGCGACTTCATCGCCCGCGGCGTGCCGATCGACTGCGTCGGATTCCAGTCCCACCTGACCAACAGCGTCCCCGGGGACTACCAGGCCAACCTCCAGCGCTTCGCCGACCTCGGCGTCGAGGTGCAGATCACCGAGCTCGACATCTCAGGCTCCAACCAGGCCAACGTCTACGCCACCGTCACCCGGGCCTGCATGGCCGTCGAGGCCTGCACGGGCATCACGGTCTGGGGCATCCGCGACAGCGACTCGTGGCGGACCGGCCAGAACCCGCTGCTGTTCGACAGCGCGGGGAACAAGAAGCCCGCCTACACCGCGGTGCTGAACGCGCTCAACGAGGACGACTCCAACCCGCCCACCGGTATCGACACCAGCGCCTGGTACGTGCTGGTGAACCGGAACAGCGGCAAGGCGTTGGACGTGTACAACCTGGCGACGAACGACGGGGCGCGGATCACGCAGTGGTCGCGCAACGACCAGGCGCAGCAGCAGTGGCAGTTCGTCGACTCCGGAAACGGCTACTACCGGCTGAGATCCAGGCACTCGGGCAAGGTGCTCGACGTCCACAACTTCTCGACCGCCGACGGCGCCAGCATCGTGCAGTGGACCGACAACAACACCACCAACCAGCAGTTCCGGCTCGCCGACTCCGACGGCGGCCACGTCCGCCTGATCAACCGCAACAGCGGCAAGGCGCTGGAGGTGCAGGGCGCTGCGACCAACGACGGCGCCAACATCGTCCAGTACGCCGACTGGGGCGGCGCCAACCAGCAGTGGCAGCTCGTGGCCGTGGACAACGGCACCCCGCCGGACTCAGGGCTGCCCTCGTCGTACCGGTGGTCCTCCAGCGCCGCGTTGATCGGTCCTCGCATCAACGGCGCTGTCTCCGTCAAGGACCCGTCGGTGGTCCAGGGCAACGACGGGCGCTGGCACGTGCTGATGACGCATGCCAGCACCTCGGGTGACTGGAGCCTGTCACAGACCAGCTTCGACAACTGGTCCCAGGCCGGCTCCGCCCCGCAGACCAACCTGGAGACCTCCTCCGGCGTCGGGCAGGGCTACCGCGCCGCGCCGCACGTGTTCTACTTCGAGCCCCAGGGCCTGTGGTACCTCGTCTACCAGACCGGCCTGCCCTCGTACTCCACCACGACCAACATCAACGATCCCAACAGTTGGTCCGCCCCCCGCAACTTCCAGAACAGCGTCCCGTCGATCGTGCAGCAGAACATCGGCAACGGTCACTGGCTGGACTTCCACGTCATCTGCGACGACTCGATGTGCTACCTGTTCTCCGCGGACGACAACGGCCACATCTACCGCGCCGAGACCACCGTCGGAGAGTTCCCGAACGGCTTCCGCAACACGCAGATCGCGCTGCAGGACAGCAACCGGAACAACCTGTTCGAGGGCTCCATCGTCTACCGGGTCGGCGACTCCGACACCTACCTGATGCTCGTGGAGGCCATCGGCTCGGGCGGGCGCTACTACCGCTCCTGGACCTCCAACAGCATCAACGGCCAGTGGCGGCCCCTGACCGGCATGGAGTCCAGCCCGTTCGCCGGCGCCGCCAACACCAGCTACCCCAACGGGGACTGGACCAACGACATCAGCCACGGCGAGCTGCTGCGCAGCAACAACGACCAGACCATGGTCATCGACCCCTGCAACCTCCAGTTCCTCTACCAGGGCCGCGACCCGAACGTCAACGTCGAGTACTCCCAGCTGCCCTACCGCCTGGGCCTGCTCACGCAGACCAACTCCAGCTGCTGAACCCGCCGGGCGCCCCCCGCACTCGCCGCGGGGGGCGCCCGGGTGGGCACGCCGGCACGCCACCCGGCCACCCGTCCCACCCCACCCCACCACGCCACCCATGACCGAGGAGACTCCCATGCCGATGACACGGCGAACCCTTCTGCGCTCCATGCTCACCGTGGGCGCGGCCGGAACCGCGGGCGCGGCGGCGTCCCTGCTCGGCGGCGCGGGCCCCGCGTCCGCCGCCACCATCCCGGCGCCCCTGGACGCACCGACCCAGCGGTTCGCCATCGGGGTGCGTGAGTACGGTTGGAGTCGTGGCAGCCGCCGGCTGGTCACGCGGATCTTCTACCCGGCCACCGGCACCCCCGGCGGCAACCCGGTCACCAACGCCCCCCTCGCCGACGGCGTCTTCCCCGTCGTCGAGTTCAGCCACGGCCTGGGCGGCAACCCCGAGAGCTACGCGCCGCTGGTCCGCCCCCTGGCCGAGGCCGGCTTCGTCGTCCCCGCCCCCGTCTTCCCCACCACCTCCTCCGGCACCCCGGGCAACGTCCAGGACGTCTACAACGGCAACCAGTCGATGGACGTCTCCGAGGTCATCACCCGCACCCTCGCCCTGAACACCACCTCCGGCGACCCGTTCGCCGGACGCCTGGACACCGCCGCCGGCGTCGGCGTCGCCGGCCACTCCCTGGGCGGCATGACCACCCACGGCCTGCTCACCGCCTGGCCCGACGAACGCATCGCCGCCGCCGTCCCCTTCGCCTGCGTCGACATGGGCAACCCCGCCTCCTCGGTCACCGCCAACGTCCTGTTCGTCCACGGCGACCGCGACACCCTCACCCAGTACTCCTCCGCCCGCCAGGCCTACGCCGAACTCCCCGCGCCCAAGGCGTTCCTCACCCACGTCGGCGCCGCCCACGACGAGTACATCTGGAGCGGCTACAACCACACCCAGACCGTCGCCACCTACGTCGACTGGATGCGCTGGAGCCTGTACGCCGACACCGCCGCCCGCGACCGCCTCCAGACCGACGCCACCTCCGGAACCACCACCACCCGCTGGGAAGCCGCGCTCGCCACCCTCCCCAGCTCCGTGGTCAGCCTCCGCGCCCGCGCCAACGGCCAGTACGTGTGCGCGGAGAACGCCGGGGCGGGCCAGCTCATCGCCAACCGCGCGTCCGTCGGACTGTGGGAGCGCTTCGACCTGGTCGATCTCGGCGGCGGCGCGGTCGCCCTGCGCGCCCATGCCAACGGCCAGTACGTGTGCGCGGAGAACGCGGGAGCGGGCCAGCTCATCGCCAACCGCGCGTCCGTCGGGGCGTGGGAGACCTTCGCACGCGTGACCAACGCGGACGGCAGCGTCAGCCTGCGGGCACAGGTCAACAACCGGTACGTGTCCGCGGCCAACGGCGGAGCCGAGCCGCTGATCGCGAACGGCACGGCGATCGGCCCGGAGCAGTCCTTCGACCTGCTCGCCGGCTGAACGCCTCGATGACGGACCGCGCCGCCACCGGCCGCCGAGGAGGACCGTTCGGCCTCCGGCGGCGGCGCCGGGCCGTTCCCGCACGCCAGCGCCGGTCCCGCCCACCGAAACGATCGGAACGGTGGTGCGTAGACTGATCACGTGACCTCAGCCGACACCAACGCGTCCGCTGACGGCGCGACCCCCCAGCCCCTGACCATCGCGCAGCTCGCCGAACGCGCCGGCGTCTCGGTCGCCACGGTCTCCAAGGTGGTCAACGGTCGGGCGGAGGTCGCCGCCGAGACCCGCGAGGTCGTGGAGGCGCTCATCCGACGTCACGGATACCGGCGTCAGAAGAAGGCCGCCGGACCGGCGCCGACGCTGGAGCTCGTCTTCCACGAGCTCGCCGGCCCCTATCCGGCCGAGATCATCAAGGGCGTCCAGGAGGTCGCCCGGGAACAGACCCTCGCGGTGTCCGTCGCCGAGCCGGGACGCCACACGGGACGCTCCGGCTGGGTCGAGAGTGTGCTGGCGCGACGCCCCACCGGCGTCATCGCCGTGTTCGCCGCGCTCACCGACGCGCAGGTCAGCCAGCTGCACACCCGCGACATCCCCCTGGTGCTGCTCGACCCCATCCACGACGCCACCCAGGACTGCCCGGTGGTCAGCGCCAGCAACTGGAGCGGCGGCATGTCCGCCACCCGCCACCTGATCGACCTCGGGCACCGGCGCATCGCCACCATCACCGGCCCGTCCCACTCCCTCGCCAGCCGCGCCCGCCTCGACGGCTACCGTGCCGCGCTGGAGCTGAGCGGGCACCCCGTCGACGACGAGCTCATCCGCACCGGCGACTTCTACGCCGAGACCGGCCTCGCCCACAGCCGCGAGCTGCTGCGGCTGCCCGACCGGCCCACCGCCATCGTCACCTGCAACGACGGCACCGCCTTCGGCGTCCTCCGGGCAGCCGCCGAGGCCGGCCTGCGCATCCCGGACGACCTCAGCGTCGTGGGCTTCGACGACCTCTTCCCCTCCAGCTGGCTCACCCCGGCGCTGACGACGGTCCGCCAGCCGCTCGCCGAGATGGCGGCCACCGCCGCGACCATGGCCATCGACGTCGCCCAGGGAAGGCCGCTGGCCCACAAGCGGGTGGAGCTCGCCACCGAGCTCGTCGTCCGCGACAGCACGGCCCCGCCGCCCGCGCCCGGCGCGTGAGCGCGGGCGCGACCGCCGGCCGGCCGTCCGCCTCCGACCGTGCGCGCGGGCAGGGTGGACCCCGCCCGACCCGCCGGGCTCACCCGTCGTCCTCCGCCAGGGCCCGCCGCGCGGTGGCGAAGGCCCTGTTCGCCGCCGGCACGCCGCAGTAGACGGCGGTCTGGAGGAGGAGGGCCGCGATCTCCTCGGCGGTCAGCCCGTTACGGCGGGCGGCGCGGACGTGGAGCGCCAGCTCGTCCCAGTGGCCGCGCGCCACCAGCGCCGTCAGGGTGATCATGCTGCGTTCGCGGCGGCTGAGGGTGGGGTCGGTCCAGATCTCTCCCCAGGCGTAGCCGGTGACGAGGTCCTGGAAGCGCGCCGTGAACGGGGTCGTGTCGGCCTGGGCGCGATCGACGTGGGCGTCGCCGAGAACGGCGCGCCGCGTCGTCATGCCGCGGCGGACCCCGGGAGGGCCGAGGTGGCCGCGGAGGGCGGCGAGCACGGCGCCGGGCCGTTCGACCGGGGCGAGATGCGCCGCGTCGGGCAGTTCGACCAGGGTGGCGTGGACCGGGTTGGCCT
>NZ_JBQQBZ010000049.1:0-48659 GCF_052245655.1 Streptomyces sp. 4N509B
CCCCCGCCCCCGCCCCCGCCCCCGTCCGCGTCGTCGTCCCCGTCGTCGTTCCCGTACCGCCTGGTCGCCACGGACCTCGACGGCACGCTGCTCCGCAGCGACGAGACGATATCCGCGCGCACGCGGGAGGCGTTGGCCGCCGCCACGACGGCCGGCGCCGCGCACCTCGTCGCCACCGGGCGGAACGTCGCGTGGACCCGGCACATCCTCGACGACCTCGGGTACCGGGGCCTGGCCGTCTGCGGCCAGGGCGCGCAGCTCTACCACGCGGGCGAGGACCGGCTGCTGACGTCCGTCACGCTCGACCGCACGCTGGCCCGCCGCGCCCTGGCCCTGCTGGAGTCCGAGCTCGGCCCGCTGGGCGTCGCCGTCACCCGCGACAGCCTCGACGGCGGGATCCTCATGGACGACCTGTTCTGGGAGCACGCCTCCGGCGCCTGGCTCTCCGACGAGAACCGCTCACCGGTCCGCCCGTCCCTCGCCCCCGGGCGCGCGGACTTCTGGGCGGAGCCGCTGATCAAGCTCCACCTCCACCACCCCGACCACACGGACGACGGGCTCGCGGACGTCGCCCGCACCCTGCTGGGCGACGCCGCGCAGATCGTGGTCTCGGGGCCCCAGCTGGTGGAGCTGCTGCCGGTCGGCCTCAGCAAGGCCACCGGCCTCTCGCTGGCCGCCCGGCGGCTGGGCGTCACGGCCGCCGACACCATCGCGTTCGGCGACATGCCCAACGACATACCGATGCTGCGCTGGTCCGCCCACGGCGTCGCGATGGCCGGCGCCCACCCCGAGGTGCTGGCCGTCGCCGACGAGGTCACGGCCAGCAACGACGCGGACGGCATAGCGAAGGTCCTCGAGCCCCTGCTCCGCTGAGGGGAGGTCCCTCAGCGCACCGGGTGGTAGGTCGCGGCCACCACGCCGCTGCTGGTCGCGTACGAGTCCACGAGCTGGAGCTTCTTCAGGGACGCGTCGTCGGCGAACAGCTTCTTCCTGCCGCCGCCGGCCACCACCGGGTGGATGTACAGCTCCAGCACGTCGAGCAGGTCCTGCTCCACCAGCGACCGCACCAGGCCGATGCTGCCGGTGACGGCGATGTCCTTGCCCTCCCCGGCCTTCAGCCTCGCCACCTCCGCGGCCAGGTCGCTCCCGAGCAGGGTGCTGTTCTGCCAGGCGCTGACGTCCGTCAGGGTGGTGGAGGCGACGTACTTGGGCGCGTTGTTGATCCAGTTCGCGAAGTCGAGGTCCTCGCCCTCGGTCACGTTCGGCCAGTACCCGGCCCAGTCGGTGAAGGTCACCCGGCCCATCATCACCGCGTCGGTGCTCTCGATCGTCCTGCTCAACGCCGCGCCCATCTCGTCGTCGAACGCGAACTGCCACTGGTCCGGCGCCTCGGCCACACCGTCGAGCGAGTAGAACAGCCCGGAAACAAGCTTGCGCATGACGTCCTCCGTTTGACGCTCCGTCACGCCCCCCGGGGGGCGCGTCGTGATTCGTGGTCGGTGCTCCCGTCACGCCGGACGCGTGCGGCGGGAACACCACGGAGACTATGCGGGCGCGGCCTCGCCGGTCTTGTACAGAAGCGACAGCGGCTCGGGGGCCGGGGCGGGGGCGACGCCGCCGGGCCGCCGCAGCTGCGTCGCGGTCCGCCCGACGTAGCGGGTCAGCGAGCGCGCCAGGTGTGGCTGGTCGAAGTACCCGAGGTGGTGGACCACCTCGACGGCCGGCTCCCCCTCCTGGATCAGCAGCGCCGCCCGCCGCGCCCGGTCGATCTGCCGGACGGCGCCGCGCGTGAGGCCGGTGGCCGCGAGGAAGCGCCGCTGGAGGGTGCGCTCCGACACCTCGGGCTCGGCGCCGTCCAGCACGGCGGCGACGAAGGGGTCGCGGACCAGCACGCCCTCACGGACCAGCCGTCGCACGAAGAACTCGGCGTTGTCGAAGTCGGGCATGCGCCAGGTGGAGCCGTGCAACGGGAAGGAGACGGCGGTCGCGTCGGGCAGCTCCACGGCGCCGTCGACGAGCCGGTCGGCCGGCAGGTGCGGCAGGGAGGTGCCGAGCGAGAAGCTGATCCCGAAGAACGTGGAGTCCGTGGGCACCTCGGCCTCGCTCGCCCGCGACTCGGGCCCGCGCACGGCCACGTTGACCCGGCCGCGGTGCTCCCACACGACCAGCTCGCACAGCGTCGTGGCGACCGACGTCATCCGGCTCACGTCGTCGTGGCTGCGGCTGCGCCACACCCGCTCGACGTACGGCGAGTCGGACGGCCGGCTCTCCACCGTGAGGCCCATCACGCCCTCCCCGTGGCCGCGGGCTCCTCGTCCAGGAGCAGCTCGCCGACGACCTCGCCCCCGATCACCTCGCCCGTCGGCCGGAAGCCGAGCGCGCGGTAGAACCCCTCGGCGCCGCCGTCGCGCGGCACCCACAGCACGGTGACCCGCCGCTGCCCGCGTCGGCGCGCCTCCACGCAGACCTGCTCGACGGCGAACCGGCCGTATCCCCTGCCCTGTTCCCCCGCGGCGACGTTCAGCCGCCAGATGCCGCAACGGAACGCCGCCACCTCGTTGTCGGGGTCGAACGCCCCCATGACGAAGCCGACGAGCCGCTCCCCGTCGTACACCAGGCGTGGCCAGGCGACCGCGGGGCTCGTGTACGCCTCGGCCAGCGACCACGCGACGGGCGCCACGAGGTTCTGCTGGTCGGGACGCACGGACAGGCGGCACGCTTCGGCGACGTTCCCCGGCGTCACCGCCTCCAGCCGCGGCGAGCGCCCCCGCTCCTCGCGCGTGGTCTCACCCATGGCGTGCCTCCTAGCGGGCGGCGGCGGCCGGCCCGATCGGCTTGTGGAAGAAGCTGCAGTCCTGCGGTGTGCCCGCCGGGTCCGTGGCGTACGCGGGCACGATCCCGTGGCGGATCCAGCCGGTGGCGAGGTAGAGCCGTTCCGCGGCGGTGCCGGTCTCGGTGTCCAGCATGAGGAGGGTGTGGCCGGCCTCGGCGGCGGCCTGCTCGGCGGTGGCCAGCAGCGCGCGGGCCAGGCCACGGCCGCGGGCGTCGGGGTGGACCATCAGCTTCAGGATCTCGGCGCGGTGGCTGCCGTTGGGCCAGGGGCACCGGGCGAGGCTGACGGTGCCGGTCACGCGGTCCCCCTCGCGGGAGACCCAGACGGCGAGGCCGCCGTCGGCGACGCCGGGCGCCCTGCCGCGCCACCAGGCGGCGGCCGTCTCCTCGTCGAACGGGTCGACGAAGCCGAGCGAGCCGCCGTCGGCGACGGTGTCGACGAAGAGCCGGGCGAGGGCCGGGACGGTCTCGGCGAAGTCGGCCGAGGTCAGGCGGCTGATCCGGCTGGTCTGGCTGGTCTGGCTGGTCTGGCTGGTCTGGCTGGTCGTGTGTGACACGGCGCCTGTCGCGGGCGCCGTCACGAGGCCGACGCCCCGGCGGGCGGCACGGCCTCCGGCTCGTCGTCCGACCCGTCGACCCTGCCGCTGTCGCTGTCGCTGCCGCCGCCCGCGGCGCTCAGGCCGGCGCGCCGGTGCTTGCGGCGCTCGTACAGGACGCGGATGACCTCGTGGCCGATGGTGATCGCCAGGGCCAGGCCGAGGCCCATCGCCAGGCCGCGCAGCGGGTTCTCCTCGAAGGCGGCGCCGCCGATGTACCCGATGAGGGCCGAGTACGTCGCCCAGCTGATCGCGGCGATCGCGTCGTACTTGGAGAAGTTGCGCAGCGGATACCGCGTGGCGCCGGTGGTGAGCGTCGCGGCGGTGCGTCCGCCCGGGATGTACCGGGCGCTGATCAGCACGAGGCCGCCGCGCTTCTCCAGCATGTGACCGACGCGGTCGTACGCCTTCTGGGTGCGGCTGCCGGGTTTCACCTTCGCCATGATCCTCGGCCCGGACTTCCGGCCGATGAAGTAGGAGATGTGATCTCCCGCGAAGGCTCCGACTGCGGCGACGGCGATGATGATGAGAATGTTGGGCTCGGAATTCGACGCCGCGAACACCCCTAGGGTGATCACCAGCGTCTCGCTGGGGACCACGGGAAAGAAGCCGTCAAGCTTGGCGATGGCGAAGAGCGCGAGGTACACCCACGGCGTGGCGACAAACTCCTCGACCGCCTCAATGATCACGTGGTCCAGTCCCATACACCAACCCTATGAGATGACCGAGCCTGCGACGTCCACCCTGGGGAGGGCGTTCCTAAGCTGCGACACGTACGGGATACACCCGTGTGACGTCCGACAACCCGAAGACGCGCGCTGTGCGCGCGGAAACACGGAATGTGAGTTCGTTCGCCTCAGTCGGGAAAGTGCAGGAATGCGGCCGGCACCGCCTCGGTCAGCCACACACCGTTGTCGCTGCGGTGGAAAACGTGGCCGGCGTGGTGCATCGCGCCGGCGTCCACGGTGATGATCACGGGTCTTCCGCGCCGCGCGCCGACCCGCGTCGCGGTCTCCAGGTCGGGAGAGAGGTGGACGTGCTGCCGCCGCATGGGGCGCAGCCCCTCGACGCGGATCGCGGTGAGGCTCGGGGCGACGGTGCCGTGGAAGAGGAACGCGGGCGGCTCGGCGGGCGGCAGCCCGAGGTCGACGGACACCGAGTGGCCCTGGTTGGCCCTGATGCGAGCGGCGGCTCCCTCGCCGACGAGGCCGAAGCGCTGCTTGTCGCTGGTCGCGACGACGTGCTCCACCTCGGCCCGGCTGATGCGGAACCCGTCCCGGTGGGCCGCCGCGACCAGTTCGTCGACGCCGACCCAGCCCTGCTCGTCGAGCGTGATCCCGATCCGTGCCGGGTCGTGACGCAGGTGCCGGGAGAGGTACGTGGAGATGCGCTTGTTCCGCCGGTCGTCCATGGGTCCAGTGTCGCGCGGGCCCGAACGTGTGACCTCATGATGAGCGACTCGTTGGACGAAGTGCGCGGAGGCGACAGGAGTGTGTGGCGCCGAGGGTTCGTGAAGTGGTGAGTGCCGGCGGCGGGCGGTGACGCCCGGGTGCGTGCCGGCCGTGACGAGACGTGACGTGTAGGGCAGATCTCCGCTCCTGGTCCCTGGATACGGGCAGCCCGCCGCCCCGGGGTGTGGACGCAGGGGCTCATCCGTCATGTCCGAACGGGACCAGGAGGTCTCCCCACCATGCACGACGAGAAGGTTCTGATGGAGTCGCGCTCGCTGCGCGGCAGCCTCGCGGCGCGCACCGACGCGCTCGACGAGGTGAAGGCTCTGGCGCTGCTGCCGGACGGTCTGCACGTCACCACGGAGATGGTCGCGGCCTACTTCGTTGTCCACAGGGACGTCATCAGGAAGGTGGTCCAGCGCCACAGGGCCGAGCTGGCCGAGAACGGCCTGCATATTCTTAGGGGCTCTGACCTGCGGGTCTTTGAAAGGGACAGCTTGTCCCTTTCAATTAAAAGTTATCCACAGGGCCGTGCGCACCTGACGCTGTACTCCCGCAGGACGGTCCTGAACATCGCGATGCTGCTGCGCGGCAGCGCGGTCGCCCGGCGGGTGCGGACCTACCTGCTGGACGCCGAGGACGGCGCGCGGCGCGGTGCGACGTCCGACGCGCTGGAGCGGCGGGTGACGCACGTCGAGGCGGCGTTGGCCGACATCGGGCCCGCGCTGCGGGACCTCGGCCCCGTGCTGCACCAGATGGCGGTGCGGCTGGAGCACGTCGAGCGGCGCGTGGACAACACCGAGCGCGTCGTCTCCGCGATGAGCGGGCGGCTGGCGGACGTCGCCGCGGACGTGAGGGAGCTGAGGGAGGTGCGCGAGCGGCGAGCGGCGCTGCCACGGCGGAGGCGGGGCGGGGCGTCGTAGGCCGCGTCGCGGTTGTCCACACCCCGGTATCCACAGGGGCTCCGGGGTGTGGACAACCCGCTCAGTCGCTGTTGGCGAGGGTCAGGACGGACAGGCGCCGGGTGGCGTACCAGGTGCCGGCGACCGTGGCGGCCACCAGCAGGATCACGCCAGTGGCGAGGGAGACCTCGGAGGTGACGTCGGCGGCGGGCAGCGCGACCCGTTCGGCGAGGGAGAGGGACCACTGCTGGATGCTGAGGGTCCTGGCGCCGGGGACGAGGCTGCCGAAGAGGGCCTCCCAGACGAGGGCGTAGATGAGCCCGAAGACGACGGCGTTGCGGGAGACGATGCCGAGGAGGAGGAAGACGGCGCTGTAGGCGACGGCGGCGACGGCGGCGGCCAGGGTGTAGGCCAGCGCGATGCGTTGGCTGTTGCCGTTGAGGATGACGCCGGCCAGCAGGGTGGGGACGGTGGTGAACGCGACCGTCACCGCGATGGCGATGAGCAGCTTCGTGGTGACGATGGTCCGTCGGCGGACGGGCTTGGACAGCAGGTAGACGATGGAGCCGTCGTCGATCTCTGGGGCGATGGAGCCGGTGCCGGCGATGACGCCGATCAGCGGCACCATCGCGGCCAGCGCGAAGCCGCCGAGGATCTCCGTGGCCGCCCGGTCGTCGGCGCCGGTCTGGGTGCGGACGACGAAGGCGATGACCAGAAGGATCGCGGGGAGGGTGGCGAGGATCAGGGCGCGGCGGCGGCCGAGGAGCGCCCGGTAGGTGAGGCGGGCGACGGTCTTGTCGTAGAAGGCGAACATCAGCGGGCCACCAGGTAGGAGAAGACGGACTCGAGGGATTCGTCGGAGGGGGAGACCTCCGTGAGGCGGATGCCGTGGTCGCGGGCGAGTCGGGGGAGTTCGCTGGTGAAGCGGGAGAAGTCGATCGCCTGGATGCGCAGGGCGTCCTCCTGGGCGTCGACCTCGATGCCGGCGGTGGAGGGGTCCGCGATGAGGGCCGCGGCCAGCGCCCGGTTGTCCGCGGAGCGGACGAGGTACTGGTGGGGCCGGTCGGTCATCAGGCGGCGGATCCTGCGGAAGTCGCCGGAGGCGGCGTGGCGGCCGGCGACGATGACCTCGATGTGGCTGGCGAGCTGCTCGACCTCCTCCAGGATGTGGGAGGAGAACAGGACGGTGCGTCCCTCCGCGCCCATGCGGCGCAGCAGCTCCATCAGGTGCATGCGCTGGCGGGGGTCCATGCCGTTGAACGGCTCGTCCAGCAGCAGGACCGAGGGCTGGTGGACGAGGGCGGAGGCCATCTTGACCCGCTGGCGCATGCCCTTGCTGTAGGTGGCGATGCGGCGGTCCGCGGCCTGCGTCATCTCGACGGTGTCCAGCGCCGCGGCTGTCGCGGCGCCGGGGTCCGGCAGGCCGTGGAGCTCGGCGTTGGCGAGGACGAACTCGCCCCCGGTGAGGTAGTCGTACATGCCCTCGCGCTCGGGGACGAGGCCGATGTGGCGGTAGACCTCGGCGTTGCGCCAGATGGTCTGGCCGTCGAGGGTGACGGTGCCGGCGGAGGGGGCCAGGAAGCCGCTCATCATGTGGATGAGGGTGGACTTGCCGGCGCCGTTGGGCCCGAGGAGGCCGGTCACGCCGGGGCCGACGGTCATGGTGATGTCGTTGACGGCGACGACGTTGCCGAACCAGCGTGAGGTGGCGTTGATCTGGATGGCGGTCATGGATCTACAGCCCCACTTTCCGGTAGCGGCGGACGAGGAGGACGTAACTCAGCGCGGTGAGGGCGAGGACGACGAGGACGTACGCCGGGGCGGCCGCTCCGGTGACCTCGACGTTGTCGGGGAACTGGCTGGTGCCGCCGAGGAAGGCGGACTGGAGGCCGTCCATGAGGCTGCCGGGGGAGGCCAGGCCGATCCAGCCGACGGTGCCGTCGTTGCCCTGCTCGGTGGCGATGACCTGGACGGCGGAGACCGCGAAGTACGGGATCGTGAGGATGGCCATGACGGCGGCGACACCGAAGCCGCGGCGGGGCGTGAGGGCCGAGGTCAGCAGCGCGATCCCGGCGTGGAAGACGGAGAAGACGGCGGCGAAGACGAGGCCCTGGGTGAAGTCCTCGGTCTGGGTGGTGAAGCCGAGCTCGGCGAGGAGGCCGCCGACGTAGGCGATGGTGATCGGGATCGCGGTGAAGAGGAAGAGGGCCGCGGTGAGGGAGGCGAACTTCGCGGCGACGTAGTCGCGGGCGTCGATGGGGCGGGAGAAGTACAGCGGGATGGTCTTGTGCCGCAGGTCCAGGGAGACCATGTGGGGCGCGGCGAGCGCGAGGTAGAGGCCGACGATCGGCTGCATGAACAGGGGGTACTCGGTGTACCCGATGGGGAGTTCGTCGAGTCCGACGGTGGTGGCGACGGCGACGCTGACGACGGCGGGCATCGCCATGATGGCGAAGAGCCCGAACGGCAGGACCTTGGAGCGGGCGGAACGGCCCAGGCCGTAGGCGCCGCGCAGGGAGTGGACGAAGAGGGAGCGCCGGGCGTAGAGCGTGCCGAGGCGTTGGCCGCTGTACCTGCGGTACCCGATGTCGTGGATGCGGGCCTCGTGCGCCGCGGGGCTGGCGGACGGTGGAGTGGTCACGGGTGGGCTCCCTCGGTGGGGGTCTCCTGTGCCTGGTGCTCGGCGCGGTCCTGCGGGGAGTGCTGCGAGGAGTCCTGGGCGGGGCGTGCGGGGGTGGGGCTTCGCCGGGCGGCGCCCTTCCGGGCGGGGTCCTTCCCGGCGGGGTCATTCCCATCGGGGTCCCGCGCGCCGGAGTCGTCCGGGGCGCGGTCCTGGAAGACCTCGGCGATGTGGTGGCGGCGCTGCTGCATCCGGACCAGGCCGAGGCCGAGGTCCGCGATGGCGTCGCGGACGGTGTCGTAGACCGCGTCGTCGGTGGCGTCGAGGATCACGAGGTGGCCCGAGGCGGTGGGCGCGAGGCCCGCGGAGCTCAGCGCGGCGCGCAGCGCGGCGGCGCCGTCGGGGTGGGCGTCGCTGTCGGTCACCTCGATGGCGAGGGAGGCGGTGGCCTGCGTGAAGCTGGCGGTGGCCTGGGAGCGCAGCAGCTTGCCGCCGTCGATGACGACGATGTGGTCGCTGGTGCGCTCCAGCTCGCCCAGCAGGTGCGAGGTGACGAGGACGGAGATGCCGAAGTCGGTGTGGATCCGGCGGATCAGGCCGAGCATGTCGTCCCGGCCGGCCGGGTCGAGACCGTTCGTCGGCTCGTCCAGGAGGACGAGCCTGGGGTCGTGGACGAGGGCCTGGGCGAGCTTGACCCGCTGCTTCATGCCCGTGGAGTAGCCGCCGATGGGGCGGTACCGCTCCTCGTAGAGCCCGACGTGGCGGAGGGTGTCGGCGGTGCGCTCGCGGGCGGCGGTGCGGGGGAGGCCGGACATGCGGGCCATGTGGACGACGAACTCGGTGGCCGAGACGTCGGGCGGCAGGCAGTCGTGCTCGGGCATGTACCCGACCTGCTCGCGGATGGCGCGCCCCTCGGCGGCGGCGCTGTGCCCGAGGACCGTCGCGGTGCCCTCGCTGGCGGGCGCGAGGCCGAGAAGGATCTTGATGAGGGTGGACTTGCCGGCGCCGTTGGCGCCGACGAGGCCGGTGACGCCGGGCCCGATGTCCACCGTCAGCCGGTCGAGGGCGGTGACCTTCGGGTACCGCTTGGTGAGGCCGTCTGTGCGGATGACGGCCTGCGGCGGGGCGGCGGCCGGCCGGTCTCCCGCGCTGTCGTTGACGCTCACACTCGTGCTCACGGGAACGACCGTAGTGCGCGGCCGGGGGCGTCGCGTCAGCCTTTCGGCCGGAGTGACCCTGGCTGGTGTCGGCCGATAGTACGGCTTTCCCTTAGGGGGATGCCGTGGGTCGCCGTCGGGGGGTCCCGCGGAGGGGAGGGGCGGTCGGCTGCCGGGGTGACCTGTGGTGACGCGATGGCGTGGGGGTGACATGCCCAGAACGCGAGGTGGGCGTCGACGACAGCGCGGTTACCGGCCACGCGCCACACCACCGCCGTTGACTCGTTGGTGCATGTACATGCCCATATGAGCGCGCATATGCTGGTGAATCATGCCCACCGTACCGTCGCGCGCCCCGCTGCCCCGTCCTCCGCTGCCCCGCCTGATCGCCACCGACCTCGACGGCACCCTCCTGCGCGGCGACAAGACCGTCTCCCCCCGCACCGTCGCCGCCCTCGCCGCCGCCGAACGCGCCGGGGTGGAGGTCATCTTCGCCACCGGCCGCCCCGCCCGCTGGATGGACGTCGTCAGCGCCCACGTCCACGGCCACGGCCTGGCCATCTGCGGCAACGGCGCCGCCGTGGTGGACCTGCGCCGGGACAACGCCCTCGTCGAGGTGCGTCCCCTGGCCATCTCCGCCGCCCTCGCCATCGTCGAACGGGTGCGCCGCGCCGCGCCGGGCGTGAGCTTCGCCGTGGAACGCGTCGACCGCATGGGGTACGAGCCGCACTACCCGCCGCTGCACGAGGACCACCGGGTGCCCGCCGAGGTGGCACCGGCCCAGAAGCTGTTGGGAGCCGGCCGCCCCCTCCGCGAGGAGCACGACAGCCCCGTGCTGAAGCTGCTCGCCCACCACTCCTCACTCGACCCGGACGTCTTCCTGGCGCAGGCCCGCCGCGCGGCCGGCGAGCACGGGGAGTTCACCCGCTCCAGCCCGAGCGCGCTGCTGGAGATCAGCGGCCCCGGCGTCAGCAAGGCCAGCACCCTCGCGCGACGCTGCGCCCGCCGCGGCATCAGGCCGCAGGAGGTCGTGGCGTTCGGGGACATGCCGAACGACCTGGAGATGCTGGGCTGGGCCGGCACCGCCTACGCGATGGCCAACGCCCACCCCGAGGTCCTCGCCGCGACCCGCCACCACACCGCCTCCAACGACGACGACGGCGTCGCGCTCGTCATCGAGGAGCTGCTGGGGGGCGGCGGTCAGTCGCGGTCGGAACCGCCCTCCGCGGGGCTGGAGAACCCGGGCCCCGAGTAGTCCGGCTGGCCGAAACGGGGCCGGCGGCGCGGCGGCGCGTCCTCGTCGGCGTCGACGTCGGCACCGCCGGCACCGCCGGCACCGGGGCCCGAGCTGGTGCCGGTGCCGGTGTCGAAGTCGGGGCTGTCGAAGTCCGGGCTGTCGTACTCGGGACGGGAGAAGTCGGGGGCCGCGAAGCCCCGTCGGGCACCGGACCCCTGGGCGTCGCCACCCGCCGGGCTGTCGAAGTCCGGGCTGTCGAAGTCGGGGCCCGAGTAGTCCGGCGCGGCGAAGCCCCGCCGGGCGCGCGCCTCCTCACGGTCCCGCTCGTCCCTGCCCTCCTCGGGCGAGGTGAAGCGGGGGCTGCCGAAGCGGGGCCCGCTGTAGGTGGGGTGGCCGATGCGTGGCCGGGCACGGCCCCCGTCGCGGGCGGGGGCCTGGCTGTCGAAGTCCGGGCTGGAGAACTCGGGACGGGAGAACCGCAACCGCGGGGTGCGACGGCCGCCCTCCGCGCTGACGCTGGCCCCCGCGGCGCCGGCGAGGTCCCCCGCGCCCTGCTCGTTCCCCTCGTCGTCCCGCTCGTCCTTCCCCTCGGCGGAGCCCGCCGCGGACACCACGGCCGACCCCACGGCCGACCCCACGGCGACGCTCCCGGCCCGGCCGCCGGCACGGGCGGCGTGCTGGCGCAGGAACGGCGTGATGCCGTGGTCAAGCAGCGCCCGCAGCCACGCCTCCCGGGCGCGGGCCACGTCCTGCGGCAACGCGCCCCGGCGGCGGGCCGGGCGCGGCGGGCGGATCGAGGTGCGGGAGCCGTTGCGCATCGCGGCGACCCACATGCCGGCGACGGCGAACAGCAGGCCGACGGCGGCCAGCGCCGCGAAGGCCCACCCGACGGCGCGCATCCGCCCCGCCACGGCGAGCTCGGAGTCGGACAGCCCCAGCGCGTACCCGAGGAGGAGGAAGATGACGGCCGCGACGCCGGCCAACACCGGGACCAGCACGGCGATCACGGCGACGACGCCGGAGCCCGACGCCTCCGCGTCGCCGCCCCCGGGCGGGGGCGAGGGGGCGGGCGGCTCGGCCTCACGCACCTCGCGGCGCAGCCGGCGGAGCAGCCGGTACTCCGGCTCGGCCGCCGCGGCGATCTCGGGAACGGCCCGCAGCGCGAGGTCCCGCAGGTGCTCCACGTCGAGTCGGTCGGCGGAGCCGGTGAGCCGGGCGGAGCGCAGCGCCTCGTCGAGGATCCGCTCGAAGTCGGCCTGATCCTCTGGAGGGAGAACCTCAGCGCTGGTCATGGGCGTCCCCGGTTGCTCCGATGGGGCGTTCGGACAGCTCCGTCAGGCGGCTGGCACGGCGAGAGCTGGCGAGCAGAACGATGGTAGAGGGCTCCGGGCTTCCGTCACAGGAAAATCCCGGGAATCTCCTCTGTTCCCCCTGTTCGCACTTCGGAAACGCACCGCCTCAGGCCACGGCGTGCTCCGCGTTCCGCTCGTCGGGGTGGCCGGGCAGGGGCAGGCGGGCGCAGAGCAGGCGCCCCGCCATGGTGACGCCGCCGTCCATCGCGATCGCGAGCGAGTCGGCGTAGACGTGAGGGCCGGAGACCAACGGCGTGGCGTCCGCGCCGTCCTCGTCCGCGTCGCCCCCGTCGCCGCCCGAGCCGCCCGCGTCGCCCGTGAGGTACGGGATGGGGCTGTGGCCGTGGACGACGCGCTCGCCGCCGTAGGTGGCCAGGAGCTCGCGGACCGCCCGCGGGCCCTTCTCCTCGTCCCGGAACGCGAAGCGCTTGGTGAACTTGCGGAACAGCTCCCACGTCTCGCTGACGTCGTTGCGCTGGAGCGCCTGCCAGATGGCGTCGTTGACGTCGTCGATGGTGCCGCCGTAGTCGAGGTAGGCGGTGGTGTCGGAGTGGAGCAGCAGGTGCCCGTCGGCCAGGGCCATGGAGTCGAGGCGGGCCATCCACTGGACGTGGTGGTCCTGGAGGCGCTCCATGTCGCTGCGCTGTCCGCCGTTGAGCAGCCAGGCGGCCTGGAAGGAGGCGGTGCCGGCGCCGGATTCGACGGGGGCGTCGCCGAAGCGGCTGGCGCCGAGGAGCAGCAGCTCGTGGTTGCCGAGCAGGGCCTTGCAGTATCCGCCGGCGGCGGCGGCCTCGGCGGACAGGCGCATCACCATGTCGATCACGCCGATGCCGTCGGGGCCGCGGTCGGTGAAGTCCCCCAGGAACCACAGGCGCGCGTTGCCCGCGGCCCAACGGTCCTCCGCGTCCGTCAGGCCGGACTCGCGGAGGACGACGCGCAGCTCGTCGAGGTATCCGTGGACGTCACCGACGACGTAGAGCGGGCCGAGGACGGGCGCCGCGGGCTCCGGCTCGGGATCGACGGCGGGCTCCCGCGCCGCCGGCGCGGCGGGGCCCATCGCCGGAAGGTTGGGCAGTGTCGGGGAGTACAGATCGGTCATGGCGCTCGCGCCGTCGGGATCGGCGCCGCGCCACGCGTTCGAGCCCTGGTCTGGCCCCAGGCCGGCGCCGTGTGCCACCTGTGTCATCGACCCCTCCACCATCGAACGCCGCCTCCCACCTGCTGGACCGGCCCGACTTTCTAACGGGCTGGTCGCGGTGCATTCGCCCATCATAGGAATCCCGGTGCTCAGGTGTGACACACCTGGGGCCAGAGAAAATCGGCGACGGGGTGTCGCGTGCTCGCCGGGCCGGCCCCTCCACCCGCCGTGGCGGCCGTGCGCCGCCGTGCGTGGCGGGCCGACTCCGCGACGTGCCCCGCCCCGCCCGGGGTCCGTCTCCCCGATCCCGGCGGTGCCCGCGACGCCCGCCACCGCGGGTCCGCGGACCTCGCGAACGCCGCGGACGGCGCGGCCCGCTCCACCGGGGACCGGGGGACGGGGACCGGGGGCGGCCTTCAGGAACCGGTCGACGGGGGTGTGCGGGGCGCGGCCACGCGGGGCCGCCGCACCCGCCGTTGGGAGGAGGCCCGCACGATCAGCTCGGTCGGCATCACCTGGTGGGGCTGGTGGTTCGGGTCGGGGTGCGGCTCGCGGACGCCGTCGGCGCCCGCGTCGTGCGCGCCGCCCTCGATCGCGTCGATGAGCAGCTGGATCACCGTGGTGCCGATCCGTCCCGGCTTGAGGGAGAGCGTGGTGATGGGCGGCTCGGTGCTGGCGTAGACGCTGGACTCGCTGCAACAGACGAGCAACAGGTCGTCCGGGACGCGCAGGCCGTAGCGGCGGGCGGCGGCGAGCAGGTCGGTGCCGTTGGGGTCGAACAGGCCGTAGACGGCGTCGGGTCGGTCGGGGCGGGCGAGGAGGCGGTCGGCGGCGACGGCGCCGGCGCAGGGGTCGTGGGCCGGGTACGCCTCGTAGACCGGCTCCTGGCCGGCGCGTTCGCACCAGGTGAGGTACGCCGTGGTCGACAGGCGGGTGTAGGTGTCCGTGCTGGTGCCGGTGAGGAGGCCGATGCGGCGGGCGCCGGCGCCGGCGAGGTGGTCGAGGAGGCCCATGACGGCGGCCTCGTGGTCGTTGTCCACCCAGGCGGTGACGGGGAGGCTGGGGGCGGGGCGGCCGTCGGAGACGACGGGGATCCCCTGGCGGACGAGTTCGGTGACGACCGGGTCGTGGTCGGCGGGGTCGATGACGACGGTGCCGTCGAGGGCGACGTTGGACCACACGTCGAAGTCGTGGTGGCGGGAGGCGGCCGGGAGGATCACCAGGGCGTAGCCACGGGCGAGGGCGGCGGAGGTGGCGGCGCGCGCCATCTCGGCGAAGTAGGCGAACTCGGTGAAGGTGAACGGTTCTTCGCCGTAGGTGGTGACGGTGAGGCCGATCAGCCCCGACTTGCCGGTGCGGAGGGTGCGTGCGGCGGCGGAGGGACGATAACCGAGGCGGTCGGCGACGCTGCGCACGTGGCGGCGGGTGGCGTCCGGCAGTCTGCCCTTGCCGTTGAGCGCGTCGGAGACAGTGGTGATCGAGACTCCGGCAGCGGCGGCCACGTCACGGATGCCCGCCCGTCCGCTGGCTCGGCGACCGGCCGATCGGGCCGCTCGGGTCGCCTTGTGCTTCGCTGCTGTCATGGCGAGCCGATCGTAGGCCCGGGCGACGGAAGCGGGTGGGCCACTCACGCACGGGAGAACCGTTACGTTTCAGCATGGTCATTGACGACTCATGCCTTTGATTCGATGGCAGTGCGCTGGAAATCCTTTCGTTCAGGGGGCCCTTCGGGAGATTTGATCGAAGGCTGTCATGTTTTCAACAGGGCTCTCCTCACTCGTACGGGTGAAGCGCGTGAGGGCGCCCGTGGCAGGTGTGCGCCCGGCGTCACGCGCGGTGAGCCGGCGGGTGGTCGGCGCGTGGGACGGCGGGCGGCCAGGCCGTGCGACGCGGGCCGGGTCGGACCGGCGGCGATGACCCGACGGGGACGGCCCGATGGCGACGGCCCGATGGCGACGGCCCGATGGCGCGGCCGTGGGACGAAGGACTCCGCGCACGGACCTGGGGGGAATCCAGGAGCAGCACCTAGAGTGTCGGGCGTGAGCCCTCGATCCTCCCAGGCCGACGCCGCCGGGCCGCGCCTGCGCACCACGCTGGACGGCATCCCGACGTACACCCCCGGCCGACCGCCGAGCGCGACGGACGCGGCCCAGGAGACGTACAAGCTGTCGTCGAACGAGAACCCCTACCCGCCGCTGCCCGGCGTGCTGGAGGCGGCGGTGACGGCGGCGGGTTCCCTCAACCGCTACCCCGACATGGCCTGTGGCGAGCTGCTCACCACCCTCGCCGAGCACCACGACGTCCCCGTCGGCCACCTCGCGACCGGCACGGGTTCGGTCGGCATCGCGCAGCAGCTGGTGCAGTCCACGGCCGGCCCCGGCGACGAGGTGCTCTACGCCTGGCGCTCCTTCGAGGCGTACCCGATCATCACGCAGATCGCCGGCGCCACCTCCGTGCGCGTGCCGCTGACCGAGGGCGAGGAGCACGACCTCGACGCCATGGCCGAGGCCGTCACGGAGCGGACCCGGCTGGTCTTCCTCTGCATGCCCAACAATCCGACGGGCGTGATCAGTTCGCGCGACGACGTGGAGCACTTCCTCGACCGGGTGCCCGACGACGTGCTCGTGGTGCTCGACGAGGCGTACCGGGAGTTCGTGACCGACGCCGACGCCCCGGACGGGCTCGCGCTCTACCGGGACCGGCCCAACGTGTGCGTGCTGCGCACCTTCTCCAAGGCGTACGGGCTGGCCGGGCTGCGGGTCGGCTTCGCGGTGGCGCACGAGCCCGTGGCGGCGGCGCTGCGGAAGACGGCCGTGCCGTTCGGCGTCAGCCAGATCGCGCAGGACGCGGCCGTGGCCAGCCTGGGCCGCGAGGAGCTGCTGCTGGAGCGGGTGGCGGGCCTGGTGGAGGAGCGGGAGCGCGTGTGGGCCGAGCTGTCGGCCCAGGGCTGGGTGGTGCCCGAGTCGCAGGCGAACTTCGTGTGGCTGCGACTCGGTGAGGCCACGGGCGACTTCGCGGCGGCGTGTGAGGCGGCGGGCGTGACGGTGCGGCCGTTCGCGGGCGAGGGCGTGCGCGTCACGATCGGGGAGACGGCCGCGAACGACCTGATGCTCCGCACGGCGGCGGCGTTCCGCCGGGACCGGTCCGCGCCGGCCCGCTAGGTCGGGCCCTGGGACCGGGGGCCGGTCGGTCAGGACCGGGGCCGAGGGCTGGTGGACCAGGACCAGGACCAGGGCCGAGAGCCGAGGGCCCGGTCGGCCACGACCAGGGCCGGGGACCGGTGGGCCAGGACCAGGATCGTTAGGCGGGGACCGGGGCCGGGCCGGCGGGTGTATGCGGTGGGCCCGGCGCGGGGAGCGTCGGGCGCGGGCGGGTCGGTCTCGGGGCGGTGACCCCCGGGTGCGGGGGAATCGGGCGCATGGGTCATACTGGAGCTTGTGAATGTGAATACGTTCACAAGCTGAAGGAGAGACCCTCGTGAGCGGCATAGACCTCGCGCTCGCGCCAGAGACCCTGGCGCGGTGGCAGTTCGGCATCACCACCGTCTACCACTTCCTCTTCGTCCCCCTGACGATCTCCCTCGCCTCCCTCACCGCCGGCCTCCAGACCGCCTGGGTCCGCACCGGGAACGAGACCTACCTCCGCGCCACCAAGTTCTGGGGGAAGCTCTTCCTGATCAACATCGCCATGGGCGTGGTGACGGGCATCCTCCAGGAGTTCCAGTTCGCCATGAACTGGTCGGAGTACTCCCGCTTCGTCGGCGACGTCTTCGGCGCGCCGCTCGCCATGGAGGCGCTGCTGGCGTTCTTCTTCGAGTCGACCTTCGTCGGCCTGTGGATCTTCGGCTGGGACAAGCTGCCACCCCGGATCCACCTCGCCACCATCTGGGCGGTGGCCGTGGGCACCGTGGCCTCGGCGTACTTCATCCTCGCCGCGAACTCCTGGATGCAGCACCCCGTCGGGTACGCCATCGACGAGGAGACCGGCCGCGCCCGGCTCACCGACATCGTCGAGGTGCTGACGCAGAACACCGCCGTCGCCCAGTTCGCGCACACCATCGCCGCCGCCTTCCTCACCGGCGGCGCCTTCATGGTCGGCATCGCCGCCTACCACCTGATGCGGAGCCGCCACGTTCCCGTCATGCGGGCCTCCCTCCGCCTCGGCCTGGTCACGATGGTCTTCGCCGGCCTGCTGACCGCCGTCTCCGGCGACCGCCTGGGCAAGATCATGTACGAGCAGCAGCCGATGAAGATGGCCGCCGCGGAGGCGCTGTGGGAGACGGAGGCGCCGGCGCCGTTCTCCCTCTTCGCCGTCGGCGACGTGGAGGAGGGCCACAACAAGGTCGCCGTCGAGGTGCCCGGCGTGCTGTCCTTCCTCGCCCACGACGACTTCTCGTCAGAGGTACCGGGCATCAACGACATCAACGAGCAGATGCAGGAGCAGTACGGACCCGGCGACTACCGGCCCAACATCCCGCTGGCGTACTGGAGCTTCCGCTGGATGATCGGCTTCGGCATGGCGTCGGCCGCGCTCGGCGCCGCCGGCCTGTGGCTGACCCGGCGCCGCCGCTGGCTCGCACCCGCGCTGCGGACGGGCCCCGAAGAGGTGCCGCGTCTGGCCCTCACGCGCGGCCGTTCCCTCGGCCCCCGCCTCACCACCTGGTACTGGCGCCTGGCCTTCGCCACCCTCCTCTTCCCCCTGGTCGCCAACGCCTGGGGCTGGATCTTCACCGAGACCGGCCGCCAGCCGTGGGTGGTCTACGGCCTGCTGAAGACCTCGTCCGCCGTCTCCCCCAGCGTCAGCAACGGCGAGGTCATCGCCTCGATGACCGCGTTCACGCTGCTCTACGCCGTCCTCGCCGTCGTCGAGGCGCGGCTGCTGATCACCTACGCCAAGGCAGGGCCACCCGAGCTCACCGACGCCGACCGCAACCCGCCGACCCGCATCGGCGGCGACCGCGGAGCGGACGCCGAGGACCGGCCCATGGCCTTCTCCTACTGACCGGACTGACCGGACTGACCGGACTGACTGGACCGACTGGACTGAGGAGCGTGGTTCGTGGAACTCCCCGAGCTGTGGTTCGTCGTCATCGCCGTCCTGTGGACGGGCTACTTCTTCCTTGAGGGCTTCGACTTCGGCATCGGCGTGCTGACCGGTGTCCTGGCCCGCGACCGCGCCGAGCGGCGCGTCCTGATCAACACCATCGGACCGGTCTGGGACGGCAACGAGGTGTGGCTGCTGACGGCCGGCGGCGCCACCTTCGCCGCCTTCCCCGACTGGTACGCCACCCTCTTCTCCGGCTTCTACCTGCCGCTGCTGGCCGTCCTGCTCTGCCTCATCGTGCGCGGCGTCGCCTTCGAGTACCGCGCGAAGCGGCCCGAGGAGAGCTGGCAGCGCCGCTGGGAGCGGGCCATCTTCTGGTGCTCCCTGCTGCCGGCCTTCCTGTGGGGCCTGATCTTCGCCAACGTGGTGCGCGGCGTGCCGATCGACGCCGACGGCGAGTACGCCGGCGGCCTGCTGGACCTCCTCGGGCCGCACGCGCTGCTGGGCGGGGCCACCACCCTGGTGCTGTTCACCTTCCACGGCGCCGTCTTCGCCGCGCTCAAGACGGTGGGGGACATCCGCGCGCGGGCCCGGCGGACGGCCACCCGGCTGGGGGCCGCCGCGGTCCCGTTGGCCGTCGGGTTCCTGGTCTGGACCCAGGCCGACGGCGGCGGTGCGGGCAGCGACGGCGGCACGGGCGGCGGTGTGGGCTCGCTGGTCGCGCTCCTCCTCGCCGCGGGCGCGCTGCTCGCCGCGCTGGCGACGAACCGCGCCGGCCGCGAGGGCTGGGCCTTCGCCCTCTCCGGGGTGACCATCGCCGCCACCGTGGCCGCCCTGTTCCTCACGCTCTTCCCGGCCGTGATGCCCTCCTCGCTCGACGCGGCCTGGAGCCTGACCGTCGAGGGCTCCGCCTCCTCCCCCTACACGCTGCGCATCATGACCTGGTGCGCCGCGCTGGCCACCCCCGTCGTCATGCTCTACCAGGGCTGGACCTACTGGGTGTTCCGCAAGCGCATCGGCACCCAGCACCTCGCGTCATGACACGGCCCGTCGATCCCCGCCTGCTGCGCTACGCCCGCGCCACGCGCGGCTTCCTCCTCGCATCGGTCGCGCTCGGCCTCGCGGGGGCCGGGCTGGTCATCACGCAGGCCGTGCTGCTGGCCGAGGTCATCGCGCGGGCGGTGACCTCGGGGGCGGACGTGGGCGAGCTGCGCGGACCGCTGCTCGGCCTGCTCGCCGTCACCGTGGGCCGCGCGGCCGTCGCCTACCTCACCGGGCTGGCGGCCCACCGCGCCAGCGCCGCCGTCAAGTCCGAGCTGCGGCTGCGGCTGCTGGACCACGCGTCCGGCACGCTGGGGCCCGCCTGGCTGACGGGCCAGCGGACCGGCGAGCTGACCGCCCTGGCCACGCGCGGCGTCGACGCGCTCGACGCCTACTTCTCCCGGTACCTGCCGCAGCTCGGCCTCGCCGCCGTGGTGCCGGTGGCGGTGCTGGCCCGCATCCTCACCGAGGACTGGATCGCCGCCGTCACCATCGCGGTCACGCTGCCGCTGATCCCGCTGTTCATGGTGCTGATCGGCTGGGCCACCCAGGCCCAGACCAAGCGGCAGTGGCGGGCGCTGGCCCGGCTCTCGGGCCACTTCCTCGACGTCGTCACCGGCCTCACGACGTTGAAGGTCTTCGGCCGCGCCACGGCCCAGGCGGAGGCCATCCGCACGATCACGGGTGACTACCGGCGCGCCACCCTGCGCACCCTGCGCGTGGCGTTCCTCTCCAGCTTCGCCCTGGAGCTGCTGGCGACCGTCTCGGTGGCGCTGGTGGCGGTCGGCGTCGGCATGCGGCTGGTCCACGGCGACCTCGACCTGGCGACGGGCCTGGTCGTGCTGATCCTCGCCCCCGAGGCGTACCTGCCGCTGCGCCAGGTGGGCGCGGAGTTCCACGCCGCGCAGGAAGGGCTCGCGGCGGCCGAGGAGGTCTTCGACGTCCTCGACACGCCGCCCCCGCCGCGCGGTACCGAGGCCGCCCCGGACGTGCGGGGGGCGACGATCGCCGTCGAACGGCTCGTCGTCCGGCACGAGGGCCGGACCGCCGACGCCCTGGCCGCGACCAGCCTCACCGTCGCGCCGGGGGAGACCCTGGCACTCACCGGCCCCTCGGGCGGAGGCAAGTCGACGCTGCTCGCCGCGTTGCTGGGCTTCGCGCGCCCCGCGGCCGGCCGCGTCCTCGTCGGCGGACGGGACCTGAACGAGCTCGACCTCGCGGGGTGGCACCGACAGGTCGCGTGGGTGCCGCAGCGCCCGCACCTCGTGGCCGGGACCGTCGCGGAGAACGTGCGGCTGGCCCGGCCAGAGGCCGACGACGACGCCGTGGCGGCGGCGCTGGTGGAGGCGGCGGCCAGCGAGCTGGACCCCCGTCGGGAGGTCGGTGACGGGGGCGTGGGCCTGTCGGCCGGGCAGCGGCAACGGGTCGCGCTGGCGCGGGCGTTCCTCGCCGACCGGCCGTTGCTGCTGCTCGACGAGCCGACGGCGGCGTTGGACGGCGCGACCGAGGCGGCGGTGGTGGCGGCGATTCGCCGCGCGGCGGCGCGGCCGGGCCGCACGGTGGTGCTGGTCACCCACCGGCCCGCGCTGCTGGCCGCGGCCGACCGGGTGTTTCACGTGGAACCACGGGTGCCTCACGGGGAACCGCCGGCCTCTCACGGGGAACCGCGGGTGTTTCACGTGGAACCGAGCGTCGCCGGGCTCGGGCGGCACCGCCCGACGGCTGCCGGCCCTCTGTCCTCGGCCCATGCCGAGCCGAGGGCAGGAGCGGGCAACGGCCCCGGGGGCGCGAGGACCGCGGCCGGACGGGCCAGGCCGCTCGCGCGGGTGCGGGCGGCGGGGGCCGCGCGACGCGGCCGGCTGGCGCTGGCGACCGTGCTCGGCGCGCTGACCCTGGCGAGTTCGGTGGGGCTGATGGCCACCTCGGGCTGGCTGATCTCCCGCGCCTGGGAGCAGCCGCCGATCCTCTACCTCATGATCGCGGTGACGGCGACCCGCGCCTTCGGCATCGGCCGCGCCGTCTTCCGCTACGCCGAACGCCTCGTCGGCCACGACGCGGTGTTGCGCATCCTCGCCGAGCTCCGGGTGACGACCTACCGGCGCCTCGCCCGTCTGGCACCGTTCCACGGCGACGTCTCCTCCGGCGGTCGGCCCGACGGCGGGCGCGGCCACGAGGACGACGACCCCGGTCGCGGCGGCGTCGGTGGTGAGCCGCGCGAGCGGACAGGCCGGTCCGGCGAGTCCGACCGGGACAACCGGGGCGACCGGGGCGACCGGGGCGAGCTGCTGGCGCGGCTCGTCTCGGACGTCGACGCGCTCCAGGACTACTTCCTGCGCTGGCTGCTCCCCGTGGCCGCCGCAGCCCTGGTCTCGCTGGCCGCCGTGGCCTTCACCGGCTGGCTGCTGCCCGCCGCCGGCCTCGCCCTGGCGTGCGGACTGCTGGTGGCCGGCGTCGCGGTCCCGGCACTGGCCGGGGCCGTGGCGCGACGAGCCGAGCGGCAGGTGGCGCCGGCCCGCGGGGTGCTGACCTCCCACGCCCTGGGCCTGCTGACCGGCACCGCCGAACTCACGGTGGCCGGCGCCCTGCCCGCGAGGAGAGCCGCCGTGGCCGCCGCCGACGCACGGCTGACGGCGCTCGGGGCGCGTTCCGCCGCCGCCCTGGCGCTGGGCGGCGGCCTGACCGCCCTCACCACGGGCCTCACCGTCACCGCGGCCGCGTGGCTCGGCGTCGGAGCCGTCGCGGACGGCCGCCTCGCGGGGGTGTGGCTGGCCACCGTCGTGCTCGTGCCGCTCGCCGCCGCCGAGGCCGTGGCGGGTCTGCCGCAGGCGGTCCAGCACCGGCAGCGCGTGACGCGGGCGGCCGAACGCATCCACGAGATCACCGACGCGCGGCCTGCCGTGCGCGAGCCCGCCCGCCCCGTGGCGGCGCCGGCCAGCCCCTTCCCGCTCCGGGTCGACGGGCTGGCCGCCCGCTACCCCGGGCGGGCCCGGGAGGGTGCCGTGCCCGCGCTGGCGCTCGACGGGATCGACCTGGAGCTGACCGCCGGACGCCGTGTCGCGGTGGTCGGGCCCTCGGGGTCCGGCAAGAGCACCCTGGCGCACTGCCTGCTCCGCTTCCTCGACCCGGTCCGCGGCGGCTACACCCTCGGCGTGGGGGCGACCCCCGCCACGGAGCTCGACGGCGACGCGGTGCGCCGGGCCGTCGGCCTGTGCGCGCAGGACGCGCACCTCTTCGCCAGCAGCCTCCGCGAGAACCTGCGGCTGGCCCGGCCCGACGCCGACGAGGCGGCGTTGCGCGCCGCCCTGTCGGCGGCCCGCCTGCTGGAGTGGGCCGACGGCCTCCCGCAGGGCCTGGACACCCCCGTCGGGGAGCACGGCGCCCGCCTCTCCGGCGGTCAGCGGCAGCGGCTCGCCCTGGCGCGGGCCCTGCTCGCGGACTTCCCCGTGCTCGTCCTCGACGAGCCGGCCGAGCACCTCGACCCGCCCACGGCCGACGCGCTCACCGCCGACCTGTTGGCGGCCACGCAGGGCCGCGCCACGGTGCTGATCACCCACCGCCTGGCCGCGCTCTCCGAGGAGACCGTCGACGAGGTGCTGGTCCTCGACGCCGGGCGGGTCGTCCAGCGGGGCCGCTACGCGGCGCTGGCGGCGGAGAGCGCCGGGCCGTTCCGGCGCATGCTCGACCGCGAGGCGGCGAGCGAGGCCCGGAGGACCGGGAGGGCGGCGGCCGGAACGGAGCCGGTGGGTGCCGGGCTGCGAGTTGGGAGCGCGGGCTGAGAGCACGGACTGGGAGCACGGGCTGAGAGCGCGGACTGAGAGCGCGGCCGAGAACACCGGCCGAGCGTCGTCCACCCCCGCCGCGCCGCTGTTCTCCCTTTCCGACTTTCTCCGCCAATCGTCACAAACTACGATCCTTGTCATGGAGGGGATCGCCCCCGAACTGGCCCGCCGCATGCCGCGCCTGCTCCAGACCCTGGAGTACCTCGCCGGCGACGTAGAGCTGCGCACCCAGCTCGACCGCGTCGTCACGGCCGCCGCCGAGCTGGTCGGCGCCCGCTGCGGCGCCCTCGCGGTGCTCAACGAGGACGGGAGCGGCGTCGGCGAGTTCGTCACCCACGGCGTCCCCGAGGCGCCGGACGCCGCGGACGCCGAGGGTCCGGACGAGCAGACGGCGGAGCACCGCCGACGCGAGCTGATCCGGGCCATGCGCCAGGACGTCAACGCCACCGACGCGCGGCTCCTCGCCGAGATCTCCGCCGACCCGCGCTGCGCCGGCTTCCCGCCCAGCCAGCCCCGCCCCCGCTCGCTGACCGGCGTCCCCATCCGCGTCCACAGCGCCGGCTACGGCGCGCTCTACCTCGCCGACAAGACCGACGGCGGCCCCTTCACCCCCGACGACCGGCAGCTCATGCGGATCCTCGCCACCGGCGCCGGCATCGCCGTCAGCAACGCCCGCCTCCACGAGGCCGTCCGCCAGCAGGCCCGCTGGATGGACGGCAGCCTGGAGCTGACGCTCTCGCTCCTCTCCGAGGACGGCGCGGGCGACAACGCCCTGGCCGTCGTCGCGGAGCAGGCCAGGCGGCTGGCCCACACCGCCGTCGCCGTCATCCTCGAACCCCGCGCCGGATCCCGCGCGGGAGCCCGCGCCGAGCCCTTCGCCGAGCCCTTCGGCGAACCCCACGGCGAACCCCACGCCGCGCCGGGCGACGAACCGGGCGACGACCGCGCCGGTCGCGACGGTCGCGACGGCACGCGGGGCCCGGACATGCTGGAGGTGGTCGCCGTGAGCGCCGACGAGCCCAGCGGGCTGCTCGGCGCCGTCGTCCCCGCCGACTCCTCGCCGCTGCGGCGGGTCCTGGCCGGCGAGCCCGTCTTCATCGACGACCCGGGCACCGTCGCCGAGCCCTTCATCGACGCCGCCCTCGTCAGCCGCTACGGGCCACGCATGGCGCTGCCGCTGGCCAGCGACGGCCGAACCGTCGGCGTCCTGGCGGTGGCACGCGCGCGCGGCGCCGTCCCGTTCACCGTGCCGGAACGGGCCCTGGCCACGCAGTTCGCCCAGCAGGCCGCCCTCGCCCTCGTCCTGGTCCGCGCCCGGGTGGACCGCGAGCAGCTCGCCGTCCTGGAGGACCGTGACCGCATCGCGCGTGACCTGCACGACCTCGTCATCCAGCGACTCTTCGCCGTCGGCATGATCCTGGAGGGCGCCGAGCGCGCCAGCCGCCCGCGCGCGCCCAACGTCGCCGTCAGGATCGACTCGGCCGCGCGTGAACTGGACGCCACCATCCAGGAGATCCGCACCGCGATCTTCGCCCTCCAACAGCCGCCGGACGAGGTCCCCAGGGGCCTGCGCACCCGCGTGCTGCGGGAGACCGGCGCCGCCGGGCAGACCCTCGGCTTCACGCCCTCGGTCTCCTTCGCCGGCCCGGTCGACGTCAGGGTGCCGGAGAACGTGGCGAACAACCTCGTCGCGGCGCTACGCGAGGCCCTCTCCAACGCCGCGCGCCACGCCGACCCGAGCCGCGTCGAGGTCACCGTCGAGGTGGCCGACGACCAGGTGCGGCTCACCGTCACGGACAACGGTGTCGGCCTGCCCCAGCCGGGCGGCGCCGACCCGGCCGCCGAGAGCGGCCTGCGCAACCTCCGCCGCCGCGCCGAGGAGCTGGGCGGCTCGGCGCAGCTCAGCGCCGGGCCCGAGGGCCAGGGGACGACCGTGAGCTGGCAGGCGCCGCTGGAACGGTGACGAGGTGAGGGGAGGGGAGGGGGACAGGGAAGAGGACGGAGGGGAGGGGAGGGGGCGGAGAAGGAAGAAGGACGGAACGCGCGGGGCGGTCAGCCGACGCGTCGGCGCTGGTGGTGGCGGGCGACGCGGGCCCGGTTGCCGCACGACGGCTTGCACCACTCCTGACGGCCGTGGCCCTTCACGAAGTACCGCACGCAGCGCGGCGCGGTGCAGGCGCGCAGCTTCTCGCGCCACGGGCCGGCCAGGAAGTCCATCGCGGCACGGGCCAGCTCGGCGGTCAGGCGGTCCGTCGCGTCGGCCCCGCCGCCAGGACCCGGCAGCTGCCGCACCCTCGGCGGCCTCTCGTTCGCCCCTTCCTCCTCCTCCCACTCCAGGCGGGGTGTGAGGGGCACGCGGGCGGCGGCGGCGTTGAGCCGGGCGACGGCCTGCGGGGTGGGGAGCAGACGGTTCGCGTCGGCCGGGCTCGGCGGCCCGGGACGCACCGCGCGCGCGAGGAGCGCCCGCACCGCCTGCCGCACCTCGACCACCGCCCGCCGCGCCGCCTCGTCCGCGACGAAGCCCGCGGCCGCCCCCGGGTGGGACTCGTCGAGCAGGCCCGCCGCCTGCTGCGTGCGCACCCACTCCGTGAGCCCCGCCGTCGTCGCCAGGTCGTCGGCGACTCCGCCGCTGCCGTCGTGCCGGATCGTGCCGGCCAGCTCCAGCGCCAGGAAGCCTTCCACCCTCACGTCCCTTCCTCCGACCGCCGGCACGAAGCGTCGCGGTCGCGGACGCGGTGCCGCGTTGTGTCGTGCCGCGTTGTGTCGTGCCGGGGCCGGATCGCCGTCAGACTAATGGAAAGAACCATCCTATCCATTAGGATGCGCTCGACCCCGAGAGACAAGGATCCGGGTATGCCGCTGCTGGCCCACATCAGTGACCTCCACCTCGACGGCACTCCGCGCGCCTCCGCCCGCGCCCGCCGCGTCGTCGACCACCTGCGGACGCTCCCCCAGCCCGTCGACGCCGTGCTCGTCACGGGCGACATCGCCGACCACGGCGACCCGGCCGAGTACGAGGAGGCCGCCCGCCTGCTGGCCGCCCTCCCGTACCCCGTCCTCACCTGCCCCGGCAACCACGACGCCCGTGCCGCGTTCCGCAAGGCGCTGCTCGACGAACCGCCGAGCGAGGAGCCGATCAACCGCCTCCACCACGTCGCCGACACCGCGATCCTCATGTGCGACAGCACCATCCCCGGCCGGGACGAGGGGCTTCTCGACGACGACACCCTCGCCTGGATCGACGCCACCCTCAGCGACCTCCCCACCGCCACGCCCGCGCTGCTCGCGTTCCACCAGCCGCCCGTCGCGCTGCACCACCCCCTGCCCGACTCCATGAACCTGCTCCGCCCCCACGACCTCGCCGCGCTGCTCCGCTCCCACCCGAACGTCGCCGCCGTCCTCACCGGCCACGCCCACACCGCCGCCGCCTCCACGTTCGCCGGGCGCCCGGTGGTGGTAGGCCCTGCCGTCACGTGGACGCTGCGCATGGCGTGGGAGGGGGAGGGGGCCGCCGACCGCGAGCAGCCGCCGGGCCTCGCGTTCCACATCCTCGCCACGGACGGGGACGGGCACGAAGACGGGGACGGGGACGGGGACGGCGGTGGCGAGGGCCTGAGGCTGACCACCCACTTCCGGGTTCTCCCCCTCGACGCCGCCACCGCAGCCGCCACCGCCGCCACCGCCGACACCGCCGTCTGACGGACGGCGCGCGATGCCCCACGGCCACGCCGTCGCGGCCTTCGTCGTCGCGATCCTCCCCCTCGTCGCCACGCCGGGTGCCAGCCTGACGCTGCTCGTGCAGCGGGTGGGCGACAGCGGCCCCCGCCAGGCCGTGCCGGTCATCCTCGGCACGGCCACCGGCCTCTACGTCCACGCCGGTCTCGCCGCCGTCGGCCTGTCCGCGCTCGTCATGCGCTCCAGCCAGGCGTTCACCGTCGTGCGCCTGGCCGGGGCGGCCTACCTCGTCGCGCTGGGCGTGTGGACCTGGCGCTCCCACCGCGCCGCGCACCGCCGCCGCCGCCGCCGCCGCCGAACGACGCTCCGGCCGTCCCAGCCGTCCCTCTCCGCCCGCGCGCCCTCCCCCGACGTCCGGGCACGCACCACGTACGTCCAGGCGCTCCTCGCCAACGTCCTCAACCCCAAGGCCGCCTCGGTCTTCCTCACCCTCGTACCGCAGTTCCTCGACCCCGAACGGCGCCTCGCCCCCCAGATCCTCACGCTCGCGACCGCCCAGGCCGCCCTCGTCGCCTGCTGGCTCGCGGCCTGGACCGGGGTCGTCGCCCGCGCCGCCCACGTCCTGCGCTCCCCCCGCTTCACGGCCCTGCTCGGCCGCGTCACCGCCGCCGTCCTCGTCGCGCTCGGCCTCCGCGCCGCCGTCACGACGTAGAGCGCGGGAACGGCGGCGGCGCGCCGGTGGTGCGGGAACGGCAGCGGTGCGCGAGCGCGGAGCGCGGAGCGCTCAGCCGAACGCCGGCATGATCTCGTCGTGGACGAGCCGCAGCTGCGTGGCCACGTCCGCGACCCCGTCCAGGTCACGTCCGGTGAACGCCTTCACCAGACCGCGGTCGGTGATGGCGCAGATCATGTGGTTGACGCCGGCCGGCGCGATCTCCTCGCGGATCTTCGCCACGCACTCGGCGGGCGTGCCGGAGACCGACAGCCGGTCCGCGACCTCGGGACTGGTCAGCTCGATGCCGCGCGCCAGGTCCCCGGCCGCGATCGCGTCGATGACCGGCTGGAGCTCCGCCGGGTCGACGCCGTTGCGCCGCAGCTGCTCGGCCGGCATGGAGGAGGCGTAGATCCCGACCATGCTGCGGGCCGCCTCCTTCGCCGTGGCCGAGTCCGGGCCGGTCGCGAAGACCACCCACGCCCCGATGTCCAGGGTCCGCCAGTCCTTCCCGGCCCGCTCGGCGCCGGCGCGGATGTGGCGGACGGCGTAGTCGTACGCCTCGCGGGTGTAGCTGAGCGCGTGGTGGCAGCCGTCGGCCAACGCGCCGGCCGCCTCGAAGGACTTCGGCCCCCGCATCGCCCCCAGCATCACCGGCACCCGCCGCTGCACGGGCCGGGCGAAGGTGAACAGCCCGTCGTAGGTGTAGAACTCCCCGTCGAACGTGACGACGCCGTCGTCGAGGAGCGCGCGGACGGCGTGCAGGGCCTCCTTCACGCGCGACAGCGGGCGGGTCCGCCGCCAGTCCATGCCGTACTGGGCCAGCAGCCCGAAGTTCCCGCTGGACAGCACGCCCTCCGCCCGCCCGCCGGACAGCTCGTCGAGCGTCGCGAGGGACTGGGCGATCAGGCTCGGCTCGCGCAGCGTGACCGGGGAGACGCTGGGGCCGAAACGTATGCGGCTGGTCTGGCCGGCGGCGACGGCGAACAGCTGCCACAGGTCCTTGTGCCAGGTCTCGTCGGCCGCGTAGCAGGCGTGGAAGCCGAGTTCGTCGGCGACGCGGATCGCGGCCAGGGACTCGTCGAGGGGATAGTCGGGGAGAAGGGCGTAGCTGAACCTCACGGGCACCACCCGGGTCGGGGTCGGAGGACGTTCCCGTCACCATGCCCGACCCGGGCCGTCTCCCATGAGGGGTGTGTGCGCCACATCGTCCGCCCACGCGGCGGTGACGGCCGTGGCGCCCGGTGACGGCCGTGGCGCCACGTGACGACGGTGGCGTCCGGTGACGACGGTGGCGGACGTGGCACGGGGCCGTGGCGAGGGGTTACGTTGTCCGACATGACGTCACACGCCACACCCCGAACCGCCCCCCGCACCGTCGTGATCAGCGGCGGCGGCACGGGGATCGGGCTGGCCGCCGCCCGCTGCTTCGCGCGGGACGGGGACACCGTGGTGCTGATCGGGCGCCGGGCCGAGGTGCTGGAGCGGGCCGCCGCCGGGATCGAGGGCGCCGTGGCCTGCCCCGCCGACCTCACCCAGCCGGAGGAGGCCGCCCGCGCGGCGGCGTTCGTCGCCGAACGGTTCGGCGCGGTGGACGTCCTCGTCAACAACGCCGGCGGCAGCGGCGGCCTCGAACCGGCCCCCGAGACGAAGGACCCGTTGACCGTCGTCGCCCACGACTGGACGGTCACCTTCCGCCTCAACACCCTCACCGCCGTCCTGCTGACGGAGGCGCTCCGCGACCACCTCGCCTCGCCGGGCGGCCGGGTGCTGTTCCTCTCCTCCATCGCCGCCTACCGCGGCTCGGGCTCCGGCGCCTACGCGGCGAGCAAGGCCGCGCTCCACCCCTACGTCCACGACCTCGCCCGCGCGCTCGGCCCGCGCGGCGTCACGGTCAACATCGTCGCGCCCGGCGTCGTCGACGACACCGAGTTCTTCGGCGACCGCATGACGCAGGCGCGCCACCAGCGGCTGGTCGACGAGACGCACACCGGCCGGGCCGCCACCCCGGGCGACGTCGCCGAGACCCTCCACTGGCTGGCCTCGCACGCCGCGTCCCACATCACCTCCCAGGTCCTCCAGGTCAACGGCGGCGCGGAGCGCGGCCACTGACGCGCGGCCACCGACGTAGGGGGGCTGGCACCACCCCCGGGAGGTGGCCTGGGCGGCTCGTCGTGGCGGGGCACGGGGCGGATCGTGGAACCCATGGACACGACGACGAGCAACACGGCGGTCGACGCGACGGCGAACAGGACGGCCAACGGCACGGCGGCGAACGACGCGGCGGCGAACGACGCGACGACCGCCCGCGCCTCCGCCGCCGGCTTCGGCAACGCGCTCAGCTACCTGCTGTCCGGTCTGCCGCTCGGCATCGCGGCGTTCACCTGCGCCGTCACCGGCTTCGCCCTCGCCCTCGGCACCCTCGTCATCTGGATCGGGCTCCCGATCCTGACCGGCACCCTCCTGCTGAGCGGCTTCTTCGCGAACCTCGAACGCCGCCGCGTCGCGGTCCTCGGCGGCCCGCGCCACCCACAGCCGCCGCCACCGACCCGCACGCCGCCACGCCCGACGGGCGTGCTGGGCGCCCTCAACGACCCGCGGCCCTGGCTCGACCTCGCCCACGCGCTGCTGTCCTTCCCGTTGCGCGTCGTCTCGTTCTGCGTCGCCCTGACCTGGACCGTCGGCGGCGTCGGCGAGCTGCTGTACGTCACCTGGTCCTGGTCGCTGCCGCGTGACGAGGGCGAGACCGGGCTGCTGGACCTGATGATCGACGTCTCCTCGCGCGGCGCCGACATCGCGTTCCACACGGCCGTCGGCGTCGTGCTGCTCGCGACGGCGCTGCCCGTGGTGCGCGCCCTCACCGCCGCACAGACGGGCCTGGCCCGCGCTCTGCTCAGGCCCTGACGGCGTCGCGCTCCGACCGGCGGTCACCGGGGTCTTGTGTTCGATGGCGTTCGATATCAGGCTCCTTCTCGCTGAGCACGGAACACGAAGCACGGAGCACGGAGCACGGACACGCACTGCCCCAACAACCGTGGAGGAACGTGGAGATGAGACCGACGCGGACCCGGACTCGGACCCGGACTCGGTACGCGCGAAGGACCGTCGGCGCCGTGATGGCGGCGGTGGCCGCGCTGGGCACGGGCCTGGTGGCGACGGCGCCGCCCGCGAGCGCGGCCCCCAGCGACTGCCGGCTGGTCCCGGAGGCGCCCTACGGCAACGTCGGGGGCGGCGGCGTCTTCTGCCCCGCGGGCGCCGGCACCTTCACCTACCGTGCGGTCGTCGACTGCTACGACGGCTACCCGAACTCCTCCAACCCGCAGTACGTCGGCACCTACGAGGGCCCGTGGGTGCGGGCCAGCCTGACCGAGGACACGAACTCCACGGTCCAGTGCCACGGCCACGTCCCGGGCTCCGGCATCGGCTTCAACGCCCGCATCGAGCTGGGTTAAATCCGCGACGTCCGGCGGCTCGACGGCGATGAGTTTCGGGCCGCCGGCCGGTCTCCCCTCGTATGACGACCCACGACAACGGCAACGACAACGGCAGCGACAACGCCCCCGCCGCCAACGCGCCCGACGACGACGCGCGGCGGCTCCTGGACCTGGGGCCCGTCGCGCGGCAGCTGGCAGGGCTGCTCGACGGCGTGGAGGAGCGGCACTACGACCGGCCCACCCCCTGCCCGGACTACACGGTGCGGGAGCTGCTGGGCCACCTGCTGGGGCTGACCCTGGCGTTCACGGCGGCGGCGCGGAAGGAGTTCGGGCCGCTGACGGCGACCGACCCGGGGAGCGCCCCGCCGCCACCGTTGACCGAGGACTGGCGGGAGCGGCTGCGCCGGCAGCTCGACGAGCTGGTCGCGGCCTGGCGCGACCCGGCGGCGTGGGAGGGCGACACCCAGGCCGGCGGCATCACCTTCCCCGCGTCCGTCGCCGGTCCCGTGGCCCTCAACGAGGTGCTGCTGCACGGCTGGGACCTGGCCCGCGCCACCGGTCAGCCGTACGTCGTCGAGGACGAGGCGAGCCTGGGCGCGTCCACCGCGCTGCTGTCGCAGCAGACCAGCCCGGAGGAACGTGAGGGCACCGGCTTCGGGCCCGTGGTACCGGTGGCGGGGGACGCCTCGCCGCTGGACCGGGTCGTCGGGCTCAGCGGGCGCTCGCCGGACTGGTCGCCGCCCTCGCCGCCCTCGGCGCCGTAGCGGACCGGCCGGAACGCGGCGAGCGTCAGCGGAGGATGCCGTGCTGGCGGGCGGCCCTCAGCCACGAGGGGAACTCCGTCAGCACCAGCTCGTACAGCTCCTCGTCGCTCAGGCTCCTGATGTCCGGGACCGAGAAGAAGCCCACGTTGTCGACCGTGCGGCCGGGCAGGGTGTCGTAGCGTTCGAGGATGCCGAAGTCGGCCGTCCCGAGGCCGACGAACTGCCAGAAGATCGGCTCGGCGGTGGCGGCGCGCAGCTCGGCCTCGATCTCGGCGTTCTTGTGCACGCCCCCGTCGGAGTAGAAGAGCACGAGGGTCGGCTCGGGCGAGGGGTGGGCGCGGACGTACGCCCGGACCTGGGCGATGACCTTCTGTTCCTCGTTGAAGATGCCGACGGTGCGCATGTCCGCCTGTCCCGGCTGGAGCTTGCGGTTCCGCAGCCACCGTGCGCTGCCGAAGAGGTTCGCCTCGCCGACGCGGACGTGGAGGCGGACCCAGTCGGGCAGCTCGCCGAGGTGGAGGTCGGGGAGCCGGACGGCGTTGCTGGCGAAGGTCCACGCCTGCATGCCGCCGTCGTCGTCGAGGGCGGCGGCGACGGCGGCCATGCGTTCGACGGTGTCGGCGACGACGCCGGTGGAGTAGAGGGTCGTCATCGACCCCGAGGCGTCGAGGACGAGGATGACGCGCGCCCTCACGTCGGCGGCGCCCCGCTTGGCGAGGCTGACGGCGACCTGCGCCTTGCGGAGCGAGAGCCGCTTGCGCATGTCGATGGGCAACGCCTCCTCGCCCTTGGTCAGGCGGGGAGCCGAAGCCGGCGGCGGGACCGAAGCCGGGTGCGCGACGGACGCCGCAGCCGCCGGGGCCGGCCCCGGCGGCGTGGCGGGCGCGTCGTCCACCGTGATGCCGAAGTCCGTGGCCAGCCCGGCCAGCCCCGAGGCGTACCCCTGCCCCACGGCCCTGAACCTCCACTGCCCGCCCCGCCGGTACAGCTCGCCGCTGACGAAGGCCGTCTCCGTCGTCGCGTCCGTCATCTCGAAACGCGCCAGCTCCGCCCCGTCCGCGCCGCCCGCCCCGTCGAGCAGCCGCAGCCGCAACCCCGCGAGCTGCCCGAAGGTCCCGCCGTCGGCCGAGGCGGCGAGCACCACCCGCTCCACCTCCGGCTCCAGCGCCGTCAGGTCCACGGCCACCGTGTCGGCCCCCGGGCGCTTGCCCTCGTGGCGCACGGCTCCGGAGGCGTGGTGCGGCTGGTTGTAGAAGACGAGGTCGCCGTCGCCGCGCACCCGTCCCGTGCCGGTGAGCAGGAGCGCCGAGGCGTCGGCGTCGACCGCGCCGGGCGTCCACCCGAGCTCCGCCCGCACCGTCGTGACCCCGGCCGGCAGCGGAACGTTGGCGCCCTTGGCCAGTGCTCTCCCCGTCATGCCGTCAGTCTGCCAGTCGGTTCGCCAGGCGGTTTGCCCCCATGCGGGTGCTACGATCGCCCACCGTCGTTGCCCCGCGAGCCCGTACGGTGAAAGGACGCCCGTGACCAGCGACGAAAGCCGCGCGAACCACGCCCACCAGCAGACCTCCGGGACCTCCGGGCCCTCCGGGACCTTCGAGCTCGTGCGGTCCTGCGCCGAGCGCGCCCGCCGCGGCAGCGCCGCGCTCGACCGCGCGAGCGACGCCGACATCGACGCCGCGCTGCGCCTCATGGCGGAGCGCCTTCCGACGGCGCGCGAGGCGCTCCTGGCCGCCAACGAGGAGGACATCGCGGCGGCCGTCTCCGCCGGCATGTCCCCCGCCCTCCTCGACCGGCTGCGGCTGACGGGCTCGCGCCTGGACGCCATGGCGGCCGAGCTGCGCACGCTCGCGGACGTGCCCCACGAGCCGCGCGACCGGGTGCTGGAGGAACGCGGGGACGGCCTCACGCTGCTGGAGCGGCGCCGCCCCGTCGGCGTCATCGGCGCGAACTTCGAGGCCCGGCCGAACGTGACCCTCGACATCGCCTCGCAGTTCCTGAAGTCGCGCAACGGCGGCGTCCTGCGCACCGGCTCGGCGGCGCTGCGCTCCTCCCGCGCCGTCGTGGACCACGTCATCGCGCCGGCCCTGCGCGACACCGGGCTCGACCCTGACGCCGTCCAGCTCGTGCCCAGCGAGGACCGCGCGGCGGCGTACGCGCTGGTGGCGCTGCCCGACCTCGTTCCCCTGGTCATCCTGCGCGGCAGCGGCGACAGCACCCGCGAGCTCGGCCGGGAGGCCGCGCGGCACGGCGTCCGCACCCTCGCGCACGCCGACGGCGGCGGCGTGCTCTACGTCGACGGCACCGCCGACGAGCAGGCCGTCCACCGCCTCGTCGTCGACAGCCTCGACCGGCTCGGCGTCTGCAACCGCCTGAACCTCCTGCTCATCGACCGCCCCGTCTACGAGACGCGGCTGCCCGGCGTGCTGAAGGCCCTCGACGAGTTGGGCGTCGCCGCCTCCCTCCCACCCCACGACCACCCGCGCGGCTACGAGTGGTCACTCGATCCGGACCGCTCCGCCACGGTGACGATCGACGCCGCCGACGGGCCGCTGGACGCGGCGCGGATCGCCAACGAGGAGACGTCGGGGCTGGCCGCGGGCATCGCCACGGAGGACGAGGAAGCCGCCGCCGGCTTCCTCAACGCCTACGCGGGCTCCGGCGTGTTCTGGAACTCCACCACCCGGCTGCTGGACGGCTTCAAGCTGCTGCGGCTGCCGGAGACCGGAATCAACATCGACCGCGTGCCGGGCCCCCGCGGCCCCGTCAGCTTCCGCGACCTGTACCTGCGGCAGTACGTGGTCGTCCCGACGGGGCGCGGCCTCGGCGGCTGAGCCGGGACGGGGCGCGCGCACCCACGGCACCACGGCACCACGGCACAGGAGGCAGACGTGGCCAGGCACCTCACCGTCCTCACCACGACGGACAGCCGGGAGGAGGCGGAGCGGCTCGCCCGTTCCGCCGTCGAGGCCCGGCTGGCCGCCTGCGCGCAGATCGACGGGCCCGTCACCAGCGTCTACCGGTGGGACGGCGAGGTCACCGCCGACCAGGAGTGGCGCGTGCTGTACAAGACCACCGCCGACCGGTACGAGGCCCTCGAGGCGCACCTCCTCGGAGCCCACAGCTACGACACCCCCGAGGTCATCGCCGCCGACATCACCCACGGCAGCGCCGGCTACCTCGCCTGGCTCGACGAGGAGACCCGCGCCCGCGCCGAACCCTGACCGCCGGCGGGGCCTCCCTACGACCAGGCGCCGGAGGCGGCGGCCCGCGCCGCGTAGGTCCCGAAGTCGATCGGGTCACGGCCCAGGACCCGCCGCACGCCGTCGCCCGGCTCGGCGAAGTGGCCCGCGCGCATCAGGGCGTAGAGCTCGTCGAACTCGTCGGCGACCTCGGCCGGCAGGCCCTCCGCCAGCAGCTCCGCGCGGTACTCCTCGGGCGTGACCTCCTCGTAGCGCATCGGCCGCCCGGCCGCCTCGGCGATCGTCGCGACGGCCTCGGCGAAGGTGATCGCCCGTGGCCCCGACAGCTCGTACACCCGCCCGTGGTGCTCGCCCTCCGCCGAGGTCAGCACGGCGGCGGCGACGTCGGCGATGTCCTGGGCGTCGACGAACGGCTCGGGCACCGGGCCCGCCGGCAGGGCCAGGCGGCCGGCCCGCAGGGGGGCGTGCCAGGCGTCCTCGTCGAAGTTCTGGTGGAAGTTGTTCGGGCGCAGGATCGTCCACTCGACGTCTGCGCCCCCCACGGCGCGGAGGGCGCCGACGGCCCGCTCGGCGGCGGCCATGCCCTGGAAGTAGGGCGGCTTGACCTGCTCGATGCCACGGGCGGAGAGCACGACGAGGCGGCGGACGCCCGCCGCCGTCGCCTGCTCGACGAAGGGCTCGGCCATCGCCGGGTCCCAGGGGGCCATCAGGTAGACGGCCGAGGCGCCGTCGAGGGCCGCCGCCCAGGTGTCCCGGTCGTCCCAGTCGAACCGTGTCTCGCCCGAGCGGGACGCCGCCCGGACGTCCCGACCCGCCGCCCGCAGCGTGCCGACCAGGCGCCGCCCGGTCTTCCCCGTCCCGCCGAGGACGAGGATCGGGCCCGTGTGTGTCGTTGTCGTTGTCGTTGTCGTCGTCATGTCCGCCAGTCAACGGGGCGGGGCGCGGCGCGGACATGGGCCGTCGTCCGCCGTCCCTGCGTGATCGTCCTACGCTGAACACATGGACGAGCCGGCTCCCTTCTCCGCTCCGGTCGACCCCGTCGACCCCCTCGACCCCCTCGACCCCGTCGGTCCTGACCACCCGTTCGACCAGCTGCTGCGGGGCGTCCGTGCCGACGGCGGGCGCATGGAGCGCAGGGAGCTGCCCGCGCCGTGGGTCCTGTCCCTCCCCGAGGAGACGTCGCCGGAGTCCCTGACGCTGTACGCGCCGCTGCGCGGCGAGGTGTGGTTCGCGGCCGGCGACGGACGCGGGCCCGTGCCGTTGCGCGTCGGAGACGCCGTGGTCGCGCACGGCCGGACCGCGCGGACCGTGACGCTGTCGGGTGCCGAAGGCACCGAACTGCTGGTCGGCACCTACCAGGTGCGGGGCGCGGTGGCGCGGCGCCTGCTCGGGGTGCTGCCACCCGCGTTCGCCGTGCCCGGCGGCGAGGGCTGCGCGGAGGTGCTCGACGTCGTCAGGGCGCAGGCCGCCGCCTGCCGGCAGACGGGGCGGCAGGTCGTCCTCGACCGCCTGCTCGACTGGCTGCTCGTGTGCACCCTGCGCAGCTGGTTCGACGACTCCCCCGAGACCTCCGCCGAGACGTCGCCTGAGACGTCGCCCGGGGCCTCCCCCGGCTGGTTCCGCGCGGTGGGCGACGCGACGATCGGCCCGGCGTTGCGCGCCCTGCACGCCGCGCCCGAGCGGCCGTGGACCCTGGCCGCGCTGGCCCGCGAGGCGGGCGTGTCGCGCTCGACGTTCGCCGGCCGCTTCACGCGGCTGGTCGGCGAGCCGCCGCTGACGTACCTCACCGGCTGGCGGATGGCCCTGGCCGCCGACCTCCTGACCGGCTCCACCGCCACCGTCGCCGCCGTGGCCCACCAGGTCGGCTACGCGGACGCGTTCGGCTTCAGCGCCGCGTTCAAGCGCGTCCACGGCGTCAGCCCGAGCGCGTACCGCGAGGGGGAGCGCGCGGGGGAGCGCGCCGGGGACACGGCAGGCGCGGCGCCTCCGTACTGCTGCCCCGCCTGACGAGAACGGTCACGGGCGGGCGGCACGCTCCGCGATTCCCTCGCCACAGCGTGTGCTTGCGCCCCGGGATCCCCGGCCGCTGGACTGGGGGCATGACCACGAACGAGAGCCGCGTGCTCTACCTGCTGGGCTCCGCCGCGCCGCCCGTCCTGAAGATCGCCGACGTCGTCACGCGGGCGAGGGCGGACGGCTGGGACGTCTGCCTGGGCCTGACGCCCATGGCCGCGCGGTGGCTGGGTGACCAGCTGTCGGAGTTGGAGGCGCTGACCGGTCGCCCGGTGCGCAGCGACCACATCCTGCCGGGCGTCCCGAACCCGTGGCCGGAGGCGGACGTGGCGATCCTCGCGCCCGGCACGTTCAACACGATCAACCAGTGGGCTCTCGGGCTCGCCGACACGTTCGTCACGAGCTTCCTCGCGCAGAGCGTCGCCCGGGGCACGCCGACCGTCGCGCTGCCGTGCGTGAACACCGCCCACGCGCGGCACGTCCAGTTCGAGCGCAGCGTGGAGGCGCTCCGCTCGATGGAGGTCAGCGTCCTGTACGGCGGCGAGGACGGCTTCGTGCCCCAGCCACACGGACAGGGACACCTCGTCCCCTACCCCTGGGACCGCGCCTTCGCCGAGGCCGAACGGCTCCTGAACGCCGAGCGGCAGCACCCCGTCAACGCCGTCTGAGGCGCGCGCTCGCCGGCCCGAGCCGCGAACGGCCCGAGGCACGAACGGCCCGGAGCGCTCCGGGCCGTTCGCCGGCCCCGCTCGCCGGCCCCGTCCCCCGCCGATTCACCCACCGGCTCACCCGGCGCTCTCGCCGGCGAGCTTCCTGGCGAGCGCGGCGCGCCGCGCGAACACCTCGTCCATCGACTCGGCCATCTGCCGCATCGCCGCCCGCCGTTCGCGCTGCGAGAGCCGCTCCAGGTACAGCTGGCCGTGGAGATGGTCCGTCTCGTGCTGGAGACAGCGCGCGAAGTATCCCCTGCCCTCGACCACCAACGGCCTGCCGTCCTTGTCCCGGCCGCGCACGACGGCGCGGTCGAGGCGGGCCACCGGGCGGTAGGCGCCCGGGACGGACAGGCACCCCTCAAGCTCCTCGACCAGCCGACGCTGGTCGGCCGGCGTGTCCTCCAGCACGGGGTTGACGACGTGTCCGACGTGCCGGACGCCCCAGTCGTCCGTCATGTCCCACACGAACAGCCGCAGGTCCACGCCGACCTGGTTGGCCGCGATCGCCGCGCCCTCGGCCACGTGGTTGGTGGCGAACATGTCGTCGATCAGCCGCGACAGCTCCGGCGTGCCGAAGCGCGTCACCTCCCGGCACGGACGGGCGAGGACCTCCTCGCCCACGACGGTGACGCGACGCACCGTGCCCCGGCCCACCTCGGGCGGGAGCGGCGGATACGACGCGACCGGCTCGCCCTGCACGCGCACACGGCGATCCTCCGTGGTCCCGCCGAACCGAACATCCATGGAACAGCCGCCTTCCACCATTCCGTCAGCACTTTGCAAAGCAGTGTAGACTTTGCAAAGTGCGCGACGACATCCCCCGACCGGCCTCCGACGCTCCAGCCGGCGCACGGCCCCGCGCGGGGACGGGCCGGGCCCGGCGCCTGCTCCCCGACCATCCCGTGCGCGTCGCCCTGCTCGACCTGCTCGCCGAGGTCGGCACCGTCACGGCCACCACGGCCGCTGCACGCCTCGGACACAGCTCCGGCCTGTGCTCCTTCCACCTCCGCCAACTCGCCCGGCACGGCCTGATCGAGGAGGCGCCACACGACGGCGGCCGGGCACGGCCGTGGCGGCTGCGGTGGGAGTCGCCCGACGAGGGCGGACAGGAGAGCGAGCAGGCGACGGCCGGGCGGCAGGCCACGGAGGAGTTCACCGGGCTCGCCCGCGGCCTGGAGGACGAGAGCTACGAACGCTGGCTGGCACGCCGGGACCAGGCGCCCGAGGAGTGGCGGCACGATCCGTCCTTCAGCACCGTGCTGCACCTGACCCCGGACGAGACGGCCGAGCTCGCCGCCGCCGTCCGCCGCCTGCTGGCCCCCTATCGCGATCGGGACGGGCGGCCGAACGCCGAAACCCCGGGCGCGGCGCCCGTCGCCGTGGTCGCCCGCCTCTTCCCCCTCCTGGGCGACTGCCGGGGCGCACCCCCTCCCGCGTGACACCGGCCCTGACAGCCCTGCCGGCCCCCCGGCCCCGTCCGTCACGCCGTGCCGACCCCGGCGGGCGTCGACCGGACGAAGTCCGCGACCAACGCGGCCAGCTCCCCGCCCCAATCCTCCTGGAGGAAGTGCCCGGCGCCCTCGAGGACGGCGTGCGGCTGCCCGTGGGCGCCCGGGACGCGGGCGCTGAGCGCCGTGTGGTCACCGCCGCTGACGCTGTCCTCGGCGCCGAACACGCACAGGAACGGCAGGGTCAGGGTCTCCAGCACACGCCACGCGCCGCGCAGCGCCTCGCTCGCCGGGTCGTCCGGCGAGATCGGGATGATCAGCGGGAACTGCCGGACTCCCGCCAGGTACTCCTCGTCGGGGAACGGCGCGTCGTACGCCGCCAGCACCGCCGGGTCCAGGACACCGGCCGACGCCGAGCCCGCCGCCACGACGCCGCTCGGGCGGAACGTCTCCGGATAGGCCCGCTGGCTGAACTGGAACCACCGCGCCAGGTGCTGCCACCCGGGGCCGAGGTCCTTCTCGCCGGTGTCGAGGCCGGTGTTGACCGCGACGACGCGCCGGAACCGGTCCGGGTGCTCCGCGAGCAGCCGCAGTCCGAGCGCGCCGCCCCAGTCGTGACAGACCAGCGTCACGTCGGTGAGGTCCAGGCGGTCGAGGAGCGCCTCCCGCAGCCAGTCGGTGTGGCTCTGGTAGCTGTGGGCGAGGCGCGCGACGGGCTTGTCGGAGCGCCCGAAGCCGACGAGGTCGGGCGCGACGCAACGGTGCCCGGCGGCCACGAGCGGCGGGATGACGTGCCGCCACAGGTAGCTCCAGGACGGGTTGCCGTGCAGCAGCACGATCGTCTCCGCGCCGGACTCCGCGCCGGACTCGGCCGCCGCGCCGTCGGCGGGCCGCTCGTCGAGGTGGTGGACGCGGAGACGGGTACCGGCCCCGTCGCCGGCCGCGACGGTGACGTAGTGCGGGGCGAAGGGAAAGTCGGGGAGCCCGCCGAAGCGCTCGTCGGGGGTACGGACGACGGCCATGGGCTTCGCGGGCGGGGTGGAGGGTGTCGGGTTCTCGTTCACGCCGCTGAGGAGTGACGCGACGCCCCCGGTGTGACACCCACACCGATGACCTGCGTCACACCCGTGTTCCAGCGCGCAGAAACGCCCCCACAACCGCTGTGGGGGCATTTCCACTCAGGCGTTCTCTTCAGGACCGGGGTCCCGTCTCACGCCTCGCTCCTCACTCCGCCAACGGCAGGTACACGCGGTTCCCCGCCTCCGCGAACTCCCTGCTCTTGGCCAGCATCCCGGCCTCGATCTCGTCGTCCGTGAGGGAGTCCGAGGCCTCGGATCCCGGGCCGTACTTCTCGATCACGGCCTTGCTGATCCTCATCGAGCAGAACTTCGGCCCGCACATCGAGCAGAAGTGCGCCGTCTTCGCCGGCTCGGCCGGCAGCGTCTCGTCGTGGAAGGCGCGGGCGGTGTCCGGGTCGAGCGAGAGGTTGAACTGGTCCTCCCAGCGGAAGGCGAAGCGGGCGTCGGACAGCGCGTCGTCCCAGTCCTGGGCGCCGGGGTGGCCCTTCGCCACGTCGGCCGCGTGCGCCGCGATCCGGTACGTGATCACGCCCGCCTTCACGTCGTCCCGGTCCGGCAGCCCGAGGTGCTCCTTGGGCGTGACGTAGCACAGCATCGCCGTGCCCCACCAGGCGATCATGGCCGCGCCGATGCCCGAGGTGATGTGGTCGTAGCCGGGCGCGACGTCCGTGGTCAGCGGGCCGAGGGTGTAGAACGGGGCGTCGTCGCACAGCTCCCGCTCCAGCTCGACGTTCTCCCTGATCTTGTTCATCGGCACGTGGCCGGGGCCCTCGATCATCACCTGCACGTCGTGCTCGCGCGCGATCCCCGTCAGCTCGCCCAGCGTGCGCAGCTCCGCGAACTGCGCCTCGTCGTTGGCGTCGGCGATCGACCCCGGGCGCAGCCCGTCGCCGAGGGAGAAGGTGACGTCGTAGGCGGCGAAGATCTCGCACAGCTCCGCGAAGTGCGTGTAGAGGAAGCTCTCCCGGTGGTGCGCGAGGCACCAGGCCGCCATGATCGAGCCGCCGCGCGAGACGATGCCGGTCCGACGGCGCGCGGTCAACGGCACGTAGCGCAGCAGCACGCCGGCGTGGACCGTCATGTAGTCCACGCCCTGCTCGGCCTGTTCGATCACGGTGTCGCGGTAGACCTCCCAGCTCAGCTCCTCCGCCTTCCCGCCGACCTTCTCCAGCGCCTGGTAGATCGGCACGGTCCCGACGGGGACGGGGGAGTTGCGCAGCACCCACTCGCGGGTCTCGTGGATGTCCCTGCCGGTGGACAGGTCCATGACGGTGTCGGCGCCCCAGCGCGTGGCCCACACCATCTTGTCGACCTCCTCCTCGATGGAGGAGGTGACGGCGGAGTTCCCGATGTTGGCGTTGACCTTCACCAGGAAGTTCCGGCCGATGATCATCGGCTCGACCTCGGGGTGGTTGACGTTGAGCGGCATCACCGCGCGGCCGGCGGCGAGTTCGTCGCGGACGAACTCCGGCGTGCGGTTCTCGCGGATCGCCACGAACTCCATCTCGGGGGTGATCTCGCCGCGTCGGGCGTACGCCCGTTGCGTGACGGGCGGGCGCTCGCCGCGTGCCGCGCGCTCCGCGAGCCAGGCCGCCCGCAGGGGTGGCAGGCCGCGGCGGACGTCCGTGGTGACGGTGGGGTCGGTGTAGGGGCCTGAGGTGTCGTAGAGCGTCACGTCCCGGCCGTTCGTCAGGTGCACGCGCCGCACCGGGACCCGGATGTCCGGGCGGGAGCCGGTGAGGTGGTCCTTGTGCGCGCCGATCGGCCTGGTCGTGGACGTGGAGTTGGTGGGCGCGGAGTTCGTGGGCATGGAGGGGGTGGTGTCGGTCATCGGACCTTCTTCCTACGCCGGCATTACCCGGTCAGGTTCGGCGGTCGGCGCGGCGGTAGCGCCCTCTCAGCCCCGTGCCCGGAGCTCCCGCGGTGTGACAGTCGCCCACCCACGCTAACGGCACGTCGGCCGCGCCGGCCAGAGGGCCCTGGGCGACTACGCGATGATCGGAAGGTGACGACGCCTCCCGACGACAACTCCCCCGGCCACCACCGAGGCCACGGGCCCCAGCACGGTCCCGGCCACGGACCGGCGCCAGGACCGGGTCCACGACCAGGGTCCGGGCCCGGTCCCGGCAGCGGTCACGACCCGAGCCGGCCACGGAACCCGTGGCCGCAGCCGCCACCCCGGCCGCCCGCCCCCGCCCGCCCGCACGGGCAGGCCGACGCCCACGGGCACGCGCACGCCCACGCGCACGGCCACGGCGGCCCGCCCGCCCCCGTCTCGGCCCACCTGCGCCGTGTCATCGCCGCCGTGCTGATCCCGTTCGCCGCCGTCGTGGCCGCCGGCATGGTGCTGCTGTGGCCCGGCGGCACCCCCGAACACCAGGAGCGCACGGGCGTCGGCTTCGACCAGCAGACCGAGCAGGCCGAGATCACCGAGGTCCGCGTCGTCGACTGCGCGGACGTGGGCGTGCAGGTGCCGCGCGGCGTGACGGGGGAGTGCGAGCGGGCCACGTTCGAGGTCACCACCGGCCCGCACGCCGGCCGCGCCTTCACCGAGGTGGTGCCGCCCGACGCGGCCCAGCGCTACGAGGTCGGCCAGGGCCTGGTCGTCGCGTACGCGCCCGACGCGCCCCGGGAGTTGCAGTACAGCATCAGGGACGTGGACCGGCAGGCGCCGATGCTGCTGCTGGCCGCGGTCTTCGCGCTCGCCGTCGTCGCGGTGGGGCGGCTGCGCGGGCTGCTGGCGCTCGTGGGCCTCGTGGTGAGCTTCACGGTGCTGACCGTCTTCATCCTGCCGGCGATCCTGAGCGGCTCGAACCCGCTGCTGGTGGCGGTGGTCGGCGGCAGCGCGATCATGCTCGCGACGCTCTACCTCACGCACGGCGTGAACGCCCGCACGTCGGTCGCGGTCCTCGGCACGCTGGTGTCGCTGCTGCTGATCGGGGTGCTGGGCTCGTGGTTCATCGACTGGGCGCGGCTGACGGGCATCACGGACGACCAGGTCAGTCTCGTCCACAGCCTCTACCCCGACCTGGAGATCCGCGGCCTGCTGCTGGCGGGCATCCTCATCGGCTCGCTCGGCGTGCTGGACGACGTGACCGTCACGCAGACCTCGGCGGTGTGGGAGCTGAAGCAGGCGCAGCCGGGGGCGAGTTGGCTGACGCTGTACCGCTCGGGCATGCGGATCGGCCGGGACCACATCGCGTCGGTGGTCAACACCCTCGTCCTGGCCTACGCGGGCGCCGCGCTGCCGCTCCTGTTGCTGTTCACGATCGCGCAGAGCAGCGTGGGCACGGTGGCGTTCAGCGAGCTGGTGGCGGAGGAGATCGTGCGGACCCTGGTCGGCTCGATCGGGCTGGTGGCCTCGGTGCCGGTGACGACGCTGCTCGCGGCGCTGCTGGTCAGCGCCGACCGCTCGGGACCCGGGCCCGGCGAGAGCGGGCGCCCTTCCGTCCCGGACGGGGCACGGCCGGCCACCGACGGGACACGCCCGGTGACGGGCGGGCGCGCTACCAACCGCCGCCGGAGGAGGAAGAGGTGAACTTCCGCACCACGAAGATCAACACGGCCACGATGGCGACGAAGAGCAGCACCTTGAAGAGGAAGCCCACGAGCATGCTGATCAGGCTCACCAGCAGCGAGCCGAAGACGACCAGCGCGATCGCGGGGATGGCGATCCATCGCACCCACCACGGCAGCGCCATCAACGTGTCCTTCATGGCCTGGGGCTCCTCGCTCCGCTCACACGTCGTCTCACACCTCGATGCTATGCGGGCGGCACGGTCCGTGGCAGCCCTGCCGACCCCGGTCCTTCCCTGACCGTTCCCTGAGACGGACCCGGACGAAAGCGGGCCGATGTCCCCCGTTACCCCTCGGGTGGGGAGAAGACGACCATCACGCGCAGATCCTCCGTGATGTGGTGGAAACGACGCGGCACACCGCCCGGGACGAAGACGACGCTGCCGCGCGCCACGACCGTCGTCTCGTGCCCGACGGTGAGCGAGGCCCGCCCGCTGACCACGAAGAAGACCACGTCCTGGAGCTGCGGGCGCTGCGGGTCCTGCTGCCCCGCCGCCAGCGCGTAGAGGCCGACCGACATCGAGCGTTCGCGGAGGAAACGCAGGTAGGCGCCGTCGTTCGCGGCACGCTCCAGCTCCAGCTGGTCCAGCCGGAACGCCCTCATCGGCTCACACCCCCTGCCCGACCGTGGGGTTTGTCTGGAACGATCTCTCGCATGACGAGCATCCTTATCAAGTTCTTCGCCAACGCGGTGGCCCTGGCCGCGGCGGTCTGGATCGTGGGCGACATCACCCTCGGCGACTCCACCACGAGCGACTCCGACCGGGTGGTCACGCTGCTGGTCGTCGCGCTGATCTTCGGTCTGGTGAACCTCATCGTCAAGCCGATCGTGAAGCTCTTCGCGCTGCCCCTCCTCATCCTCAGCCTCGGGCTGTTCGCACTCGTGATCAACGCCCTGATGCTGATGCTGACGGCCGCGATCGCCGGGGACTCGTTCGAGGTCGACGGCTTCGGCGCCGCGTTGCTCGGCGGCCTGATCATCTCGATCGTCTCCTGGGCCGTGACCATGGTCCTCGACCGGGACTGACAGCGGAAGCGGACCAACCCGGAGCAACGGGGCCCCGATCCCGCCACAACGTGGGGGACGTATGGCGGATCATGACGGATCATGGCGGTCATGTACCGCATCTGTTTCGTCTGCACCGGCAACATCTGCCGTTCCCCGATGGCCGAGGCCGTCTGCCGCGCGCAGCTGGCCGCCCGTGGCCTCGACGCGCGCGTCGAGGCGTCCAGCGCCGGGACCGGCAGCTGGCACGCGGGCGAGGGCGCCGATCCGCGGGCGGAGGCGGCGCTGGCCGCCGCCGGGTACGAGCTGACGCACGTGGCGCGGCAGTTCAGGAACGGCTGGTTCGAGCGCTACGACCTCGTCGTCGCCCTCGACCGCGGGCACGAACGCACCCTGCGGCGCCTGGCACCCACCCCGGCCGCCGCGGCGCGGGTGCGGCTGCTGCGCTCCTACGACCCGGCGGCCACGACAGCGGGGGAGCTCGACGTGCCCGACCCCTACTACGGTGCCGACGCGGGCTTCGCCGCCTGCCTGAAGCTGGTCGAGGCGGCCGTTCCCGGGCTGATCGACGCGGTCGAGCAGGAGCTCGTCCGGACGACCACCGCCGACGGCACGGGAGCCGGCGGCAGGGGAGCCGGCGGCACGACCACCACGACCACGACCAGCACCGCCACGACCGCAACGACCACCACCACCGACAGCACGACGGCTCGCGGCGCGCGGGAGCGCGGTGCGCGCGGGCACGGCACGACAGAACACGGCACGACAGAGCACGGCACGGGAGAGAGGGACGACCGGTGAACCGGGACGAGGTACTGCGGCGCGTCGCCGCGTTGGTCGACGGCACGGGGGCGACCCCCACCGACGCCGAGGTGGTCACGGGCGGCGAGATCTGCGACGCCTACCGCGTCACCCTCGACGACGGCCACACCCTCTTCGCCAAGACCCGCGCCGACTCCCAGGACGACTTCTTCGTCGCCGAGGCCGAGGGCCTGCGACGGCTGCACGCCACCGGCACCGTCCCCGTGCCGCGCGTCCTCGCCGCCGACCCGGGGCTGCTGGCGCTCGAATGGATAGAGGGCGGCTCCCCCACCCCCGAGAAGGCCGAGCGCCTCGGCCGCGACCTGGCCGCCCTCCACGCCACCCCCGCCCCCCACTACGGCACGGCCGGCCCCCTCTACCTCGGGCCCGTGCCGCTGACCACCCCCACCCCGGCGCCCACCGAGCCCGCCGACTGGCCCGCGTTCCACGCCGAGCACCGCCTGCTCCCGCTGCTGCGCCTGGCGGTGGACAACGGCGGCATCTCCCCCGGCGACACCGCCGACGTCGAGCTGCTGTGCGACCGCATCGCCGAGGTCGCGGGGCCGCCACAGCCGCCCGCGCACATCCACGGCGACCTGTGGGCGGGCAACATCATCTGGACCGAGCGCCCCCACCTCATCGACCCCGCCGCCCAGGGCGGGCACCCCGAGGCCGACCTCGCCTTCCTGGAGGTGTCGAAGTGCCCCCACTTCGACCGGCTGATCGCCGCCTACGAGGAGGTCCGCCCCCTGCCGGGCCGCGCCGACCGCGCCCCGCTCCACCTGCTCCACCACGTCCTGATCCACGCCGCGCTCTTCGGCGGCCACTACGGGCCCGAGTCCGGTGAGGTCGCCCGCGCGGCCCTGGTGGGAGGCGGCGCCCCGTGACCGGCGACGGAACGCGCGCGGTGCGCGCCGGGCTGCCCGAGCCCACCGCCGGCGAGCCCTCGCTGCCGGGCCCCGTCCTCGCCGCCCACTACCACCTGCCGGGCGAGGTCGCGGCCACCCCGTACGGCTACGGCCGCCAGGCCAACCCCACCTGGACCGCGCTGGAACGCGCCGTCGCCGAGTTGGAGTCGCCCGACGCGCCGGCGGAGGCCGTCGTCTTCCCCTCCGGCATGGCCGCCACCAACGCCGTGCTGTTCACCGTGCTGCGGCCCGGCGACACCGCCGTGCTGCCGTCCGACGGGTACCAGCTGCTGCCGCGCCTGCGCGAGCGGCTCGCCGCGTTCGGCATTCCCACCCGCACGGCGCCGACCGCCGGCGACGCCCAGCTCGCGGCCCTCGACGGGCGGGACGGCGAGGGGGACGGCGAGCGCGGCGGCACGGGCGACGCGGGCGCGGGCACGGCTGCGGCCGGGGCCGGGGCCGGGAACGCGGCGCGGCTGCTGTGGCTGGAGACCCCGTCCAACCCCGGGCTCGACGTCTGCGACATCCGGCGCCTCGCCCGCGCCGCCCACGACCGTGGCGCGCTCGTCGCCGTCGACAACACCCTCGCCACCCCGCTCGGCCAGCGCCCCCTGGAGCTCGGCGCCGACCTCGCCGTCGCCTCCGGCACCAAGGCCCTGTCCGGCCACGGCGACGTGCTCCTCGGCTACGTCGTCACCCGCGACCCCGACCTGGCCGCCGCGCTGCGGGCCTGGCGCACCGAGGTCGGCGCGATCCTCGGCCCCGTGGAGGCGTGGCTCGCCCACCGGGGCCTGGCCACGCTCCAGCTGCGGACCGAGCGGCAGGGACACAACGCCCTGGCCGTGGCCCGCGCGCTGCGCGAGCGGCCCGAGGTGACGGGTCTGCGCCACCCCGGCCTGCCCGAGGACCCGGCCCACGCCGTCGCCGCCGCGCAGATGCGGCACTTCGGCTGCGTCGTCTCCTTCACCCTGCCCGACCGCGCCCACGCCGAGCGGTTCCTCGCCGCGCTCACCCTCGTCGACGACGCGACCAGCTTCGGGGGCGTGCGCTCCACGGCCGAGCGCCGCGCGCGCTGGGGCGGCGACCCGGTGCCCGAGGGCTTCGTCCGCCTGTCGGTGGGCGTGGAGGACGCGGCGGACCTCGTCGCCGACCTCCACCGCGCCCTCGACGCGGCCGCGCGGGCGTGACGGGAGTCATGGTTTCACCGCGGGGCCCACGGGCCACATGACCTCCATGACCCCGAGCCCCGCACAAACCGTGGTCAAACCGTCCGTGGTCAAACGCACCGCCCGCGCCATCCTCCTCGACCTTCCCGACGACCGGGCCGGCGAGGCCGAACTCATCGTCATCAAGCGCACGAAGCCGGGTCAGGACCCGTACTGGATCACCCCGGGGGGCGGCGTCGAACCAGCCGACAGCAGCGTCCTCGCCGCCCTCCACCGCGAGGTCTACGAGGAGCTCGGCGCCAGGGTCACGAACGTGGTGCCCGCCTTCGTCGACACCGTGCCGCACACGCCCGAGCCGGGCGAGGAGACCCCGCCGGGCCTGAAGGTGCAGCACTTCTTCGCCTGCCGGCTCGCCTCCATGGACCCGGCGCTGCGGCACGGGCCCGAGGTGGAGGCGCCGCGCGGCACGTACGAGATCGTCCGGCTGCCGTTCACGCCCGAGGGCGTGACCTCGGTCGAGGTGGTGCCGGCGTCCCTGCGGGTGTACCTCACGCGGAACATCCCGGGGATTCGGGCACTCCTCGCGCCCGACTTCCGCTGACATCCGCCACGGCGGGACGCGGCACGACGACGGCCTTCGGGTGCGACCTTCGGGTGCGGCCTTCAGGTGCGGTAGAACCAGCCTCCGCCGCCGCTCACCGGGCCACGGCGCTCGGCCTCCTGGAGCGCGCGTTGCGCCTCCGCCCGCCACGCGGCGGGGTCCGTGGGCGGCGCCTGGACGTTCCTCTCCGCATCCCTGTCCGCCGGTGGCCTCGTCCCCGTCCCCATGCCCGTGCCCGTGCCGGCTTCGGGGGCCGGGGTCGGCGCGGTGCCCCACGCGCCCGCCGCGGTGGGAGCCGTGACGGGGACCGGGGCCGGTGCGTGGGCCGGGGCCGGTGGGTGGGCGGGAGCCGGCCCCGGATCCGTCACCGGCGGGGTGGGAGCCGACGCGAGGGCCGGCGCGGACACGGGGGCTG